>NZ_CALCLB010000014.1:0-105410 GCF_937966165.1 uncultured Odoribacter sp.
CTATATTTTTAATTACTTACCATGTCTCGTCTAACTCTCCCTGCTTTTCATTTTGAGCAATCAATAACACCGGAGATATATTTCTTTCATTCAAAATCTTCAGTAAAGGATTAGACAGTTTTTCTTCGCTTAATGTCTTATCTAAAATATAACCCAATCGTTGGATTACAGGAGTATTTGGATATCTTCTTGCTGTTCTATAGAGTGCTGTTGCTTTCATCGCCTGGACTAGCTCTTGTAAAAGAGTAACAGTTCTATTCATCCCTATTTTATCGACGTAGGCTAGTAAATCCAATGCAGTCAATTCGGGAGAAGAAACATTGAGATAACCGACGTCGGTTGTTTTCTGAACAATATCATCTTGTTCCCATGAGTTTTTTGAAAAAAATGAGATCTTCAATTTTTTATTATTAATACTCCTAGGGGCCGGGGTTTCTGCCATTACAAAGTATTCCATCGGTTGTTGATGTGCTGCCCCATGCAAAGCTGCCGCAGACAACAAAGCTACATAATAGGGTTTACTCAAGGACTTCATCAGGTCGTCGATAAACAAATATGGAGGGAGCATTCCCTGATTTGAATAATTAGGTGGAATGATCACATAAAAGCCTTTTCGTATTTGAGCTATCTGTTTCTTGGTTTTATATCTATACAAGCCTTGCAGCAATGTTTTTTTAGACGACTTGAAATGATCACATACTTCTTCAAATGTAAAGGCATAACGTCCTTGGGATTGCAGGTCGACAAAGAACTGATCCCATTTATTACTTCTATCCAATTTCAAATCATCCATAATTTACATTTTCAAAACACTACATAATCTGTAGTTGTTTGCAAATATAGATAATTTATCTGATTTTTTAGTGTTGGCGCATAAAAATGGGGTTACGAAAGCTAAAAAATATCTCAATATAATTGTGAACTAAACTTGAAACATAATTTTTATACTTAAAAGGCGTTCTTTGTATGTATGAAAATGGCGTATAAAAACGGGATCTGCTCGTTTCTGAACCGTTACCGGTTTACTGAGGATGTGGTATAATGCATTGATTTTCAATAAATAATAAATGGTCGTATGGCTAGCACAGTGCCAAGAAAGATGCTTGTTGATGCCGCATCGTTTGGCGGCCGCGTTGATACCGTACAGGCAATTTATGTATGGAGGAACGGGTAATATCTTATCATTCGGAAACCATTAAATCCCAAATCGTTATCCTTCTTTTTTCGTGTCTATTCCATAACCTGAATGCGGGGTTACGGATTAGCAACATCGCTCCGTTTTAACTTGGCTTTTGAACGGTTTTCGTTGGCTTTAACCTGTTTTAGCATTCTATCCTAACTCTCTGTTTCTCAATTTTATTTCTGTACTTTCCGCTATCTCGATTTTCATATTTACTTTTATACTTCTAAGTTACTGACTTACGGGAATTTTTGTTTTATCGGGCAAATAGGAGAAACGAGTGACAGAAACCGGAATAATGGTAATAATTCCGATGAATTGTCTACAAAGTTGTTGCCTGGAGCTGTCTATTTTTGTATTGGAAGAACTATAAATGAAAAGATTATGCCACACATTGCAGTAAGTATGTTGCCCGGACGTAACCGGGAAGTAAAACAAGAACTGGCCGAAAGGCTTCGTGACACGCTGATGGAAACGCTCGGCGTGGATGAAAAATTTGTTTCCGTGTCCGTTGAGGACGTGGAACTGGAAGACTGGGACGATTCGATGAAACGTTTCCCGGAAGAGCATATTTTAATAAACCCTAATAAAAAGTAGCGGTATGAGAAAGTTTTTATTTATCCCCCTGCTATTGGTAACCCTGATGTCCATGGCATCCTGCGGAGGTTCGGACAACGATCCGCTGACACCGGAAACGCCGGGAGAAGGCGACGATAATCCGGATACGCCCACACCCGGTGGAAACGGGCGCTATCTGGTGCTCTACTGTTCACGTACAAGCAATACGGAGCGGGTGGCACAGCAGATTCAAACAACGCTTGACTGCGATATCCTGGAGGTGGAACCCCAGACTGCTTTTGAGAGTGATTACAATGCCATGCTCAGCCGGGCCCAGACGGAACTGGCAGCAATCCGAGAGGGAAATTATCCCGCAATTAAAACTTCGGTGGAGAGCTTCGGGAAGTACGATCTGATTTTCGTCGGTTATCCGATCTGGTACGGAAGCATGGCCACTCCGATGCAGACGTTTCTGCACGAACATGCCGCGAAGTTGGCAGGTAAACGCATTGCCTTGTTCGCGACGAGCGGTAGCAGCGGTATCTCTTCATCGGTCAGCGAGGCAAAAGGGCTTTGTTCCGGTGCAACTTTTACCGAAACCCTGTTGCTGACTTCTTCAACGCTTTCGCAAATGGCAAGCCGCGTGACTACATGGCTCGAACAACTCGGAGCCAACCGGGAAGAAAATAATAATAACAATACGTCTATGAAAATGAATATTACGGTTGGCGGCCGCACCATTACCGCCACGATGGAAGACAATGCCGCAGGACGGGATTTCCTGTCGCGCCTGCCGCTGGAGGTGACACTCAATGACTATAATAATATAACCGAAAAGATTTTTTATCCGTCGCCCGCGCTGACAACGGCGGGCGTCACACGCGGCTGTACGCCTGTACCCGGTGACATTACAATTTATGTCCCGTGGGGCAATGTGGCGATTTTCTGTAAGAACTGGTCGCAGACCAATGATCTGATTAAGATCGGCCACATCGACGGTGACGGTATCAGTGCGTTGAATGTGGCAGGGGATGTTGCCGTAAAGTTTGAAAAGCAATAAAAGGGTTACCACTCTACTCCTTTCGCTATGCTGCCGGAAGGGAAGCGATTGTGTTTAATCCGGCAATAAAACCTGAAATGTGGTAAGAATATCAGTAAATCAGGCACAAAGCCTCTGCCCGTAAGGACGTATTTTTGTATCAGAAATAATAAAAGGAATATAAGATGAAAAAGAATTTAGGGAATACACTTGCTCTTTATCCTACGCCGGCCGTGGTTGTCGGTACGATGGTCGACGGAAAACCGAACTGGGTGCTGGTGGGACATCTGGGCATTATCGGGCACGACCGTATTTTGGTGTCACTGGCTAAGGTGCATTATACGAACCAGGGGATTAAAGCTACCGGACGGCTATCGGTGAATACCATCGACGATAAGTTGCTCCAACGTGCGGATTATGTAGGTTGCGTAAGCGGTGCCAAGGTGGATAAGTCGGAAGTGTTCGATTATCATATCAGTGAAAACGGCACGCCGATGATCGACGATTCGCCACTGGTGATGGATTGTGAAGTGGCAGACAACTACGAAACGGATACTTTCGACAGCTTTATCTGCCGTATTTCAGCTACTTATGCCGAGGAAACCGTGCTGGGTGAGGACGGAAAGATCGATTACGGGAAACTGAAACCGATTCTGTTTGAGATGCCGACCTATTCGTATCTGCGAACGGGCGAAGTGGTGGCTAAATGTATGACTTTAGGAAAAGAATGGAAAGAGAACCGATAAATTAAACCGAATAAAAAGAGAGAGTATGCCATCGATAACAATGGAACTGGTAAAAATGAGCAAAGAAAAGAAGGCTCAGCTGGTAAAGGAAGTAACGGAATCGACTTCCCACATCACGGGATTGCCGGAGCAGACTATTTTCGTATTTATCAAGGAGAACGAACCCGAAAATGTGGGCGTAGGTGGTGTGCTTTTGCCTGACCTGAAGAAATAGTTTTTCGGCCATGAACAGCTTAAAAGTATTGTTGGTAAACGGTAGTCCGCATAAAGAGGGATGCGTGTTTACAGCCCTGACGGAAATTGCCGGAGTGCTGAAAGCGGAAGGGGTGGAATCCGACATTTTCTGGGTGGGTAATGCACCCGTTGCGGGGTGTATCGGCTGCGGGGCCTGTATCGGCAAAAGAAAGTGTTTCAGAAAGGACGTGGTCAATGATTTTGTGGCCCGGATGGACGAATACGATGGGTTTATTTTCGGCACGCCTGTCCACTATGCCGGAGTAAGTGGAGCGATGACTTCGTTTATGGACCGCCTGTTTTTTATCGATGAGTTTAATGGTGAGCATTTCGCCGGTAAACCCGCGGCTGCCATCGCCACCTGCCGTCGTAGCGGCGGTACGGCGGCACTCGATCAGATGAATAAGTATATGGCGGATTGCAATATGCCCCTCGTGCCCTCGCAATATTGGAACATCGTGCACGGGAATACTCCGGAGGAAATCCGCCGTGATGCGGAAGGGCTGCAAACGATGCGCACGCTTGCACGGAATATGGCATGGCTGCTGAAGTGTATCGAAGCGGGACGGGCTGCCGGAGTTTCTTTTCCGGCACACGAAGCGCATGCAATGACCAATTTTATCCGTTAGTTTTTTGTTTCAGAAATAATAAAATAAGGAGGAATATAAAATGAAAAAGCAACCTTTAATAGCATTAGGAACCTGGTCGTGGGGCACAGGAACGGTCGGCGGTGACCAGGTATTCGGAAATCATTTGGGAACGGAAGAATTGAAGCCCGTATTCGATGCGGCGATGGCAAACGGCCTGAATCTCTGGGATACGGCCGTAGTATATGGTATGGGAGCCTCCGAGACGGTGCTCTCTTCGTTTACAAAAAACTGCAAGCGGGAAGAGGTGCTGATTTCTACCAAGTTTACGCCGCAGATTGCCGGCGATTCGGCAAACCCCGTAGCCGATATGCTGGCCGAAAGCCTCGAACGCTTCGGGACGGATTATATCGATGTATATTGGATTCACAACCCGGCGGATGTAGAAAAATGGACTCCCCTTCTGGCTCCGCTGGTAAAGGAGGGAAAAGTGAAGCACATCGGAGTTTCCAACCACAATCTGTCCCAGATCAAACGGGCGGAAGGGATCCTGTCGAAAGAAGGGGTACACGTTTCGGCCGTTCAGAATCATTACAGTCTGTTGTACCGTTCATCGGAAAAGGCCGGAATCCTGGACTATTGCAAGGAAAACGGAATGGATTTCTGGGCATACATGGTGCTGGAACAAGGTGCGCTGAGCGGGAAATACGACACTTCCCATCCGTTGCCGGAAGGCAGTCAGCGCGGTGCGACCTATAACCCGCTGCTTCCGCAAATCGGGAAACTTGTGAGCGTTATGCGTACAGTGGGCGACCGTTACGGCATCACTCCGGCACAGGTAGCCCTGGCCTGGGCTATTGCCAAAGGAACCACTCCGATTATCGGGGTGACGAAAACCGCCCAGGTACAGGATGCCGTGCAGGCTACCGGAATCTCTCTGACAGAGGCAGATGTAAAGACCATCGAAGATGCGGCCGAAAGTACAGGCGTGGACACACGGGGTTCGTGGGAAATGCCGATGATTTAAAAAAGAGATAGGACGATGAAACGATATGCGGTTGTTATTTTGAATCTGTTTTTAGCAGGTACGGCTATGGCACAACAGGCGATGGATGTACACAGTCACACTGTTTTGCCGGAGTTCACGGCATTGCTGGAGCAGCATGATGCGGCACTGGAAGAGACGTTCCCCTTGCCTGCCTGGGATGTCGCTTCACACCTGAAGTTTATGGAGGACGCGGGTATCAAGACGAGTGTGCTTTCGATGCCTGCCCCCCAGCCTTATTTCGGGGATACAGAGGAGTGCCGCCGTGCCACACGGGGGTACAATGAAGCCTGCGCCCGGCTGAAAGCGGAATATCCCGGCAAATTTCTGTTTTGTGCTTCGCTTCCTTTGCCGGATGTAGATGCGGCTATCCGGGAAGCGGTTTATGCCCTCGATACGCTTGGCGCAGACGGCATCAAACTGGCAACGAACAGTCGGGGGCAATATGTCGGCGACGCTGCACTCGACCCGTTGATGGAGGTACTGAACGAGCGCGGAGCTGTCATACTCCTGCATCCGCATAAACCGGCTCCGGTAAATGAAGGAATTATCGCTACCGCACCGCTGGCCATTTACGAATATCCGGCCGAGACGACGCGCACAGTGATCAATATGATTTCGCGCAATGTGCCTGCCCGTTATCCGAAGCTAAAAGTAGTGGTGCCGCATTGCGGTTCGTTCCTGCCGCTGGCGATTCCCCGCATGAAAGCGGTTCACCCCGTGATGCAGGCAAAAGGATTTATGGAACCGATAAATTGGGAAGCAAACCTCCGTAATCTCTACTATGATCTGGCAGGAGGTGCTACGCCTGAAGTGGTGAAAACCTTGCTGACGATTACTACACCGGAACATCTGCTCTACGGTTCGGACTATCCTTACCAGCCGGAGCGTGTGCTGACTGCCGGACTGGCAGGGATGCGGAGATGGATCAAAGAGGACGCAACCCTTGCGCCTTATGTGGAGCAGATCCTGTACGAAAATGCAAATTACTTATTCCGTAAATGATAGTATATGAACAGGCGGAAATTCTTAAAACGCACAGCGGCAGTTGCCGCAATCGCCCTGCTGGCGAAAACGGCATCTGCCGGCAAGTGGATTGCAGGGACAGCCGGACTGCCTGCGGAAACTTTAAAATCAAAGAAAATGAATATAGTCGTATTGACCGGCAGTCCCCGTCGCAATGGGAACACGAATTATCTGGCCGAACAGTTTATCAAGGGGGCGGAAGAGAACGAGCATACCGTTTTCCGCTTTAATTGTGCCGAACATAAAGTGGCCGGGTATATGGCTTGTAATCGTTGCGGAATGGATGGCGAATGTGTGCTGAAAGATGATTTTTCCATTGTCCGTCCTCATCTGGTCGGGGCGGATATGGTGGTGTTTGTGACACCCATGTATTATTTCGGTTTTTCTTCCCAACTGAAAAGTGTGATCGACCGTTTTTATGCGATCAACGGACGCATCAAAGGTGCTCCGAAAAAAACGGCTTTTCTGATGGCTTATGCCGATACGGCCGAAAGCGAAGCAGAGCCGATGCTGCTGCACTACCGGACACTGTCCCGTTATCTGGGCTGGAAGGACTGCGGGGCGGTGGTGGCTCCGGGCGTATGGACGGCAGGGTCGGTGAAAAGTACCCGCTATGGAGACGACGCCTACCGCCTGGGTAAGAGTGTATAATCTTTAAATAAAAGAGTATGAAGAAATTAATTATCGCTTTTCTGCTGATTTCCGGAGGTATACCGGTGATGGCACAAGAAAATAAAGAGGAGGTAAAAAAGATGGATAGAACAGAGCTTTATAAAGAAACGTTTACGGCCTTATTCGGCGGTGAAGCATTGACAGGTCAGGGCACTGATCCGGAGTTTATGGATATTCTCCAGAAATTCATTTTCGGGGAAGTTTTTGCCGTCGGTGATCTTGACCATAAAACCCGGGAACTGATTACCTGTACGACCCTGGCTGTGATGCAGACTTTGCCGCAACTGAAAGCGCATGCCGCCGCAGCCCTCCACGTGGGGGTCAGCCCGGTGGAACTGCGGGAAGCGATTTATCAGTGCGCCCCTTTTATCGGTTTTCCCAAAACACTGAACGCTATTGCGGTGATGAACGAGGTATTTAAGGTACAAGGTATTCCGCTTCCTCTCGAAGCGCAGGGAACGGTTACCGAGGAAAACCGCGGAGAAAAAGGCCGCGCTATCCAGCAGCCGCTCTACGGGGATGAAATCGAGAAAAGAATGGCGGATGTGCCGGGAGGCATGGGAAAAGAGGTATCCCGTTTTCTGACGGAATATTGTTTCGGGGATATTTATACCCGGGGAGGATTGGATGTAAAAACCCGTGAGCTGCTGATTTATTGCATTCTGACTACGCTGGAAGCCGACAGCCAGCTTTCTTCGCATACCCTGGGTAATCTGAAACTGGGCAACAGTAAGGAAACGCTGACGGCGGCTGTGATCCAGTGCCTTCCCTATATCGGTTTTCCGCCGGCCATGAAGGCACTAAATGCCATCAAATCGGCCGGTCAACCTGCTCCGGAGAAGAATATGGTACGCTTGTCGAAGATCACCGTCGATCCGGCACACCTCGCGGAATACAATGTCTTTCTGAAAGAGGAAATAGAAGCCTCCATGCGGTTGGAACCCGGCGTATTGGCTCTTTATGCAGTAGCTGAAAAAGAGCGTCTGAATGAGGTAACTATCCTGGAAATTTATGCGGATGAGGCTGCCTACAAAAGCCATATCGCAACTCCGCATTTTCAGAAGTATAAACAGGGAACACTCGATATGGTGAAACACCTTGAACTGATCGACGCCATGCCGCTGATTCCCGGACTGAAAATGAAATAATCCTGATGGTTACCAATTGTTTGTTATCTTGCTTACTGTCGGATGGGGATGGTCAAAAACAATAAACCGGGGCTGAACAGCAGTGGAAGGTTCGCTCAGACAACTACGTACGGATCATATCGGTTTGCTTTACCAGCACCGGGTTGATCCGAATACGCCGATTGAGGAAGTGGGAGATACGTTTGCCGGACTTATTAAGGAGGGAAAGGTGTTGCATTGGGGTCTTTCGAAAACCGCTCCTGCCACAGTACAGCGTGCGCATGCCGTTTGTCCGCTGACGGCCGTACAAAGTGAATATTCCATGTGGTACCGGAATCCGGAAAAGGAATTGCTTCCTGCCCTGGAGGAATTGGGTATCGGTTTCGTGCCGTTCAGCCCTCTGGGAAAGGCCATACTGACAGTACGGTACGGATACGACTTTCGGGGGGTCGGATTTCCGCAGTACGATTCCCCGTTTCAGTCCGGAGAATCTGGAGCATAATGTTCTGCTTGCGGAATATGTGAAGGAGCCTGCAGCTTCCAAACAGACAACTCCGGCACGGGTAGCTCTGGGATGACACTGGAAACGTTTACTACTTTTGGTACCCGGTTGTGTAATTGTTCTAACCATAACACATTAATTGGTTTTAATGGCTCAGATACACTCTTGTTGCAGACCTGCAGGAAAGTCAACATAAGAATAGAGCTATCTTGCTTTTTAAGGTTAGAAGAGAATAAAGCCCTTATGCTTAAAACCAATTAATGTGTTAATATTCAATTATTTATTTTAAAGTCAACTTTTAATATCTCCCGGTTTTATCTGGACTTACAAATATTATTTACTCAAGGTAAACCCCAATTCAAGTTTTAAGGTATTATTGAAAATAGTTGTAATTTGACTTTTAAAACTATCTATAATGCTTTGTTTCACTATATCCGGTAATTGGTCGAAACCGTCTATGAGGTTGGGTAAAATCAAGGAAAGCAACTGGTCCTGCATCATAGCTACCATATTTTTCAAATAGGTTTTATCAAAATACATCAGTAATTCATTTTTATTTAGCTGGTAGATAAAACTGATTTTGGGAATATCCGGTACTGTTCCTCCGGTCAGTTGTCCTAAATCTGCTGAACGGAGAGCTACTTCTATATACCGTTCATCCAGTTTATAAGTAGCCCCTAAAGTAGCGGGAGTTCCGTCCTGTAAACTCATATTCACTTTCAATGTATTGTCGGCTGCAAAAGTGATACCTTTAAAATAATCTCCCATTTTTTCTTTTGCCATACTCAGGAAAATTGTTTTCAAATCTTCCACAGCTATTGACATTTTACTTTTACCAGCAGAGATTACTATAGAATCCTGGGCATATTCGAATTCAAAATGAGGTTGTCCGTAATTCCAGGTACCGATTAACGGATTGGGTTCGTCCTCACTATCACTACAGGAATACAACACGCTTGCCAGTGTCAGAATCAGAGAAAAGAGTACATACTTTTTCATATACAAAATTTTTATCCTTGTTAGATTTTAAATGAAACAGAAGCTCCAAAACGGGCAGGAGAGCCGGATTGCCCCATATCGTAATACTGGGGTAATTTTTCTCCGACCGGATTGTTGAGCATATATGTAAAAAATGCTTTATCCAGTAAATTCTTTCCCCAAATATGGAAATCAGCATATTTACCGGAAAAGTGCAGGTCCAGATTCCAAAGGAAATAAGGAGATTGTTTCAGTAAATTGGCTTCGTCAAAATACTGGGTTCCGAAACCGGTAACAGTAGTGGAAACTGCAAAATTTTCAAAGCTCAGCCAATGTAAGGGTAATTGATAGGAGAGTCCCATATGACCCGTAAATTCGGGAGACATAACAATACGGTTCCCTTCATAGGTTTTTGTCAGATGGTGATAATATTCCGAATGATTATATCCTGCTGAGAAAGTATAGGTCAAACGGGGAATAATCTCCCATTGCAAATCCACTTCTCCTCCGACACTTCGCGCATCTCCGGCATTTTTAATACTAGGTCCCATCATTCCCATTACAAAAATCTGCTGGTCCTTCCAATCGATATAAAATAGAGCCGTGGTCAGGTTGAATTTTTGACCGGGACTGAAATACTTCATTCCGACTTCATAATTCCACAACTTTTCTTTGTCATAACCCAGATCCACAAATTGAGAACTCATTTCATTTACGATGATATTGTATCCACCGGCTTTATATCCTTTTGCTATATTGGCATATACAGAAACTCCTTTTCCCCATTTTTGTAAAAAAGAAAATTTCGGTAACCAGGCAGAAAAAGCATTGTCTTTTCGGGAAACATGATAGGCCTCAAACCGGGCGGAACCGGTCAATAACAAACTATCCCGGTAATTTAAACTAACCTTCTCGTAGTCATACCGCAATCCTGCCGTCAAAACCATTCCCGGCCATAATTCTTTAACCGAAATCTGACCGTAACCGGCTATTCCTTTCGTAGCCGTCGAATTGTAATACTTTGCTTCATCCAAAGGCATAGGCAAAAGATAATGTTTGTCTTTCCCGAAAGTAGCCAGATACTTGTTTTCCAAATCCTTATAAAACCCGAATGTCCCAATCGTCCAATCCCAGTGTTTCGTGCCCACAGATTGCAGGTTTATTTCCTGTGTAACCAGATTCTGCTTCGATTTCTTATGATTGTCAAACACATCCAGATATGTAAAATCAGCATCTAAAATTTGCTTGTCTTTCGACCAGGAATAAGAAGTCATCCAGTTAAAAGCGGTATACTGTCCTTTTTTCCTCAAATTCAGATGAGAAGTCAACAAATCCCGCTTGTAAGAGGAAGGAGTATTATAATTTACCCTGTACCGCTCTTTTTTCAAGGAATCTACTGCATAATAAGCATACCCGCCGTCATAAGAATGTTCATAATTCGCTCCGAACGAAATCTTCCAATTCCGGGCAGCATAAATATTACCCAGGTATTGTCCATTATAAGATTCTGTCGGATTAGATCTCCTTCCGTTTTCAAAGGCATTTTTAAAATAACCTTTGGATTTATTATAGGAGAAAGAGAGTTTATTGTAAACACTCTTTACCGGCAAGTCAAGAATAAGATTGTAATGCTGAGAAGTATAACTAGCCACTCCGATTTTTCCCCTCAGGGCAAATTTATTTCCGGCCGGACGGGTATTTATATTAATTAAACCGTTGATACTATTTCTTCCGTATAAAGTGGTTTGCGGCCCCCTCAGCACCTCAATCTGTTGGATATCGTACAGATCAAAAACAAAGGCATTTTTGTCAAAAACCGGCACCCCGTCTACGTAAAGGCCTACAGGAGGAGTTCCGGAGACCGTGCCGATTCCACGAATATACATAGGAGTAGAAAGTTTTAATCCTCCTTCCTGCATATAAAAATTGGGAACTATACCCGAAATATTACGTAAGTCAGGATTATTTTCGCCCGGAATAGACCGCTCATTGATTACAGTTAAGGCGACCGGAATATCGGAAGGAGACAGTTCCCGTTTTTCCGCAGTAACCGTTACTTCCTGCAATTGCCGGACAATACTGTATACTGAATCGGGACTCAATAGCGCAGATTGTTGGGTAAATGCCGGAAAGTAAGCGCAGCATAATAAAATTATAAATATATAACGCATACTCATAAATCAAAATGATAATAAAATAGATAAAAATCCCGATGAGGGAAAAAATAGACTTCCGTTTCTATAAAAAGTTTTCACCTAAAGTCACTTAGCCTCTACGGTAAACTTTTATACAAATAAAGTAATTTCCGAAAAGACAACAGGAGGAGCCCTTAAAAAGGAAAAATCAGAAAAAATACCCGGGGAATGAGGAGAGAAATAGATTAACTGTTTTACCTCCGGGATAAAATCTGAATGCCGATATTCAATTTTTTCTTCTTTTTTTTCACAGGCAACATACCATTCATTTGCATTTTCCGTTTTTTCAGTTGCTTTAATGTCCGCTACTAATACTTCCGACGGAACGATCTTTTCCTGAATACAGAAAAAAATTCCGAAAAAAGCCGGAACCAGAAAATAGATTAATATGTTGGTTGATGCGCTTAAGAAAAACATGTGACAAATATATAAAAATATTACTGATATGTATGAGAAACCCATTTATTTAAAATAAATATAAAATAGTCTATTGGTCCATAAAAATCTTCCGTTTTTTTGAAAAATTAAAAAAAATATGTATTTTTGTAGTGAAAACAAATTTGTACTGATTACAAATAAAGTATGGATACAGTCTTTACAGCTCAGGATTATTTAATAAAATACAGAATCAAGCCTTCGGTGCAGCGGATTGCCATTCTGGATTATCTGATGAAGTACAGGACGCATCCGTCTGCAGACGAAATATACGGGGCCCTTTTCAGAAGTATCCCGACTTTATCCAAAACGACGGTATACAATACGTTAAAACTATTTGCGGAACAGGGGGTTTTGTGTATATTGGGAATAGATGAACGGAATGTGCGTTACGATATTGACACCTCCGGTCATGCTCATTTTATATGTATCGGATGTGGTAAGATATATGATATCCGGGTTGCAGATCTGGATAAATTAATCTCAAAAGGAAAAGAAGAATTTTCTGTAACAGAAATGCGTCTCTATTACAAAGGATATTGTAAATATTGTCAGAAAGCGAAAGAACTGAAAAATGTAATAACAGAATAGGCTATTATTAAAATTAAATTGTTATGAAAAAATTTATTTGTACTGTATGTGGTTATGTGTATGAAGGAGAAGAAGCTCCGGAATTTTGTCCTCAGTGTAAGGCTCCGAAAAATAAATTCAAAGAATTGGAAGAGACGGAAGGGGCTCTTACGTTCGTAGATGAGCACGTGATTGGAGTTGCACAAGGCGTGGATACTGAAGTATTAGAAGGATTAAAAGCTCATTTTAACGGAGAATGCACAGAAGTAGGTATGTATCTGGCTATGAGCCGTCAGGCAGACCGGGAAGGTTATCCTGAAATAGCAGAAGCTTTTAAGCGTTATGCCTGGGAAGAGGCGGAACATGCATCTAAATTCTGTGAATTGCTTGGTGAAATGGTTTGGGATACCAAGACAAACCTGAAAAAAAGAATGGAAGCCGAAGCCGGTGCTTGTGAAGATAAAAAACGGATTGCAACTTTAGCTAAAAAACTGAACTTAGACGCCATACACGATACGGTTCACGAAATGTGTAAGGATGAAGCCCGTCATGGAAAAGGTTTTGAAGGTTTATATAACCGCTATTTCAAAAAATAAAGGAAATTAAATCCCCCCATCTGTTCTTTTTAGTGAATAAGGGATGATGCCTGATCAGGGTTTGTTTGAACAGGATTGGTCAACGGACCTGGAAAGGGAATCCGGTACTTTTATTTTGCCGGAAAAAGTCTTGATCTGTTCCCGGGAATATTGCACTAAAAATGGATGGGGGGTATTTTTTATACGGATATGATTTATTTCTGTCTTTCTCTTTATGCCAGGAGACTGTAAATTCCGGGGGAATATTATCTTTGCAGAAAAATGGAGTAATGATTCCTATCAGAAATAACGACTTATTTACTTTCACAACCCCGTCTTCTTTCAGTTTACCCAAACATTCCGGGCGGCTTTATATCCCATTGAAAAAATGGGAATTCTTATGTCATACTTTGTATTTAAAAAAATATCCCTTTTTATTAGGTCCGAAAGGATGTGGCAAATCTTCGGTTGCCCGTGAACTGGCTGAAGCCATGGGAATGGATTATTATGCATTTAATATGGGGCAGGCTTTTAAACCGAAAAAAATGTTTATCGGAGGATTGATTATCGGAGACAGTGGAAAAACAGAAGCGGTACGGTCTGAATTTTTTAAAGCTTTTATTTCTTCCCGGCCTACATTAATTTTTTTGGATGAACTTACGCGTACGCCGGCTGTGGCGGCTAATTTTTTGATGACGGTATTGGATCGCCAACAGTCTTACCTCTACGATGAAGACTCCGGGAAACGATATAACAAAGGTGAACAGGTTTTGTTTGCAGCTGCCGGCAATACAGGTTTTGCTTATGTGTCGGCCCAGCGGTTGGATACGGCTTTTGAGGACCGTTTTGTTAAAACCCGCTTGGATTATCTTTCTCCGGCCGAAGAGACAGCTTTACTGATGCATGAAATAAAAAATATTTCCCGTTCAGAAGCTTCCCGTCTGGCTGAAGTGGCTCGTCTTTTGAGACTGGGGGAAGAAAAAGAAGTATTGAGTGTTTCTTTGTCTACCCGCCAGGTTTTGGATGCAGCAGCTTATCTTCCTTTGGGCTATACGTTACAGGAAATTGTGGAAGAAGTTATTCTTACGAATTATCTGATTTCCGGAGAAGAAACCATTGCCCGTTCTTTATTGCAGACGTTATGAGCGATTTAACTTCCGGCTATTTGGAACGAATATTTGAAGATCAGTACATTGAACGGGAATGGTGGGGAGATTTTCCTGTCCCGTCCGCCTTGATCGGGAAAAATATTCACTTTAAATCCCTTTCCGACCTGACGGCTGTAAGTGCAAAGATAGCCTTGTATTTACTGGGAGAAATTCCTTCTATTGTATTGTCCAATAAGGCCCCTTGTCTATCGGCAACTCCCTCAAAAATCGCACTTAATATTAAATTGTTGCGTCTGAATCTCCCTGAGAATATCAAAACAGAGGCTCTTTTCGGATGTTTTATCCATGAATTAGCGCATGCTATGTATACCCGCAGAGACTGGGAAGCTGCCGGACAGAAATCTTATCCGAAGTCCCTAAGCGGTTTTATACATCTTATTGAAGACAGAAGGGTGGAATCCAGACTAGTACTCGATTTCCCGGGATATCACCATTTTTTATATACTGCCCGCCGTTTATTTGCATCAGTCGGTTGGGAAGCTATTGAAAAACGCATCGGCTTTTACGGAGGAATACATCCGGAAAATGACGGGGCAGGTACGGAGGGTACAGAAGCTTTGTGTGATTACATATCTACCTTTATATTATATCCCCATATACTGGAAGATCCTTTTTATATAAAAGATATATGCGCTTTCCCAGGAAATGAAAAGAAAATAGAGGAAGTCGGGCGCGTGCTGAAAAAGATCCGGAATTACGCTGCTCTTTCTTTTCCGGAAGTGGAGGAACTGGCAGAGGAATTAACCCGTATTACAGGTATCCGGGATATTTATTACGAAGATTTCTATTTGAAAGAAATGAAAAATGCCCTAAGAGGTATGGAAAACTATAAGTCGGATCAGGAGGTCCGGTTGGCAGAATCTGTTATCCGGTGTATGCAAAAAACATTTAATCCGGAAAAACAATATACGTATTTACCTGCCGGACATCCGGCAGACCATCATTCCCAGACGGCAGAGAGAACATTTGTACATCAAATCCGGGAAACCGAAGCCAAATCCGGGGAAATATCGGAAACTATTCTGAATAAAGCCCGTGAACTGGCCTCAGGCATACAACTTCAGTTGTCTATGTTTTCCGCAAAAACGGATAAATACCGGATTTTGTACGAACAGGATGCCGGCGAATTGGATGAAGAAGAATTATATCAGTCCCGTTTTAATAAAAATATTTTCTGGGAAGAATCGCCTTTACCTGCGGTTTATCTGGAAATTGTCATTCTCCTCGACCTGTCCGGTTCTATGATTACAGGAGATAAAATCCCTATGCAAATTACATTATCTCTGGCTTTAGCACTGGCTTTCGAAAGATATGCGAACCGAATCAGTTATTCTATATATGGACATCGTTGTGATGAAGAAGGAATAGAGATTACTTGTTTCCACAAAAGGGGAACTCCTTTTAAAATTCATAAGTTATTTTCCCAGGAAGCGAATCATGCCAATGCGGATGGTTATGCTTTAGACTATTGTCTGAAGAAATTCCGGACAGAGGCTCCTCACAAATTGTTTTTGATGATTTCAGACGGGACACCTTCTGTTGTAGGATATGAAGGAGAAGATGCAAAAGAACATGTAAGGCAGGTAGTAGATGAGGCGAAACGACAGCATATAGAAGTACTTTCTTTAGGGATCGACAACTTCGATCAGGAAGATATGTATGACGAATTTATCCCTTATTCCGGTATAGAAACGGCAAACCGTTTGTCAAGATGGCTCAGGCGAAAATTTATTTCTTTTGCTGATGAAATTACTTTTATCCTATTTCTCTTTTTTTTCTCTTCGCTGTCCCTCGGGCACATATAATATAAAAATGGCAGGGCGTTTATTTATATCCGGGATTTTCCCTTGCCAGGACCTGACGGGAAGAGTTTCTATGTATTCATTTTCTGTGGTCAAATCACAGGCAATACACAACAGGGTAGAAGGGGAAAGGGTAGTTAGTATTTCCTGAAAAAGTTTCAGATTCCGGTAAGGAGTCTCAATGAATATTTGGGTCCGGTTCTCCTGGGCCGACTGTCTTTCATAAGTTTTCAGGGCCTTTGTGCGTTCGGGGGATTTTACCGGAAGATAACCATTAAAAGAAAAATGCTGCCCGTTACAACCGGATGCCATAAGGGCCAATACTATGGAAGAAGGGCCTACCAAGGGTATAACTTGATAAGCACGGGCATGGGCCAGCGCAACCAATTCTGCCCCCGGATCGGCAATCCCGGGACAACCGGCTTCTGAGATAATCCCGACATCTTCTTTTTCCAGCCACTCCAGGCAAGATTCAATTTCGCGGGGAGTGGAATGTTCATTCAGATCCAGAAAAACAAGTTGGCCGACATCTATAGCCCGGTCTATTTTTTTCAATAAACGACGTGTATTTTTAGGGTTTTCCGTTGCAAAAACCTTCAGCCTTTTTAAGACCTCCATTACTTTCAAAGGTAAAACAGCTGAAAATTCTGTTTCCCCTAATACATTGGGCAATAAATAAAGTTTTCCCATACCTGATTCTTTGGGACAAAATTAGTAAAAAGCCCTGAAATTTTTCTTTTCTTTCAGAAAAAGAGCTAAGTTAAATCCTTTTTATCAAAATTTGCGTGGCTTTAAAGAAGGAGATTTCCACATTATTTTTATCTTTGTGAAAGGAATTGAGATTCAGAAAATTTTATGAAATTAACAATATTAGGGAGTGGGACTTCTCAAGGTATTCCGGTTATTGCTTGTGAATGTGATGTTTGTAAATCGGAAGATCCAAAAGATAAAAGATTGAGGTGTTCGGCTATGCTGGAGATAAACGGTAAAAAAATTATTATCGATGCCGGTCCGGATTTCAGATATCAGATGTTAAGGGCAGGAGTGAAGGATATCCGGGCTATTTTATTGACACACGGCCATAAAGATCACGTTGGCGGATTAGACGATGTCAGGGCTTTCAATTGGGTAAAACACGGAGCTGTAGATATTTATGCTGATATTCGTACAAAAGAAATTGTTTTCAAAGATTATTCTTATGCTTTCAGTGAGTACCGGTATCCGGGAGTACCGGAAATGAATGTACGGTTAATGGACCGCGCTCCTTTTTTTATCGATGAAATTGAAGTACAACCGGTAATCGTGATGCACCATAAATTACCGGTTACGGGATTCCGGATTGAAAATTTTGCTTATATTACAGATGCAAATGTTATTCCGGAAGAATCGATGCAAAAGTTAAAGGGTGTGGAATATATGGTTATCAACGCATTGCGAAAAGAAAGTCACTTATCTCATTTTACGTTAGCACAGGCAATAGAGGTCGTGCAAAAATTGAAAGTCAGGGAAGCCTGGATTACCCATATCGGTCATCAGATGGGAAAAGCTGCAGAGGTGACGAAAGAAATTCCCAAAAACATACATTTAGCATATGATATGATGGAAGTGAGTTTCTGAGATTAGGTTAAAGTTTACGGTCTTTTTTGTCAGAAATCTCATTGAATTTATTACATTTGTGGGATTTTAGCAATAATTACCTGAATGAAGGGATAAATAATTGTTTTATAATCGATTAATTGCAAATTTGAATAGATGGAAAACGGCGGAGAAAAAATCATTAAGATTAATATAGAGGAAGAAATGAAATCATCCTACATTGATTATTCAATGTCGGTGATTGTCTCACGTGCCTTGCCTGATGTGAGAGACGGAATGAAGCCTGTGCACAGAAGAGTACTTTATGGAATGAATGAATTAGGGGTTACTTCCAATAAGCCCTATAAAAAATCTGCCAGGATAGTAGGAGAAGTAATGGGAAAATATCATCCTCATGGAGATAGTTCCGTATACATGACGATGGTCCGTATGGCACAACCGTGGTCTTTACGTTATCCTTTGGTAGACGGGCAGGGGAACTTCGGTTCTGTAGACGGGGATAGTCCGGCTGCCATGCGTTATACAGAAGCCCGTATGAAAAAGATCGCTGAGGAAATGCTGGCAGATCTGGATAAGGATACGGTAGATATGGCCCCGAATTTCGATGAATCTTTGAAGGAGCCGACTGTATTGCCTTCTAAAATCCCGAATTTACTGGTCAACGGAGCTTCGGGTATTGCTGTCGGAATGGCAACCAACATGGCTCCTCACAACATCAACGATGTGGTAGAGGCGATCTGTGCTTATATTGACAACAACGATATCGATATCGAAGAACTGATTAAAATTGTCAAGGCTCCGGATTTTCCTACGGGAGGTACGATATACGGTTACAACGGAGTGAAAGAATCATACCGTACCGGAAGAGGAAGAATTATCGTTCGTGCAAAGACTTCTATTGAAGTGACGCCCACAGGACGTGAGAAAATCATCGTTCATGAGATTCCTTACCAGGTGAATAAACTGGAATTGATACTCCGGATAGCAGATCTCATTAACGAAAAGAAAATTGAAGGTATTTCCAATGTCAATGACGAATCGGACCGGAACGGGATGCGGATTGTAATTGACGTGAAAAAAGATGCCATTTCCAATGTCGTATTGAATACATTACTGAAACATACGGCTTTGCAGACTTCTTTCGGAGTAAACAATGTGGTTTTGGTGCACGGACGTCCTAAATTATTGAATCTGAAAGATTTGATTTACCATTTTGTAGGACACCGGCACGAAGTGGTGACCCGGCGTACCCAATTTGAACTGAGACAGGCAGAAAAACGGGCTCATATTCTGGAAGGCTTGATTATTGCCTGTGACAATATAGATGAGGTGATCCGCATCATCCGTGGTTCTAAAACGCCGGAGGAAGCGAGAAATACCTTGATGGAACGCTTTAGCCTGACCGATGTACAAGCTTCTGCTATTGTCGATATGCGACTGAGGCAGCTGACCGGCCTGGAACAGGATAAACTGAGGGCAGAATACGAAGAAATTGAAAAACTGATTGCTCATTTGCAAGAGATACTGGCAAGCGTTGAATTACGTATGGAGATCATTAAGAATGAGTTGATCGAAATGAAACAATTGTACGGGGACGAACGCCGTACAGATATAGTTTATGCTTCGGAAGAATTTAACCCGGAAGATTTCTATGCAGATGAGGAAATGGTAATTACTATTTCCCATATGGGATACATAAAACGTACTCCTCTGAGCGAATATAAAGTGCAGAACAGAGGAGGGGTAGGTTCTAAAGGTTCTGCCACCCGGGACGAAGATTTTCTGGAACACATGATTATGGCCACCATGCACAACACTATGCTTTTCTTTACAGAGAAAGGAAAGTGTTTCTGGCTGAAAGTATACGAAATTCCGGAAGGAACCAAACAATCGAAGGGACGGGCAATCCAGAATATGCTGAATATAGAGCCGGATGACAAAGTGAAAGCTTATATCAATCTGTTGGATTTAAAAGATACGGACTATATCAATAGTAACTATATTGTTTTATGTTCCAAAAAGGGAATTATTAAGAAGACAACCCTGGAAGCGTATTCCCGTCCGCGGCAGAACGGGGTGAATGCGATCACCATAAAAGAGGGGGATCAGTTGTTGGAAGCCAAGTTGACAAATGGAGAAAAGGATATTATGCTGGCCGTAAAGTCCGGAAAGGCGATCCGTTTCCCGGAAAACAAAGTTCGTCCGATGGGACGTACGGCTTCCGGAGTGAGAGGAATTACCTTAGGGAATGAAGATGATGAAGTAATAGGAATGATTTGCATAGAACCGGAAAAAGCCAATGTGCTGGTCGTTTCCGAAAATGGATATGGAAAACGTTCTGATATTGAGGATTACCGGATTACAAACAGGGGAGGAAAGGGAGTGAAGACCCTTAATCTTACAGAAAAGACAGGTGAATTGATCTCTTTGATCGACGTAACCGACGAAGATCATCTGATGATTATTACGAAATCCGGTTTGACAATTCGATTAGAAGTTGCATCTTTGCGGGTAATGGGACGAAACACTCAGGGAGTAAAATTAATTAATCTCAGAAACGACGATGCCATTGCCGCTGTAGCAAAAGTTTCAGCTTCCAGGGAAGAAGAAAAAGAAGGAGGGGAGAATACAAGTGAAGAAGAGACCGGTTCAGAAGTTTAATTGCTGTTGTGAAACAAATTACGCGTTTTTAACGTGAAACTGAAATATAAATTAAATAAACATGTACGTATGAGAAAATTAACTTTTATTATGATTTTACTTTTTTGTGCTACAGCAACATATGCACAGAAAGGAAAAGTAGCACAAGCTAGCAGTTACTTGAGTTCCGGGAAATTGGACGAAGCTAAAAAACTGATAGATGAGGCGATTACGCATGAAAATTGTGTAAATGATCCTAAAAGTTATTTCGTAAAAGGTCAGATTTATCAAGCTATTTATGAAAGTCCTCTGCCTGACTATAAAAAGTTGGATCCAAACGCTTTGGAGGTAGCCTGGGAAGCTTATCAGAAAGTTCAGCAACTGGACGAAAAAGGGAAATTTCCTAAAAAATTGAAAGTGCAATATGAAAATTTGGCGATTGATTTTGCTAACAGAGGAGTAGAATTTTATACTACGGAAAATTTTCAGGGCGCCTTAAATGCATTTAAAAAAGTATTGGAAATTGAAAAATCCCCGATTATAAATAATCCGGCTGTGGATACTGCTATTATTTTCAATGCCGGTCTGGCTGCTCAGAAAGCAAATCTGTATCAGGAAGCAGAAAACTATTACAAAGAAGCCTTGAAATACAATTATGAGCCGGCCAAAACATACGTTATGTTAGCCAGTGTTCTGAAAGAACAAGGTAAGAGTGAAGAGGCCCTTCAATACCTGCAAAAAGGATATGAAATAGCTCCGAACGATCCCTTTACATTGGTAGAATTAATTAATTACTATCTATTGGGCGGAGAACCGGAAAAAGCTGAAGTTTATCTGGATGCAGCCATTAAGCAAGACCCCAACAATCCTTCCTATTACCGGGCAAAAGGTACTTTATACGAAAAAATGAAACAGCCGGAAAAAGCTGAAGGCATGTACGAAAAAGCATTGTCGCTCGATCCGAAAGATTTCAATTCACAGTATTATTTAGCTAATTTGAAGTTAAATGCTGCCAATGAGCTGAACAAAGAGGTGTTCGCTATCGAAGATGCCGATGAATACAACCGGGAAATTCAAAAAGTATACGCTGCATACGCCAATGTAATCCCTTATTTTGAAAAAGCATTGGAATTACAACCGGGAGAAAGAAATACGATGACTATTCTGAAAGAACTTTATTTCAGACTTCGTTCTACAGATCCTGTATATCAGCAAAAATACGACGATATGCAAAATGCTTTACAGCAACAAGCAGAATAAACTGAAATCAGGGAGGGGAAAGGATATCCCCTCCTTTTCATTTTTAATATTACTTTACATAATATAAATTATAGGACAAACATTTTTTTATAATTTTTCAGATTAGAAAAACGATGACCCCAGAATTTATTATATTTGCGCAAATATAGTAAAAGGTAAATATAGCGAAGATGCAGAATAAAATCGTTATTGTTACCGGAGCGTCGTCTGGAATTGGGAAAGCACTGGTATATGGCTTTGCTGCCCAAGGTTGCAAGATTGTAATGGCCGCCCGGAATATGGATAAGTTGTCATTTATAGAGCAAGAGTTACGTGCTCAGGGAATTGAAATCATTTCGGTACAGACGGATGTGTCGCAGGAAACAGATTGCAAGAATCTCATTGATCGGGCGTATCAGCAATTTGGAGGCATTGATATATTGGTGAATAACGCAGGTATATCCATGCGGGCTCTGTTTGAGGACTTGGATCTGGATGTACTTCGCCGCCTGATGGATGTTAATTTCTGGGGTACCGTTTATTGTAGTAAATACGCTCTTCCTCATTTATTAAAGAGTCGCGGAAGTCTGGTGGGAATCATTTCCATTGCAGGGTTTATCGGTTTACCCGGACGGACCGGCTATTCAGCCAGTAAATTTGCCATGCGTGGTTTTTTAAATACCCTGCGTATTGAAAATTTAAAGAAAGGTCTGCATGTATTGGTGGCAGCTCCCGGGTTTACAGCCACTAACATCCGAACGACAGCACTGGATGCAGCGGGTTGCCAGCAAGGGGAAAGTCCCCGGGATGAAACGAGTATGATGTCGGCAGAAAAATGTGCTTCATTGATTATTAAAGGAATACGAAAGAAGAAAAGGGAAATTATCATGACTTTTGTAGAAGGGAAATTAACTGTTTTCCTGAATAAATGGTGGCCCCGTCTCGTGGATAAGCTGGCTTATACCCATATGGCAAAAGAACCTAATTCTCCATTTAAATGAGCATTAAAAGGCTGAAAACAAACTTTGAATATAAATATCTTTACTACTATGATCCGAACAATATTGATGGTGTGTGTGCTATTATTCAGTACAGATCTTACTTTTGGACAATTGATTTGCCCTGAGGAGGTTCAGCCTATTCCCCTGCCTCTCCAGCCGCTTGTGTCCCCTCATTCTCTTTTCCCCAAAGATTTGTCGTATTTAAAACGGAAACTGAAAAATGCAGAAATAGAAAATCCGGCAATCCGCTATACCGTTCAATACCTTGAAAATAAGAAATATGCCGATAAGGAATTAAATAAAGCCTTAAATACATTGATTCAGTATGTGGAGAATGATTCCTTGAGGCGTATGGTCCATTATCTGCGGGATTATATACAAACTACCGGAGAAAAAGAAGAAGCTTTAAATAAAATACAGACAAAGCTGATGTTTGACAGTGTCGCTTTATATACAAGGCATGCCCATTTACTGACGACGGATTATCATACTTATATGAATTCCGATTTGTCTACTTTAGCCAATTATGTCCGTAACGATTCAAATTATATATGGTTAAAAGACATCAGCCGGGATTCAGTATTACTGGAAGTCCTGAATGTAGCGGACAGTTCTGTGCAGTTTTGGATCAATAACGGACGTACTGAATTCCATCGTTTCTGGGCCATTAATAAAACCGGAGACTCGATTGGTACCTGGATAGAAGCTGCACCTCCCGGTAATAATATACGGGTATATGTTGACGATAATGTTTACCAGGCTAAAATATATACAAAAGAGAACAACCCCCGGGAATTGAATTATCAGATGGGGAAAAAATATTTTGATATTCACCAGATAAAACCGGGAAAATTACACCGTCGTTACTGGACTTATTATTCTGAAGTAGAATTGGCCATGGGACAAGGTTATCTGGCCAATTGGTCGAGCGGTGGCGAGAATTCCTTATCTGTCCTCAGTAATATCCGTTTTTTTGTCAACTACAATAAAAACAGAACCAGCTGGGAAAATTTTATGCATTACCGTCTGGGATTTTTGAAAAGCGGAGATCAGGGTTTACGTAAGAATGAAGAAAAACTGGAATTGAATTCGAAATTAGGACATCAGGCTTTTAAAAACTGGTATTATACCACCCAGTTAAATATCCAGACCATGATTTTCAATTCTTACGAGTATTCTGATAATGAAAAAACGTTGGTAGGAAACTTTATGAGTCCGGCCTATTTTACGCTTTCTTTGGGTCTTGATTACAAACCCAATGAGAATTTTTCTCTTTACCTCTCTCCCATTGCCGGAAAATGGACATACGTACGGGATACTTCTGGTATAGATCCTACACGTTACGGAGTAGACCTGGGAAAAAAATCCAAGGGGGATGCCGGTGCCCGGCTGGAATTGCGGAATAAATTCAATTTGTTTGAAGTAATAGATATCCGGAATGAATTGATCTTATTCAGCAGTTATTACAATTCACAACAGGCTTTTACAGCTAATTGGCAAGTGCAGATCGATTTTAAAATAAACTATTTTATGCGGGCTTCGATATATACGAATGTCGTATACGATGAAAACTACTCCAAAAAAATGCAGTTTAAAGAAAACCTGAATCTGGGTGTTAATTTTAGATTTTAAACTATGATAAATTTTGATAATAGTGAAATCGGAAATATTGTGATCCACAAAGTTGGAAATAAATACGAAGGAGGTGAGCTGACAATTTCAGACAATTGTTTCCTGCCCGACGACCCTGATGTGATCAGTTTATTAAAAAACTATTTTCTGTCCCCGTTTAAAAAGGATGCCTTTTACAATTTTCTGCCTTACGGGGAAGATTTGGGAAATAATCCTGTATATGCAGCTGTAAATACAATTTTTACTGATAACAGGGAATTTTATACCCAATCCGTAGCGATAGCCGAACAACTTTTTGAACAATCCAACAATCCCAATATCAAATCCGGTGAGCTATATATCGTTTATTTCCGGAATTGTAATATTGAAGAAGGACTTTGCGATGCTGTCGGTATTTTTAAGTCGGAAAACAAAGATACTTTTTTAAAGATCATTCTGAACCAGAATACTTATCAGCTGAAAAGCGAATCGGGTATTAATATCCGGAAATTGGATAAGGCTTGCTTAATCTTCAATATCCATCCGGAATCTGGCTATAAAGTTTCCGTAATCGATAAAACCAATCTCAAGGAAGCTATTTACTGGACAAATGATTTTCTGGGCTTACAACCCGGTAATGACAGTTATTTTCAAACGTCGAATTACCTGAATTTATGTAAAGATTTTGTCAAAGATATTTACAATAATGAAAACGATGTCCCCCGTGCTGATCAAATTGATATGCTAAACCGTTCGCTCAACTTCTTTAAGGAGGCAGAAGTTTTCTCTGAGGACCGTTTTAAGGAAGAAGTTGTAAAAGAGCCGGAAGTTATCAATGCCTTTGAAAACTTTAAAAAACAATACGAAACTGAAAAAGAAATCCCTTTTCAGCAGACCTTTCCGGTATCTGACTATGCCGTAAAAGACGGGAAAAAATATTTCAGACATGTGCTGAAATTGGACAAAAATTTTCATGTGTATATCCACGGGCAACGGAAATATATTGAAAAAGGATACGATACGGCCCGGGATATGAATTATTACAAGCTTTATTTCCGGGACGAAGAATGAAAAAAATAATCCGTATTGCACTCCTCTTGTTTGTGCTTGCAGGTATAGCCTGGGGAACAGCCTATTATTTTATATACTGGCCCAATACGCAGGTAAAAGATAAAGGAATTATCTATATTCAGGAAGGAGATTCTTTTGATACAGTGTTGGAAATCCTGCAAAGCAAAGGATATATAGAAAATATGTATACTCTTCGCAAGGTGGCCGGATGGAAAAAATATCCGGAACGGATAAAATCCGGACGATACCGGTTGCAGGACAGAATGAGCAACAATGCCCTGGTGAATTTATTGCGTTCGGGGAATCAGGAAGCCGTAAATTTTACTTTTAATAATGTCCGGACTTTCCAGCAGCTGGCCGGTATTGTTGACCGTCAATTGGAAATGGATTCGGTTGTTTTTCTGGAAGCTGTTCAAAATCCGGAAATAACCAAGGAATTTGGATTTACTCCGGAAAATTTCAGGACGATGTTCCTGCCCAATACCTACCAAATATATTGGAACATTTCTCCTGCTGATTTTATTTCTAAAATGGCCGTAGAGTATAAAAGATTCTGGAACTCTAGCCGTCAGGAAAAAGCAAAAAAGACAGGGCTTTCTCCGGTAGAAGTAATCATTTTGGCTTCCATTGTGGAAGAAGAGACGGTAAAACCGGAGGAATACCCTGTCATCGCCGGCGTTTATATCAACCGTATAAAAAAAGATATCCCTCTGGCCGCCTGTCCTACCCTTAAATATGCGTGGGGAGATTTTAGTTTGCAGAGGATATTGACAAAACATACAGAAATTGATTCTCCATACAATACTTATAAATACACAGGGCTTCCTCCTGGACCGGTCCGTATGCCTTCCATACAGGTCATAGATGCCGTACTCAATTATCAGAAACACGACTATCTTTTTTTCTGTGCCAAAAGTGACTTTTCAGGGGAACATCATTTTTCGAGGACCTTGCGTCAGCATAACGAATATGCCCGTCAATATCACGAGGCTTTAAACAGGAGAAGGATCTATCATTGAATGTCCCGGATTTCTTCCCGAAGTCGTCCTGGCGAGGGAGTGCAAAGAATATAAATCAAAAATAATTTTTGCAATTCATACAAAAACATTATCTTTGCGCCGATAAAATAATTTTGTACTAATAATCAATTAATTATGTTGAATCATTACGAGACCGTTTTCATTACAACTCCCGTTTTATCTGAAATACAGATAAAGGAAGCGGTAGAAAAGTTCAAGAGTACCATTACGGAAAATGGAGGTACGATTGAACATGAGGAGGCATGGGGCCTTCGGAAGCTGGCTTATCCGATCCAGAAGAAAACTACCGGATTTTATAATTTACTCCAATTTGAGGCAGAAGGGGCCTTGGTAGATAAGCTGGAAACGGCTTACCGCCGGGATGAAAGAGTTATCCGTTTTCTGACCTTCAGATTAGACAAGTATGCATATGAGTATGCTTTAAAGAGAAGAAGTAAAAACCAAGAAAAAAAAGAGGAGAAATAAGCCATGGCACAGAATGAAAGTGAAATCAGATATTTAACTCCGCCTTCAGTAGAAGTTAAAAAGAAAAAATACTGCCGTTTTTTAAAGAGCAGAATTAAATTTATCGATTACAAGGATCCTGAATTCCTGAAAAAATTTTTGAATGAACAAGGAAAAATCCTTCCTAGAAGAATTACCGGAACTTCTCTGAAATACCAAAGGAAAGTGGCTACCGCAGTGAAAAGAGCGAGACATCTTGCTTTATTGCCTTATGTAACCGATTTGATGAAATAATTTAAGGAAGGAGGACAAAATGCAGATTATATTATTAACAGATATAGCAAACTTAGGTCATAAGGACGACATAATTAACGTAAAGCCGGGTTATGGTCGGAACTACCTTATCCCCCAGGGATATGCTATCCTAGCAACCGAATCGGCTAAAAAAATTGTAGCTGAGAATACCAAACAAAGAGCACATAAAGAAGCCAAACTGAGAGCAGAAGCTCAGGAATTGGCTACGAAACTCGAAACTTTGAAATTGACAATTGGGGCTAAGACCAGTAGTACAGGTAAAATTTTCGGTTCTGTTAACAGCATCATGATCGCTGAAGCTTTACAAGCCCAGGGATATGAAATTGACAGAAAGAAAATCATGCTGAAAGATATCAAAGAAGTGGGAACCTATTCAGCTGTTATTAAACTTCACAGAGATGTGAAAGTGAATGTTGAATTCGAAGTGGTTTCTGAATAATTAAATTGAGTCATTAACAAGACTTAAACGTATTTCCAAACATATCCAAACAAAAAGCATCCGTCAAAGGATGCTTTTTTATTGCCGTAATTTTCACTATCTTTGTAAACTGATGTACCTTTTCAGAAGAAGAAAAGGAAGAAGGTGTTGCAACAGATTGGTTATTGAAATGGAAAAGGAAAAACAATATATAGAGCTGAAGGGAGTCCGGGTACATAATCTGAAAAATATCGATTTAAAAATTGAGCTGAATAAATTGATTGTGATTACCGGCGTATCGGGTAGTGGAAAATCATCTCTGGCATTTGATACATTGTATGCGGAAGGCCAACGAAGATATGTTGAGAGTCTGTCGGCTTATGCAAGACAGTTTTTAGGGAGATTAAATAAACCGGAATGTGATTATATCAAAGGCATTCCACCAGCTGTGGCGATTGAACAAAAGGTAAATACCTCCAATCCCCGTTCTACAGTAGGAACTTCTACAGAAATATATGATTATATAAAATTGCTTTATGCACGAGCGGGGCAAACTTTTTCTCCGGTATCCGGTACAATTGTGCAACGGGATTCGGTTGACAGTATTTGTACTTATATTTTGGAGGGACACGAGGGGAAAACTGTCATCATTATGGCCCGGCCGGAAAAACTGCAGGAAAAAGAGAATCTATCTCTCTTGTTGAATCAGGGGTTTAGCAGAATCAAGTGCGGAGATCAGTTTTTACGGATTAACGATGTAATTGATAATCTCTCTCTGTTAGACACTAAGGAAGAAATTTATCTGGTAGTAGACCGGATTTCCATCAATTCGGAAAGGGATACCCAATCCCGCATTTCTGAGTCAGTGGAAACGGCTCTCTATGAAGGTAACGGAGAGTGTCTTATCGAAATAGACGGAATACTGCGGTCTTTTTCAAACCGGTTTGAAGCCGACGGAATGACGTTTCAGATTCCTTCTGTCAATATGTTTAGTTTTAATTCTCCCATAGGTGCTTGTCCAAAGTGTGAAGGTTATGGCAGAGTATTGGGAATAGATGAGGATTTAGTTGTCCCCAACAAAGCCCTGAGTGTGTATGAGGATGCCGTCATGTGCTGGCGCGGGGAAGTGATGAGCGAATGGAAGCGGGATCTTCTCCAAAACGCTCATTATGTGAAATTTCCCGTACATACCCCTTATTACGAATTAACTTCAGAGGAGAAAAAACTGCTTTGGAACGGTTGCCGGTATTTTCACGGAATCTACGATTTTTTTACTTATCTGGAATCCAAAAAATACAAGATTCAGAACCGGGTAATGATTGCCAGGTATACCGGCAAAACAAAATGTCCGGATTGTAATGGTACGCGCTTAAAACCGGAAGCTACTTATGTAAAAATTGACGGAAAATCCGTACCGGAGCTGGTCGAAATGCCTGTAGATGAGCTGAAGCAATTTTTCGATCATTTGACTTTAACCGATTATCAGCAAAAAGTAGCGGAACGGATATTGCCGGATATTCGCAGCCGTCTTGAATTTTTACAGGAAGTCGGATTAGGTTATCTGACCTTAAATCGTCTCTCTTCTTCTCTTTCCGGAGGGGAATCCCAGCGCATCAATCTGGCAACTTCTTTGGGGTCTGCACTGGTCGGTTCCCTTTATATACTGGATGAACCCAGTATAGGTCTGCATTCCAGGGATACAGAACAGCTGATAAAAGTCCTGAAAAGATTGAGGGATCTTGGAAATACGGTTATCGTGGTAGAGCATGATGAAGATATTATCCGGGCTGCAGATGAAATTATAGACATCGGTCCTTATGCCGGCAGACTTGGCGGAGAAGTCGTATTTCAGGGAAATATGGAAGATATGAAAAAAGCCCGTACCCTGACGGCGGGTTATATCTATGGCAAAGAGCATATTGAAGTCCCTAAACAACGTCGTTCTTTTTCCCGGAAGATTACGATCACAGGGGCTACGGAAAATAATCTGAAGAATATTTCTGTGGACATTCCTTTAGGGGTAATGACTGCAGTAACGGGTGTTAGCGGGTCGGGAAAGAGTACACTAATCAAGAATATACTGGTCCCGGCCCTACAGAAATACTATGGAGATTATTCGGACCGGACCGGCAGTTTTGATCAATTATTAGGGGATTTAAAAGCTTTGTCAGCAGTAGAATTTATAGATCAGAATCCAATAGGGAAATCGACCCGTTCCAATCCGGTTACTTATGTCAAAGCCTGGGACGATATCCGTAAAATATTTGCAGATCAGAAATTATCGAAACAACAGGGTTTTAAACCTTCCCATTTTTCTTTTAATGTACCCGGCGGACGTTGTGAAGAATGCCAGGGCGAAGGGATTATCAAAGTCGAAATGCAATTTATGGCCGACGTATATCTGGAATGCGAACATTGTAAAGGGCAGCGTTTTAAGGAAGATGTACTGGAAGTCAAATACAAGGAAAAAAATATATTTGAGGTATTGGAAATGACCGTTAATCAGGCTGTTGAATTCTTTTCTACCGGAAATTCTCATAGCGAACGGAGCATTGTGGAAAAGTTGCAAAGACTGGTAGACGTGGGCCTGGGATATGTCAAACTGGGACAATCTTCCAGTACGCTGAGCGGAGGTGAAAGCCAGCGGGTAAAGCTGGCCTACCACCTGAGCCGGGAAAATCCCGAACCTACCTTATTTGTATTTGATGAACCGACGACCGGTTTACATTTCCACGATATCCACAAGTTGATGGATTCTTTAAATGCTCTCCTGGACCGTGGACATACCGTATTGATCATCGAACACAATATGGACGTTATAAAATGTGCAGACCATATCATTGATTTGGGACCGGAAGGGGGAAAACAAGGAGGATATATCGTTTTTGAAGGACGGCCGGAAGAACTGATCCATTGCGAACAGTCCTATACCGGAAAATATCTGAAAGAAAAATTAAGATAAAGGAATATTAGGTGTGTCATGCGTAATACCAATAGTATGAAAAAAATAATCGATTTCATTGTAAAAGAAAATCGGAAACTCAATGAAAACATGTTTTTATTGAGTTTATATGCAGAAGAATTACCTCCGCTCCTGCCGGGACAGTTTGTAAACGTTAAGGTAGAAGATTCTCCTGCTACTTTTTTGAGGCGTCCCCTGTCCGTACACGATGTCGATGAACAAAACGGATTGTTATTTTTACTGATCAAAATAGCCGGTCCAGGTACTCAAAAACTCGCACAATTAAAGGCAAATGAAAAGTTGAATATTATACTTCCCTTAGGAAATTCTTTTTCTATACCACAGTCAGGGCGTTGTCTTCTGATTGGCGGAGGCGTAGGTATAGCTCCTTTATTGCATTTATCCAAAGAGATGCATAAAAAAGGGGTAACTCCCGATTTATTGATCGGAGTCCGTTCGAAAAAAGACATTGTGCTTGAAGAATCTTTCGGACGCTACGCCCGTTTGTATTATACAACAGAAGATGGTTCATACGGGGAAAAAGGATATCCTACCCAACATTCTCTTTTATCCGAACATTACGACCATATTTTTTGCTGTGGTCCGGATCTCATGATGAAAGCCGTTGCCAAACACGCTTCTGCCCATCATATTAATTGTGAGGTATCTCTGGAAAATTTAATGGCCTGCGGTATCGGGGCTTGTCTGTGTTGCGTGACGGACACAACCTCCGGCCATCAGTGTGTGTGTACAGCAGGACCTGTTTTTAATATAAAAGATTTGAAATGGCAGATTTAAACATTCACTTGAAAGGATTGGATTTAAAAAATCCGGTATTGACGGCATCCGGCACATTCGGTTACGGTTCTGAATTTCAGGATTTCATTGATCTCTCCCGGTTGGGAGGCTTTATCGTCAAAGGAACTACTTTAAATCCCCGGGAAGGAAACCCCTATCCGCGTATGGCAGAAACCCCGTCTGGAATGCTGAATGCTGTAGGCTTACAAAATAAAGGAGTGGATTATTTTATAAACCATATTTATCCCGGAATAAAAGGAGTATCTACTTCAGTACTGGTAAATGTTTCAGGGTCGACTATTTCTGATTATGTAGCTACTGCAGAGAAAATTAATGAACTTGTCCATATTCCGGGAATAGAACTGAATATCTCCTGCCCGAATGTAAAAGAAGGCGGTATGGCTTTCGGGACCCGTTGTTCTTCCGTTTCGGAAGTAGTTAAAGCTGTCCGTCAGGTATATCACAAACACTTAATGGTGAAATTATCCCCTAACGTTACGGATATTCAGGAAATAGCACTCACGGCAGAAGGCGAAGGTGCAGATTCCGTTTCTTTAATCAATACGCTTATGGGAATGGCCGTCGATATCCGAACCCGAAAACCAAAACTGAGTACTATTACCGGAGGATTAAGCGGACCTTGTGTGAAACCTGTCGCCTTGCGTATGGTATGGCAGGTTGCCAAAGCCGTAAAAATACCGGTTGTCGGATTGGGGGGAATTATGAATGCAGAAGACGCTATCGAGTTCTTTTTGGCAGGAGCTTCTGCCATTCAGGTAGGTACAGCGAATTTTACAGATCCCGGAATAACAGTAAAAATAATTAAGGGGATAAATGACTACCTGGATCAAAACGGTTTTCAAAAAATACAGGATATTATTGGATTAATCTGAATTTTATCCTTTTGTATAATCTTCAAAACTCCCGTCTGTAAAAAATAAAACAATTCGTTCTACTGTTTTACCTGGCGTAATGTCCGGTAAAGCAGTAGTAATTCCTTTAGTTGCCGCCGGAACAGCTATTTCACTTTCTGTTGCCTTTTCTTCTTTGGCTTTGCTCTTTTCTGACTGTTGTACAACAGTTTCAGATCCATCCGAAATTATCACAGATTCAGAAACCAGCATTTTGCCTTTTCCCATCAACAGCCAATCCATACTGATATCCGGAAATACCCTGGCAATATTTACCAGCACATCATATCCGGGTTTATTTCTTCCTTTTAATAAATGCGAAATCGCAGAGGGATTGACATCTATCATATTTGCGAATTTTGTAGCCGTAAGCCCCTTCTTTTCAATAAGTTCATTTAAACGTTCTTTCATAACTCTGAATCTTTGTAAAAATGTAATGCATACTATACAAAGTACCTCAATTGATATTACAAATGTAACAAAAATAAACTCAAAAATCAAATTACATTTGTAATATAAGATTGATTACATCTGTAATATATTTACGTCGGTTTTTTTGTAAACTCTGAATAATTGAAGTTCAAGACATTACTTAAATAAGCATATAATAGTTTAATAATCAATATTTAAAACCGATCCTACCCTATTTTGCAGTTTGTTTTATGATTAAATTTATTATTTATATAAATCTTATAAACATATGATTATAAAACACTTTATAAATATTATATTATAAATTTCCTACAAAAATAAGAACATTTAAAGGATATCCGCCTTTAATTCATAAATAAAAAAATTAAATAATTGTATATATATCACAGGTTTTCAATTAATTATGTATCAAACATAAATGAAAGTGATATCTTTTGAATTCCGGTTTGGTTTACATTTGTATACTTTCTTTCTTTAAACAAACTTGTTACAAATGTAATAGGGCTCTCTGCGATTTACCGGCCAAAAATCCGATTACAAATGTAACATGATTTTTTATAAATCCCGAACTGTTTTTTAGACGGTACTTTGACTGGTTATTTGTAAATTGTACGATTCTTATTATATTTGAAAAAATAATAAAATTGAATAATTTATGACGATAAAAGAAAAACTGGCTGCTTTAAGGAATATCATGGACCGGGAAGGTTTAGATGCTTATATTGTTTCCGGAATTGATCCGCACAACAGTGAATATTTACCGGAGGCCTGGCAACAGCGGAAATGGATATCCGGTTTTACCGGTTCGTATGGTACAGTTGTCGTAACCAGAGAAGAGACAGGTTTGTGGACCGATACCCGCTATTTTATTCAGGCCGGGAAGGAATTGGAGGGAAGCGGTATCCGGATGCACAAATTGAGGGTACCGGAAGCGGTAGATTATCCCGAATGGTTAAACAGTATACTTCCGGAAGAATCGAAAGTCGGAATTGATAGTTTTTGTATGACTGTCGGAGAGGTCGAACGGTTAAAACAACTGTTTACTTCCAAAAAAATTCAGGTTGTGGAAAAAACCGATTTACTGGGCGAAATTTGGTTGGACCGGCCTGCTCTTCCGGATGCTCCCGTATTTTTATTGGATGAAAAATATACAGGACAGTCTACAGTACAAAAAATTCAGTGTGTCCGGGAGGATATAAAAGAAAAAGGTGCAGATGCCATTCTTTTCAGCTGTCTGGACGAAATCGCCTGGTTGTACAACATAAGAGGAAACGATATTCCCTATAATCCGGTTGTGATCAGTTATGCCTTGGTCTCTTCCGAGCAGGCCTGGCTGTTCGTAAAACCTTCTAAAATTCCGCTGGAGGTCAAGCGTTCATTGGAAGATGCCGGGGTGGAAATTCGGGATTATCACCATTTATTTCTTTTCCTGGAGGAATGGAAAGACCGGAAGAGAATAAGCCTGGACACTTCTACATTGAATTTTGCCGTATATCATAAAATTGCAGTTTCTCACGAGATCATAGCAGCCAAATCTCCGGTCGTCCTTTGGAAAGCAGTGAAAAATTCCACGGAAATAGCAGGTTTCCGGAAAGCCTGTCAGCAAGACGGGATTGCAATGACCCGATTTTTTTACTGGTTGGAAAAGCAAATAGAAAAACAGCCTGTTTCCGAAACGGAAGCAGCTGCAAAACTCACCGCTCTGCGGCGGGAAAACCCGGATTATATTTCCGACAGTTTTCACACCATTTCCGCTTATGGTCCCAATGCAGCTTTACCACACTATTCGGCTCTGCCAGGAAAAGATACATTGCTGCAACCCAAAGGTTTGTATCTGGTGGACTCCGGAGGCCAGTATTGGTATGGTACAACGGATATCACCCGTACCGTGCCGCTGGGAGAATTGACCCCTCTGGAAAAAGAAGATTACACTCTTGTGCTGAAAGGAATGATTGGCCTAAGCAGATGTATTTTTCCACAGGGAACTACCGGAGCAAACATTGATATCATTGCCAGGCAGCCATTATGGAATCATTTTAGGAATTTCGGACATGGGACCGGACACGGGATCGGACATTTTCTATGCGTACACGAAGGACCGCAGGATATTCGTCAAAGCTGGAGAGACCAGGCCCTTTTACCGGGTATGGTGACTTCCGACGAACCAGGCATATACCGGGAAAATGCTCACGGTGTAAGGCATGAAAATATTATAGCTTGTTATCAATTGTGTGAAAACGAATTTGGAAAATGGCTCGGTTTTGAACCACTAACACTTTGTTATTTCGACACATCAGCCCTGGTAATTGAATTATTGAGTGAAGAAGAAAAAGAATGGCTGAATGAATATCATCAAAAAGTGTATGAATTAATTGCTCCTGACCTTCATCCCGAAGAAACAGCCTGGCTCCAAAAGAAAACAAAAAAAATTTAAAAAAGATTGCGTCATTCTGGAAAGGATGACGCAACCTTTTTGGATGTACTGCATCTTATCAACAGCTATCGATGTGTAAATTGGACAACATAATAGAGAAATGTAAAAAAGGTGATCCGAAGGCTGCCGAAGAGCTCTATAAACTATTCGCTAGCCGGATGTTTGCTATATGTCTCCGATATTCACAGGATAGATCTGAAGCTGAAGATCATTTGCAGGACGGGTTTCTGAAAGTGTTTGAATCGATAGCACAATATTCAGGCAGAGGCTCTTTCGAAGGCTGGATGAAAAGGATTTTTATTCACATCATATTTGAGAAATACCGGAAAAATAACAGAATGATGGTCGTGGAAGAGGTTCCGGAAAGGACAGTAACGGATGTGGAAGAGAATATTTATATTCCGGAAGATATTCTGTTCGGCTTTATAGAAGAATTACCGGAAAGATACAGGCAGGTTTTCCAGCTTTATGCGATCGATGAAATGCAACACAAGGAAATTGCTGCGTTAGCAGGTATAAGTGAAGGGACTTCAAAATCTAATTTGGCCCGGGCAAGAGATATACTGAAAAGGAAAATTAAAGATTACCTGAAATATGAGCACTAATATAGATTCTTTATTTAAAAAGGCATACCAAAACAGGCATGCTGAGCCGCCAGCTTATATTTGGGAAAATATAAACCGACAACTGCAAGTCAATAAAAGAAAAAGAAAAATTATCCTGTGGCGTTACAGAACAGCTGCGGCCATAGCTTTGTTACTTGCTGTAAGCGGGATAGCAATTTTAAAAAATACTTCGGACACTGTCCCTGTGTTTTATTCCTCTTCTGTCCGACCGGTAAATAAACTGGAATATATCCTGCCTGAATCCCGGTTAGCCGTTATTGTCCCGGCTGTTTACAAAGTATCTGCAATTGAAGAACGGGTTCCGCAAAAACGTACCGTATTTTCTGAAATAATCCCGGAACGTTTGGATGAAGAAAAAGTTGCATCGCTTACTTTTCATGGCCCTTCTATTAATTTAAAGCAAAAAGACTATATTCCGCTGGTCAATAAACAATCTTATAAAACTTTACAGCTATACAATCAAATTTTAGAAGCAGAGCAGTCCGATAAAAAATTTGCATTGCTTCCCGGTAAAAAGACAAAAATTTTACTGAGTGGGCATATCGCTCCCGGTTATGCTTCCGGAATTTATAATTCTCCGGATGCACAAAGTCAGGCTTATAATTTTCCCAAGAACCAGATGAGCGGTATATTTAATTTAAGCGGAGGAATGAAAGTAGCTATTATTCCTCACAAACGTTTTTCTATACAAACGGGGATTATGTATACCCGTATGGGACAAAAATCCGGAGAGAGCCGGGCCTATACTTATATGGATAATAGTAAAACCCCGGGATATATTTTGTCTCCGCTAGGGGCTGTGAATAAAAAAGTTACCAAATCTCCTCTTGGTAATATCAAGAGCAGAAGTACAGCAGAAGTTGTCGGGTCTCCCAGTTTTATCACCACAAAAGACGGTAGCAGCAGTGAAATAGAACAGGTATTCGATGCCCTGGAAATTCCGATAGCTGTAAAATATTACCTGAACAATAGCAAAATCCGGTTTAGCGTATTGGCCGGTTTCAGCGGAAGTTTTATCATCAGCAACAAAGCGTATCTGACTCGTGAAAATAGCAGGGAATACATCGGCAGTACGGAAAATATCCGGAATTTCAATATCAGTACCGACTGGGCTATCGGAATCGAATATCCAATCTCTCCCAAAATCAAAGTTATGCTGGAACCGGGATTTCGTTATTATTTACAATCGATTAGTGAAGATGAAAATATTGATTTTAAACCTTATATCTTTTCCTTTTCCACAGGGATCGGCATTAATTTTTAAAAATATTTCCGGTTGAGAATTTCGCTATAAATAATCGCTTTTTTCCAATCGAAATCCGTCTCCTCTGTTTCTTCTTCAGCCTTTTTCGTCTTTTCTTCAGAAGCTGTATGCAAAGCGGCAAGTTTTTCATTGTAGTAATCGTCACTTTCTGTCGTCTTATAAGCCTCCATCCCACCTTTGTAATAATCAGAATACGTTTCAATCAGTACCGGATCAGTCCCGGTTTCCCTCTCTTCCTCCAGCCATTCTCCGTCATATTCTGTTTCCGCTGTGCTATCCGGATTTGGTTTTACGGGTTTTTTCTTCGACTGGGATCTTATAAAACCAATGCCTCCTACAATCAAAGTCATAAGGAGGTATATCCAGTCGGAAGTATTGTTATCGCTCATTTTCTGTCTTTTTAATTTACAGCCTGCTTTTCTTTGTCGTTCAAAAGTAGCATTTTTTATTTATACTCTTTACGTAAAAAACAAATATTCCTGTTGAATCAGAATTAAAGTTAATAATTTCATCTTTTCGCCCGCTACAGATAATACATAAATTATTGTAAATCATATATTAACCACCTGCGAAGCGTTCCTCTAATAAAAATATTACACTATCTGCGAATTTATGAAAAAAAAACGTTCTTTTTTTTTACCTTTGCGACGAAACGAAATTTACACTAATAAAATATCCGGATGAAAAGAGCATTAATCAGTGTTTTTGATAAAACGGGAATTGTTGATTTTGCAAAATCATTAAATTCCATGGGATGGGAAATCATTTCTACCGGAGGAACCTCTAAAAAACTGAAAGAAGAAGGCGTTCAAGTTCAAGATATTTCAGACCTGACAAAGTTCCCCGAATGTTTCGACGGCCGAGTAAAAACGTTACATCCTCACGTAGAAGGAGGAATACTGGCTGTCAGAGACAATGATCATCATCTCCAACAAATGAAGGAATTGGGAATTGAACCGATAGATATGGTCGTATGCAACCTTTACCCTTTTAAGCAAACTATTTTGAAACCTGGGGTTTCTCAGGAAGAAATCATTGAAAATATTGATATTGGCGGTCCCACGATGATTCGTGCAGCAGCTAAGAACTATCGTTTTGTAACGGTTCTGACGGATCCTGAAGATTACGGTAAAGTTATACAAGAACTTCAGGAAGAGGGAGACACTTCTTTGAAAACCAAAGAAATGCTGGCAGCTAAAGTTTTTATACATACAGCGCATTACGATGCATTGATTGCAAACTATTTTTCAGAACGTTTGCACATCCGCGAACCTAAAACGGTTACCCTTACTTTTGAGAAAAAGCAGACGTTGAGGTACGGAGAAAATCCGCATCAGGCGGCTGCTTTTTACACTGCTATAAAAGGAACGGAAGGCACTTTAACTGCTGCCCGGCAGTTACACGGGAAAGAGCTATCTTACAATAATATCGGAGACACTGACGGAGCCCTGGAAACATTAAAAGAATTCGAGGAGCCCACGGTCGTTGCAGCTAAGCATGCCAATCCCTGTGGAGTAGGCAGTGCGCCTACGCTTGCTGAGGCCTATAGAAAAGCTTACGAAGCGGACCCTGTTTCCATTTATGGGGGGATCGTAGCGGCTAACCGGGAAATTGACAGAGAAACGGCAGAAATGATGTCTCAAATCTTCCTGGAAGTGATTCTGGCTCCCTCCTTTTCACCGGAAGCATTGGAGCTTTTAACCAAAAAGAAAAATATCCGTTTGCTTCAGCTTGACAACATCCTGAAAACGGATAAATCGGCTTGTAAAGCCAAAACTGTATTGGGAGGCTTACTGATTCAGGATTTAGATACCCTTCTCCTCGCAGAAGAGGGACTAAAAGTAGTGAGCAAACGTCATCCCGATGAAAAGGAAAAGGAAGATTTGCTTTTTGCCTGGAAAGTTGTAAAGCATACCAAATCGAATGGAATTGCTATTGCAAAAGACAAATGCACGACGGGTGTCGGACCGGGACAAGTCAGCCGTATTTGGGCATTGGAAAATGCAATCCGGCAGGGAGGAGACCGGATAAAAGGAAGTGTCATGGCTTCAGATGCTTTCTTTCCTTTCCCGGATTGTGTGGAAGCAGCTTACAAAGCCGGTATCACGGCTATTATACAACCCGGAGGTTCCGTCCGGGATCAGGAATCGATCGAAGCCGCTGACAAATATGGGATTGCAATGATTTTTACAGGAATGAGACATTTCAAACACTAAATAAAGACATGGGATTATTTTCTTTTTTATCACAAGATATAGCTGTTGACCTGGGTACGGCCAACACCATTATAATAAACAACGATAAAATGGTTGTAAATGAACCTTCTATCGTAGCGATTGACCGCCGGACAGAAAAAGTTATTGCCATTGGGGAAAAAGCCCGGCAGATGCAGGGGAAAACGCATGACAATATCAAAACCATACGTCCTTTAAGGGATGGTGTTATTGCCGACTTTAATGCTGCAGAGCAAATGATCCGCGGTATGATTAAAATGGCCAATATTAATAACAAATTCTTTTCTCCTTCTTTACGCATTGTCATTTGTATCCCTTCGGGAAGTACAGAAGTTGAAGTACGTGCTGTACGGGATTCTTCCGAACATGCCGGAGGCCGCGACGTCTATATGATTTACGAACCTATGGCAGCAGCTTTGGGTATCGGTTTAGACGTAGAAGCTCCGGAAGGCAATATGATTGTGGATATAGGGGGAGGAACTACGGAAATTGCTGTGATCTCTCTGGGAGGTATTGTCACCAATAAGTCTATCCGTATCGCAGGAGATGACCTTACCGATGATATCCAGGAATATATGCGTCACCAGCACAATATAAAAATCGGAGAAAGAACAGCTGAAGAAATCAAAATTCATGTGGGATCGGCCCTTTCAGAACTGGATGAGCCACCGGCCGATTTTATTGTGCAGGGCCCGAATCAGATGACTTCCCTCCCGGTTGAAGTGCCGGTTTCTTATCAGGAAATAGCGCACTGTCTGGAAAAATCTATCTCTAAGATCGAAATTGCCATCCTGGGAGCTTTGGAACAAACTCCTCCGGAACTGTATGCTGATATTGTCAATAAAGGGATATACCTGGCCGGAGGCGGTGCACTTTTAAGAGGATTAGACAAGCGTTTGTCCGATAAGCTCAATATACCTTTCCATATAGCAGAAGACCCCTTGCGTGCTGTTGCCCGTGGAACAGGTATAGCTCTGAAGAATGTGGACAAATTCTCATTCCTGATCCGCTGATCAATCATTAATGTTGACGGCTGTTAAAAAGACAGATCGATTTGTTCTGCCTTTTCAACAGCCGTCGCAAGACAAATGAACCGTGAAGAATATTATAAAACTTATATTAAAGTACCATTTTACTATAATTTTTATACTATTGGAAGTTGTGGCATTTTCTTTAATTGTACAACACAATAACTATCAGAAAACAGTTTTTTCCCGGCAAACTTCTTCACTTTTTTGCTATATTTCTTCCTACCTGACGGATATTCAAAATTATTTTCATTTGGAATCTGCCAACCGGAAATTACTGGAAGAAAATACGGCACTGAGGAACAGAATCGAACAAATGAGGGGGACTTTCGCTCCCGTTACAATAGATACTGCAATAGTGACAGTATCGTATGTATACCGGAAAGCACAAACCATCAACTCCAATTTTAATAAAACTAAAAATTATATTACAATTGATAAGGGGTTTACGGACGGAATAAGAAAAGAAATGGCTGTAATCTCTCCAGACGGAGTAGTGGGAATTATCCGGAATATCAGTAATCACTATGCAGTTGTGCTCCCTTTGATAAATGTCAATCTCAGGGTTTCTGCAAAAGTTAAAAAAAACGGATATTACGGTTCCCTGCAATGGGACGGAAATGACTACCGCTATTCTTATCTGAATGATATTCCCTTCCACGTAGACGTACAGAGAGGAGATACCATTGTGACATCAGGGTTTTCTTCTATTTTTCCGGAAGGGGAACTGGTCGGATTCGTAGAATCAGTTGACAAGGAGACGGCTAATTTCCTATCCATTAAAGTAAAACTGGCAACTGATTTTAAGAAAATATCGGATATCTATGTGATAGAAAACAGAAAGAAAGAAGAGAAAAGAGAATTAGAGGCCACTACCTATGAAGAGAAATAGGTCGGATAAATTTGTGATACAATGAACAGTGCTAAATATTGGATTCATGTTTTATGTTTATTTATTATTCAGATAACAATTCTGGACAATATCCAGTTGCATTCCTATATTTATATCAATATCTATATTTTAGCGATACTGGTTTTACCTTACGGTATGAAGAAAGTTACCGTGCTTTTTCTTGCCTTTTTATTCGGTTTAATCATGGACTTAGCGAATAATACGATGGGAATTCATGCTGCAGCAACTACTTTTCTGGCTTATATCCGTCCTAAATTATTACAGTTTACACTGAACCGTGAACAAATTGATGAAATTGAAGGGACGCATAAAATGAGAAATTTAGGCTGGTTTTTAAAATATACCTCCTTTTCAGTACTGGCTTACAATATTGTTTTAATTCTGGCTGAGGCTTTTTCATTTGTCAATATTGGAATTACTTTTATGCGTATCTTGTGTAGTAGTATAGTTTCTTATATTTTTATTCTCCTTTATTATTTCATTGCGATCAAAAAGAGGCAGGAATAAACAGAAGGATGAGAAGGCGGGGTGATTTTTAAAGGTTTCGGTAAATAATGAACAAATTTACTCATAGAAAAACTGTAATTTCGGGTATCATTATCGGAATATTCGGAATATGTATTATACAATTATTCATTTTACAGGTTGTAGACGACTCGTATAAGCTTTCTGCGATTAACAATGCCCAGCGGACAGAGACTCAATATCCTGCCCGGGGATTAATTTATGACCGGAATCAGGAATTATTGGTGTATAATCAGGCCGCTTATGATTTAATGATTATTCCGCGCCAGGTAAAAACATTTGATACACTGGAATTGATATCTATTTTGGGTATTTCCAAAGAAACACTCGAAAAAAACATCAATAAATGTAAACACTATTCCAATTTCAAAGCGTCTATCCTTATTTCCCAGATCACCGACGATAAATATGCCCGTTTACAGGAAAAATTGTACAAATATCCTGGATTTTTTATGCAAACCCGGACGCTTCGGAAATATAACGTAGCTCATTCAGCGGATGTGTTTGGTTATATCGGTGAAGTAAGCCCTGCCCAAATTGAGCGGGATAGCAATTATGCTTTGGGGGATTATATCGGTATAAACGGTTTGGAAAAAAGCTATGAAACTGTACTTCGGGGTACTAAAGGAAAAAGAATTCTGTTAGTGGACAATTACAATCGGGTTAAAGGTTCTTATCACAATGGGGACTACGATGTTCCGGCAGTCGTGGGAGGAAATATTACGACGACTTTAGATATTAAATTGCAGGAGTATGCTTATCAATTGATGAAAAATAAAAAAGGGGGAATTGTAGCCATTGAACCTGCTACGGGAGAAATATTATTGAAAGTATCCAGTCCCGGTTATGATCCTCAACTTTTGGTGGGTCTGGAAAGGGGAGCAAATTACCGGAAGTTGCAAAACGATGAGAATACCCCCCTGTTCGACCGTACAGTTATGGCTTCCTACCCTCCCGGTTCCACCTTCAAGACCATTCAGGCTCTGATTGGTTTACAGGAAGGAGTAATCACTCCGGAGTCCCGTTTTGAATGCCACGGAGGTTATTTTTTCAACGGTTTACGCATGGGATGTCACAATCACGTCTCTCCTCTCGATTTGAGGGCATCTATACAACATTCCTGCAATCCGTATTATGTAAATGTATGGAGACGGATTTTGGAAAATCCCAAATACCACAATGTCCGGGATGCTTATGGGAATTGGAGAAAATATGCCATGTCCTTTGGTCTGGGACAAAAAATATGCCCGGATTTCCGGAATGAACTGAGTGGTTCTATTCCCAGCCAGGAATATTTCGACAGGGTGCATAAAACGAAAAACTGGCATTGGATGTATATTATGTCCTTATCTATCGGACAGGGAGAACTTTTGATCACTCCGATACAAATTGCCAATATTGCAGCCTGTATTGCCAACCGCGGTTATTATATGACCCCTCATATCGTACGCCCTTCCGGACAAGTGGAGAATTATGCAGAAAAACATACCATTCCCATTGACCGGAAAAATTTTGAAATAGTCATCGAAGGGATGCAAAAAGCGGCAGAAGGAGGAACCGCACGCGTTGCCTCCATCGATTCGGTGACGGTCTGCGGTAAAACAGGTACAGTACAGAATCCCCATGGGGCCGACCATTCGGTATTTATGGCATTTGCTCCCAAGGAGAATCCGCAAATAGCCATTGTCGTATATGTCGAAAATGGAATGTGGGGAGCAACTTATGCCGCTCCTATTGCAGGTTTGATTATGGAAAAATACCTGAAAGGTAAAATCTCTCCCCGCAAAAAAGAACTGGAACAGCGGATGATGAATGCAAATCTACTGCCCGTAAGTAAACAAGCGAAGTCTCGGGAAAATAAAGAAGGTGAAGGAAATTAATATACAAGAGAATGAACAGACAATCTAACCTTTTAAAAAATATTGACTGGGTATCTATTTTCCTCTATACCGTATTGATCTTTATGGGGTGGCTGAATATTTATGCAGCTGTTTACGACGATACACACAGTAATATTTTAGATATCACTCAAAAATACGGAAAACAATTGATCTGGATCGGGGCATCCTTTCTGATCGGTTTTTTAATCTTATTGACGGACAGTAAATTTTTCACGGCTTTTTCTTTCGTCATTTACGGTTTAATGATCGGCTTACTGGCGGCAGTGCTGGTTTTCGGACGGGAAGTAAACGGGGCCCGTTCCTGGTTTGAATTAGGAGGAATCCGCATACAGCCGGCAGAATTCGCCAAGTTTGCTACTGCATTGGCTGTAGCAAATGTCATGAGCCGTCATGGTTTTAAAATCATGCGTTTTTCCAGTTTACTCCAGGTTGGTATCCTTCTGATTATTCCGGCTGCCTTGATTATTTTGCAAAACGATACCGGTTCTGCTTTAGTATACAGTTCGTTTATCCTGGTTATGTACAGGGAAGGTATGCATGGTTCTATTCTTTTACTCTGTTTTATTACGGTCGCCCTTTTTATCCTTACTTTATTGTATAATCCTTTTACGGTTTTATGTATTATTATTTTCGCCAGTCTGATAGCATTCTGGTATTATCGTCAGGGGAAAAATGAGTGGTATAAAGTATTTGTCTTTCTGACCGGATGCTTCTTTTTATTATGGGGAATCCGCTGGTTATTGGAATGGCCGGTTTCCCTTTACCATTTGTTATTGTACTCCTATGTTTTCACTTGTATTACCGGAATTTATTTTATCTACAAGCGGAAAATGAAACATATTATGTTGGTTCTTCTGGCTTCCTGGCTTTGTATAGGAGCTACCATTTCAGTAAGCTATGCTTTCGACCATCTTCAGCCTCACCAAAAAGACCGGATCAACAATTTACTGGGGATAGAAACAGACCTGACCGGAGCGGGCTATAATGTAAATCAATCCAAAATAGCAATCGGTTCAGGAGGATTCTGGGGGAAAGGCTATTTACAGGGCACTCAGACGAAATTCAACTTTGTGCCGGAACAAAGTACAGATTTCATTTTCTGCACTGTTGGGGAGGAATGGGGATTTGCCGGTACGACTGTAGTAATCATATTATTTTTAGTATTTATTCTGAGGCTTATTCACCTTGCCGAACGGCAGCGTTCCGATTTTTCCCGGATTTATGGATATGCCGTAGCCTGTATCCTTTTTTTCCATGTCGCCATAAATGTCGGTATGACAATCGGTATTGCCCCTGTCATCGGCATCCCTCTCCCCTTCTTTAGCTACGGCGGATCCTCTTTATGGGCATTTACCATCCTGATTTTTATATTCTTACGTTTAGATGCCAATCGCTTGCAAGTATTCAATTAACCGGAACTGAATTTTAGTTCCTCTCCCTCTAATAAGAACAAAAAAAGGTTTTACACAAACGTTTTAAATATCGGGCTTTTTTTCTACTTTAGTGCCTTCATTAGAAAGAAATATGCTTATGAAAACATTGATAACAAATATAAAACAACTGGTACAGACAGAGACAACTCCCCGGAAATGGGTGGCCGGAAAAGATATGGCTCATCTGGAAACAATAGACAATGCTTATCTGTTAGTGGAAGATGAAAAAATTGCAGCCTTCGGACCTATGGAAAAATTAAACCGGGAAGAAATAGAAAAAGAAACCGGAATTTTAAAAGAAATAGATGCGACGGGACGGCTCGTATTGCCTTCCTTTTGTGATTCTCATACTCATCTGGTATATGCCGGTAGCCGTGAAATCGAATACATTGATAAAATCCGGGGGCTATCTTATGAGGAAATTGCCCGCAGAGGGGGAGGAATATTAAATTCAGCACAAAGGATAAAAGAAGCGACTGAAGAGGAATTGTACAACTCTGCTTTCGAAAGATTGGAAGAAATAGCTATGTACGGCACAGGAGCTGTCGAGATCAAAAGCGGATACGGATTGGATACGGAAGGGGAATTAAAAATGTTGAGGGTGATCCGCCGTTTAAAAGAAAATACTCCTCTGTTGATTAAATCCACTTTCTTGGGTGCTCATGCCGTGCCTCTCCTTTACAAGCACGATCAAACAGCATATGTGGATTTAATTATCAATGAAATGATCCCGGCTATAGCGGCAGAAGATTTAGCAGATTTTATAGATGTGTTCTGTGATAAGGGATTTTTTACTGTAGAAGATACCGATCGCCTGTTAAATGCAGGTATGAAATATGGAATGCGTGCGAAGATCCATGCTAACGAACTGGACTACTCGGGTGGTGTGCAAGTCGGCGTAAAATACAACGCCATTTCTGTAGACCATCTGGAACATGTAGGAGAAAAAGAAATTGCATGCCTTTTGGAGAGCGAGACGATGCCGACTGTTTTACCCGGCGCTGCCTTTTTCCTGAATATGCCTCACTCCCCTGTACGCCAAATGATCAATGCCGGATTGCCGGTAGCTTTAGCTTCCGATTTTAATCCGGGCTCCTCTCCTTCCGGAAATATGAAATTTATCATGTCTTTAGGTTGTATCAATTACAAAATGCTACCGGAAGAAGTGATCCATGCAACCACGATTAACTCCGCTTATGCTATGGGCGTTGAAGAAGAAGCCGGAAGTATTGCAGTCGGGAAATGGGCTAATTTTTACATTACTTTGCCGGTTCCCGGAATCGAATATCTCCCTTATGCTTATGGAAGTCATCTGATCGATGCCGTCTTTTTAAAAGGAGAACAAATGTAAGAAAAGAAAATTTCTAAAAATCACTTGCTGAACAAGACCATCAACTGATTGAAAAAGTAAATATAAACATCTTATATACAAACGTTTATAAAACTGAATGTCAGGCGGAATATAAATACAAAAAATATGAAAAAACAGCTTATCGAGTGTGTTCCCAATTTCAGTGAAGGGAACGACATGAATATTATCAATCAGATTACCGATGCCATGAAAACGGTAGAAGGGATCAGTGTCATCGACGTGGACCCGGGGAAAGCGACGAACCGTACCGTAGTAACAATGGTAGGAGAACCGGAAGCGGTATGTGAAGCTGCCTTCCGGGCCGTCAAAAAGGCTTCCGAATTAATCGATATGACCCGACACAAAGGGGCTCATCCCCGTTTCGGTGCAACCGACGTATGCCCTTTAATTCCTGTTTCCGATATTACCATGGAAGAAACGGTAGAATATGCAAGAAAACTGGGGGAACGGATCGGAAAAGAACTTCAGATACCTGTTTACTGTTATGAATTTGCCGCTTTTACGCCGGAAAGAAGAAATCTGGCTACCTGCAGGGCCGGGGAATACGAAGCCTTGGGAGAACGGTTGGGAAGTGAACAATGGCATCCTGATTTCGGTCCGCGGGAACTGAACGCACATACCGCCAAAACAGGGGCTACAGCTGTAGGAGCCCGGAATTTTCTGGTAGCCTATAATATAAACCTCAATACGACCTCCACCCGGCGTGCGAATGCTATTGCTTTTGATGTAAGAGAAAGAGGACGGGTAAAGCGGGAAGGTAATCCGATTACCGGAAAACCGGTGAAAGATGAGAACGGAAAAAATGTGATGATCCCGGGTACACTTAAATCCGTCAAAGCTATCGGCTGGTACATAGAAGAATATGGTATTGCACAGATTTCCATGAATCTGACAGATATTTCTGTGACGGCTGTGCATGAAGCTTTTGATGAAGTCTGCCGGAAAGCTGCAGAAAGGGGAATTCGGGTAACCGGTTCCGAACTGGTCGGAGTTATCCCTCTGCAGGCCATGCTGGATGCCGGTCGCTATTTTTTACGGAAACAACAGCGTTCAACCGGGATTTCAGATAAAGAACTGATTAAAATTGCTGTCAAATCATTGGGATTAGACGAACTGTATCCATTCGATCCGAAGAAAAAAATTATCGAGTATATACTGGAAGAAGAAGCCAATAAAGGCCATAAAAAATTAATTGACCTGAGTTTGACGGATTTTGCCGACGAAACGGCTTCCGAATCACCCGCACCCGGAGGAGGGTCCATATCTGCCTATATGGGTGCCCTGGGAGCAGCACTGGGTAGTATGGTAGCCAACCTCTCTTCTCACAAGCGCGGTTGGGACGAGCGTTGGGAAGAATTCAGCGACTGGGCTGAAAAAGGAAAAGCTTTTCAAACGCAGTTAATGAAGTTAGTAGACGAAGATACTAACGCTTTCAATAAAATAATGGATGCTTTCAGCCTTCCTAAAAAGACTGAAGAAGAAAAAATGATCCGGAAACAAGCTGTACAGGAAGCAACCCGTTTTGCTACAGAAGTTCCTTTTAAAACGATGCAGCTTTGTTATGAATGCATGTCTGTCACCAAAGCTATGGCAGAAATCGGAAATCCAAACTCCGTTACGGATGCCGGAGTAGGTGCACTTGCTGCCCGGGCCGGAGTAATGGGTGCCTTTCTGAATGTAAAAATAAATGCATCCGGACTGGACGATAAAGCATATGCTGACAAAATTATTCGTGAAGGGGAAAATATCGTAGAGAAAGCCCGTCAACTGGAAGCAGAGATTCTGCAAATTGTCCATTCTAAGATTTAAACACCGTTTTTACGGTAACTATCCGTCCCCAAAGCCGTTTTAAAAAGAATAAAACGGTTTTGGGGATTTTGCTGCTAAAACAAATAATAGCTTTCTTTTACATATTTTATTAACAAAGATTTAAGAAAAAATTTTATAACGATAAGGAAGAATCATCAATTTGATTAATTTTGAACGTTTATAAAAAGTACACTTTAAGACGATGGAAAATAAACATTACACGGGTTTATCGGAACAACAGGTAAAGGAAAATCGTGAAAAGTACGGAGAAAATCTGCTAACGCCTCCTCCCCAGGTTCCCCTCTGGAAATTATTTCTGGAAAAATTCAAGGATCCGATTATTCGTATTTTGTTAGTCGCTGCTGCTCTTTCTCTGATCATCTCCATTCTTCACAATGAGTATGCAGAAACCATCGGTATTATTGTAGCTATTTTATTGGCAACGGGGGTGGGTTTTTGGTTTGAAATGGATGCCAACAGAAAATTCAAACTGCTGAATCAGGTAAACGACGATATTCTGGTAAAAGTTATACGGGAAGGAAATATTCAGGAAATTCCCAAAAGGGATATTGTCGTCGGAGATATTGTCGTATTGGAAACCGGAGAAGAAGTTCCGGCTGACGGAGATTTGTTGGAAGCTATTTCGCTCCAGGTAAACGAATCGACTTTAACGGGAGAGCCGATAATTGATAAAACGACGAACCCGCGGGAATATGATTCAGAGGCGACCTACCCTTCAAACCGCATCCTTCGGGGAACAACAATTGTCAATGGACATTGTATTTACGAAGTTAAAACAGTCGGGGATGCTACCGAATTCGGAAAAGTGGCTGAAAAATCGACAGAAATTACCGATGATAAAACGCCGCTCAGTAAGCAACTGGAACGCCTGGCACATTTTATCAGTATTGTAGGATTTATTGTTGCAGGGCTTACTTTCGTTGGTTTACTGGGAAAAGATATCGTTGAGGGATTTTTTACCTCCGAAAATCTTTTTACCCTGGATACAGCAGGCAGGATACTGAAATATTTTATGGTAGCTGTCACTTTAATTGTCGTTTCGGTACCGGAAGGGCTTCCGATGAGTGTTACGCTGAGTTTGGCATTAAGCATGAGAAAAATGCTAAAGACTAATAATTTAGTCCGCAAAATGCATGCCTGTGAAACAATGGGAGCTACGACTGTTATTTGTACGGATAAAACCGGTACACTGACCCAAAACCAGATGCAGGTATATCAGACGGACTTTTATGCCCTCCGGGACCAGAAATTAGCAGGGGATGAAATCAGTAAACTGATTAAAGAAGGTATTTCTGTAAATTCCACAGCTTTTCTGGATTACACTGATCCGGAAAAAATTAAAACTTTGGGAAATCCGACAGAAGCAGCCCTTTTACTATGGCTGCATTCTCAGGGAATCAATTATATCGATTACAGAGAAAACGCTTCTATCGCAGAACAACTCACTTTTTCCACAGAACGGAAATATATGGCTACGATTGTAAATCTCTCAGAGGAAGAACAAATCCTTTACATAAAAGGAGCACCTGAGATTGTATTCTCGAAATGCAGCCGGGTACTGTCTCCGGAAGGTTTGAAGCCGGTAACTGAATACAGGGAGATTGTAGAAAAACAACTGTTGGATTACCAGAACCAGGCCATGCGTACTTTAGGTTTTGCATACAGAACTGTGAGTTGTAAAGGAGAAAATTGTATTGAAAGATTTGTGGAAAACGAACTTATTTTTCTGGGAATTGTTGCCATCTCCGATCCTGTCCGTCCGGATGTCCCGGCAGCCGTACAAAGATGCCTGAATGCAGGGATTGATGTAAAAATTGTAACTGGTGATACACCTGCTACAGCCCGGGAAATCGGAAGGCAAATCGGAATCTGGAAAGAAGGGGATACAGCTGAACAAATAATTACAGGTGTAGATTTTGAAAAATTACCCGAAACGGAAGCTGCCCAACGGGTCTTAAAGCTAAAGATTATGTGCCGGGCCCGGCCTACCGATAAACAACGTTTAGTCGATCTGTTAAAACAATCCGGAGCTATAGTTGCGGTAACAGGAGATGGTACAAACGATGCGCCGGCTTTAAATCATGCCGACGTAGGACTGTCCATGGGAACAGGTACTTCCGTCGCAAAAGAAGCCAGTGATATTACGCTTCTGGACGATTCTTTCAATAGTATTGCAACAGCTGTTATGTGGGGACGTTCTCTCTATCACAATATACAACGTTTCATTCTGTTTCAGTTAACAATCAATCTTTCTGCACTTCTGATTGTGCTTATAGGTTCAATTTTCGGACAGGAATTACCGTTGACCGTTACTCAGATGTTATGGGTAAATATGATTATTGATACTTTTGCGGCAGGTGCCCTGGCTTCTCTCCCTCCTAATCCGAATGTGATGAATGAAAAACCGCGGAAAGCAACGGATTTTATTATCACCAAACCCATGCGGAACCGGATTATCGGCATAGGACTTTCATTTACATTTATTTTACTGGGATTGATGTATTATTTTACCAATGAAGAAGGTCTGATTTCCCGCTATGACTTATCGGTATTCTTTACCACTTTTGTCATGCTGCAGTTTTGGAATATGTTCAATGCCAAGGCTTTTATTTCCGGAAGTTCTGCATTTAAAGGGCTTTCTAAAAGTACCGGCTTTCTCATCGTTATGGTCATTATACCCATTGGTCAGTTCCTGATCGTAGAATTCGGAGGGAATGTTTTCCGGACGGTACCTCTATCGCTCAAGGACTGGGGATTGATAATCAGTCTGACGTCTTCCGTATTGTGGACAGGCGAAATTGTCCGGCTGATCCGGAAACAAGGAAAGAAGACGCATTCATCCGCTAAACGGTAGTTTGTTTCAGACAAAGGTTTTTAACCTGCTGCTTCGTGGAAACGATGTGCCGGTTAAACAGAGTCAGATTGCTCCGCTGTTAAGAGTGATACAGTCTGTTTTTGCATTGGACAGACTGTAAACCGGAACGGCGTTCATTCCATCTTGAACATCCTTTTTCTTACGACAGACAAAATACAAAGGATGATAGGTCAAAGGATAGCCCCGGGGAGTTGAAAATAACAAACGGTATTCCGCACAAAAACGTTCCAGACGACCTTTTGTCCAGGTATCAGCCCGCCCTACAGCATTTACACCGGTACGCTTCATATGCCGGATAATTTCAAGCGGATCTGAAAAATAAAGAGTGTGTTTTGTCTCTTCTGTATACAAAATCTCAAAATCTTTGGCTAAAAATGCGGACAATTCAAACCGGTCCGGATAAACAAGTCCCTGATGAGTAATTGTTTTCAGTTCATATAAATTATCTTTGCCGAACGTACTGAATGCCAAAATACCCTCTTTTGCCAAATGCCGGGCGAACTTTTTAAATACGACTTCCGGGGAATTTAGCCATTGAAAAGTAGAAGAAGAGACAATTGCATTAAATGTTCCGGGTAAAGCGACCGACTCGATATCCCCCACCAGACAAGAATTATGCTCAATTCCACATGCAGCTGAAGTTTTCCGACACATTTCCTCTACGAGATCATTTATAATTAAAACATGATTTCCCTGCCTCTCCTTTAACTTCCGGGTAAGTAAACCTGTACCGCATCCTACTTCCAGCATGCGGAATAAAGTATTTTCCGCGTATTTTTCCACCAATTGAAAAAGTCTTCCGGCAATTCGTTTCTGCACGGCAGCATTTTCTTCATAACTCTCCACACTACGCCGGAAACGGCATTTTATCTCTGCTTTGTCCATATTAAGTAACCGATTAAAATGAATTATACCTTTCAGGATCATAACCGTCTTTATTAAAAGAGACTATGAAAACAGTAAATAAGTAGGCAGTTCTACCTTATTTATTTCCGCTTGAATTAATATAATCCTATTGATAATCAATATAAATACATCTGCTTATTTCACTTTATACTTTACAAATGTCTTCCCAGGACCGGAAGGCATAAAACGGATAATGGGCCGTCGGCAGACTTTCTGTCAAAACCCCTCTCTCCTGCCACCAGTTTTTTTGGTTTTCTACAGGGAAAATAAGATCTTTTTCTGAGATAAAAGCCTTATCCCATTTCAGAGTATTCCGATAAATTTCGCTTTGCTTACGAATTGCCTCCAATTCCCGGATTTGCTCTCTCAGTTTACGTCCTGACGGATTATAGAGGAATTTTTCCCTTTCCTCCGGACAGGTGAACATACGGGAAAAAAATTTATCCCTCCCTTTTTCATCCATACGTCTTTCCGTTAACAAATAAACGGGAAGAGGTATTCCCCAACAGTTATCGACCGGTCTTTCCGTACCGTTAAAAGCTATCAGGCAATCGGGATGAACTCCCCATTCCGGTAAAACATTGGCAGCTGCCCATACTCCCATCGACCAAGCCACCACATTTATCTTTTTATATCCGCTAAAAGAGGGAATGCCACCACTGTCCAGAACGCAGTAGTCCCAACACATTACAGTATCCGTAACCTCTTCCAGACAAGGAAAAGTCCGTTCATCCATCCCCCACCCGTTAAAAAAAACAAGAACCTGGTCTGTATTATTTTTAGTAAGCCATTCTATTCGCATATTTTCGGGAATAAAAATTTACGTATACTATTCCAGACAACCGATGAAATCAAATAAACATTCGTAATCTTCTGCTGGAATGGCAGCGTTTAACGAAAAACGTATCCGGGCTTCATTTTTTGGTACTGTCGGATACCTTACGGGCAAAGCAAAAAATCCATTATCCCGAAGCAATTCTGCCATTTCGATACTGCTTTCATTCGATCCGCACAGGAAAGGCACGATATGGGAACTTCCCCTCGTTTCAAAACCATTTTCAGTCAGCACTTCTCTCAATTTATCTGCCGTATTCGCCAACTTTAAACGTAATTCATAAAAATCAGGCATATGGTTTAATACAAAACGGGTCCAGGCCACATTGACAGGAGGTAAAGCCGTGGTAAAAATCAAACTTCTCTGTGTATTCACTAAAAATTCTTTGAATAATTCCGAACATACCACAAAGGCTCCCATGGAAGCAAAAGCTTTCCCAAATGTTCCGATAATAAAGTCAATATCTTCCATACAAGCCTGTTCTTCACAACACCCCAGTCCATTTGTACCCCTTACCCCCACAGCATGAGCTTCATCCACATACAAAAAAGTTTCAAATTCTTTTTTAATTTCACAAAGCTCCTGTAAGTCTGCTATATCCCCGTCCATACTGAACACAGACTCCGTAACGATAAACACATTTTCGTATTCCTCCCGGTGCTGTTTTAAAAGATTCCGCAAATGTTCCATATCCAGATGCCGATATCTCAACAGCTCAGCTTCACTCAGCCGTATGCCGTCAATAAGACTGGCATGCACTAATTTATCGGCGATTATCAAATCCCGTTTAGAGGCCAGGGCGGGTAAGATACCGATATTGGCATGATAACCGGAGGTAAAGACCAAAGCAGCTTCCTTTCCATACAAATCGGACAGATCCGCTTCCAGCATTCCGTAATATTCGTGATTCCCGGATAATAATCTGGAAGATACAGCACTGTAAGGCAAGGCCCTGACATCGGTCTGTCCGTAAAATTCCTCCAACAGCTTCGGATAAGAAGACAAACCCAGATAGTCGTTCGAAGAAAGATTTAACATCTCCCGTCCGTCGTCGTGGATGAGAAAGCCGTTATGCTGTATATTGCGCAATTGCCGGAAATTTCCGGCTTCTTTTATTTTTTCTAACTTATGAAGATAACGTTCAAAATTCATATCTTATTGTTTGAATGACAGTTTCCGATTAAAACTGATACATCTTTCCGGATCGGAATAGCATTTATTATAAAAATAGTAAACAAGCCGATAGTTTTATCTGAATAACTAAGGTTTTATTTCGCTGACCACTTTTAATAAAGCTTCCGTCAACCGATGTAATTCCCCGGGACGAATGATAAAAGGAGGCATAATGTAAACCAATTTGCCAAAGGGACGTACCCATACCCCTTCCCGTACAAAAGCGGCCTGAATTTCTCCCATCCGGACAGGTTCTTTCATTTGTATAACCCCTATCGCTCCCAGCACACGAACTTCTTCTACCTGTGGATATTCTGCTGCCGGAGCGAGTTCTTTTTTCAATTGAGCTTCTATTTCCCCGATCTTGTTCTCCAAATCATAACTCAGGATCAAATCGACAGACGCCTGAGCTACTGCACAAGCCAAGGGATTTCCCATAAAAGTAGGACCATGCATAAATACATACGGATCTTTTGAACAGATTCCGGCCGCCACTTTATCACTCGCCATAGTGGCAGCAAAACTCATATAGCCTCCTGTAATGGCCTTTCCGATACACATTATATCCGGAGAAATTCCGGCATGTTCCACAGCCCATAACTTTCCGGTCCGTCCGAATCCTGTAGCAATTTCATCACATATAAGTAGCACATTATACTGATCGCATAATTCACGTACTTTCCGAAGGTATTCTGCAGAATAAAACCACATGCCTCCGGCTCCCTGAACGATAGGTTCCAGTATGACTGCTGCTATATGATCCCGGTTTTTCTCCAGGCATTCTCTAAAAGGACGGATATCTTCTTCCCTACACTTTTCCCCGTAACGACAAGCAGGATGTTCAATAAAATACTGAACGGGCAGACAACCCTGAAAAATACCATGCATACCGGTGACGGGATCACAGACAGACATAGCATTCCAGGTATCCCCATGATATCCTTTCGTCAGGGTCAGAAAATGTTTTTTAGCCAAATTACCGGAAGCATACCAATATTGCAGCGCCATCTTCATCGCCACTTCTACAGCAACAGAACCCGAATCACAAAAAAATATTTTGTCTATTCCTTCCGGAGCTATCGACAATATTTTTTGGGCCAATTCTACTGCCGGCCTGTGTGTAAACCCACCGAACATGATATGAGACATGGAGGACAGCTGATTCTCAATAGCTGCATTTAACAACGGATGATTATAACCGTGTACAGCACACCACCAGGATGACATCCCATCAATCAGACGTCTTCCGTCTTCCAGCTCGATAAATACTCCTTCTGCCTTTTTTACCGGATATACAGGTAAAGGATCGATCGTAGAAGTATACGGATGCCAGATATGTTCCCGGTCGTATTTTAAAATTTCATTTAAATCCATATTGTTACTGGGTTATTCTGTTCTTTCAATCTGTAGTAAAACCTAAAGCCTTTACTTTAGCCATATCTTCTTTTACCCGGGAACCGATCGTTGTGAGCAAATCCCCCACAATAGCGGCATTAATCCCGGCTTGTATAGCTTTCTCTTCGATATGCCTGATCAACAGCCTGCCTCCGGCGAACCGTAAATAAGCGTCCGGATTTATGAATCGGAACAACGCTATAGTGGTTAGTATTTCGGTATCATTCAGGGGAGACATTTTTTCCAGGGGTGTACCCGGTATGGGATTGAGTACGTTGATCGGAATAGACTTTATATGTAAATCCCTCAAAGTAAGGGCAAGATCGATCCGATCCTCCATTTGTTCTCCCATTCCGATAATTCCTCCGGAACACACTTCCATTCCTACTTCGCGGGCGGCCCGTATCGTCCTGATTTTGTCCTCAGTAGAATGAGTGGTACACAACTGGGAAAAATAGTGGGGAGAAGTCTCCAAATTACAATGGTAACGAAGTATACCCGCTTCTTTTAAACGGTTTAACTGAGATTTATTTAGTAATCCCATCGAAGCACATAAATGGATATCTGCTTTTGCTTTTATTTTCCGGGCATATTCACATATTTTGTCTATATTCCTGTCGGAAAGAGACCGGCCGCTGGTCACAAAAGAAAATTTATCCACTCCGTAAGCAGCATTGGATAAAGCAAGTTCTATACACTTCTCTTCGTCTATCAACTCATATTCCGCTATATGAGTTTTAAAAACAACGGATTGTGCACACCATTTGCAATTCTCCGAGCACCGTCCCGAACGGGCGTTGATGATAGAACACGTGTCAAAATGCCTGCCGCATTTCTGATCCCGGATTTCACCTGCAGCTTTATATAAAGTATCCTTATCAGCTAACTGACTCAACTTTATTGCTTCCTCACGGGTTAATTGTTCCCCTCCCAATATTCGCTTTTGTAATGTATAAATCAGCATATTTTAGGATTAAAAAAGGGATATACAGCATTCACTGTCATATCCCCGTTTATATGTGTTCGTATAATTTTTCTTTCCGTCAGGGCATATTTCACCCTTAAATAACAGATTGCATCTTTTGAATACTTGCTCCCCAGCCAAAACATTCTCCTCTTCCTGCGAGCAGGCATCTTCATTTACAATAATACCTAGCCGGGCCGCTTTGAGTAAAGCACAACCATACATGTGAATCGCCAGAACCGATATGCATACATTCTTTCCCAAAGCCGCAAAAACAGCGAAACCTTTTCTGCTCCAGCACGAAAAGTATATTTTATCTCTTTTTGAATCTGTATTTCGCTTTATTTTATCTTTCATGGCACGTATTAAACATCCTGACAAAATGTGCGGCAAGATACTAAAATTTTGTGAAAACAAGGCGCCTTATAAATATTATCGGCTTCTTTTTTCTTTCACGACAGATCTCTGACAGGGACCTCCTTCAGAACAAAGATTGTTTTATAAACCAATTTTTTTTAGTAATATTGTTGTTAGACGTTTTTTAAATTCTGATAATAGAAAAAATAATTTCCTATGGAAAAAATCGATTTACAGCGTATTTATAAAAGAAAAAAAACAGACCGGGATATTTTTCAGGAATTAATGGCTTTTAAAGTAAAGGAGATCCTGCTTATCGCTAATTACTACGATGCTTATACCATCGAAAGAGAAGGACAATTTACAGACAAAGTATACGGAGAGTACCTGCAGGTTAATTTATATACGGCTCCCCGCTTTATTTCCGTTGCCAGTGAAGAGGAGGCTTTGGAAGTACTGTCGGAACGCAAGATTCACCTAATCGTTATTATGGCAGGCTTGGACAAAGAAACCCCTCTGCGAATCAGCCTCCGGCTGAAACAGAAATACGAGGAAATTCCGCAAATGATGCTGGTCAATAACAATGCGGATTTAGCTTATTTCGACAGTATCGAAGATCAGTTGAATCAAAGTATAGAACGTATTTTTGTCTGGAATGGATCGGCAAAGATCTTTTTAGCCATGGCCAAATATGTTGAGGACAAAGTAAACGTAGATACCGACACCCGTTTAGGAGATATCCGGGTTATTTTGCTGGTCGAAGATTCTATCCGTTACTACTCCCGCTATCTTCCCCTTTTATACAGTGAGATTGTAACCCAGACCCAGGAACTGATCCGGAATGAACCGGAAAATGATGAACTGAGTCTGATTATGAAGATACGGGTACGTCCGAAAGTTATACTCGTAAGCACATTTGAAGAAGGAGTTGCCATTATTGACAAATACCGGAATAACTTACTCTGTGTCATTTCGGATGTAAAATACAGCCGTAACGGTGTGGAAGATGAAAATGCAGGTGTTGAACTGATAAAATATGCCCATCAGGCAGACGACAAAATTCCTTGTCTCTTGCAGAGTCACGACATAGAAAATGCCAAACGGGCCAAAGCTGTAAATGCCGAATTTATTAATAAAAACTCTGTTACCCTTTCTCACGATATTACCCGTTTTATTAAAGAAAAACTCGGATTCGGGGATTTTATTTTTAAAAACAGTTTGGGCAAACCCATCGACAAAGCCAGTTCCATAGAAGAATTTAAACAGAAATTAGTTACCATCCCAGATGAAAGTTTGAAATACCACTCCATTCGCAACGGAATTTCCACCTGGTTTATGGCCAGAGGGCAAATCAGCCTGGCGAAACGCCTGAGACGCTATCGGTTTGAAGATTTTAAAACAATAGACGAAATCCGGCATTTTATCCTTCAGGTTTTTGAAGGGTATGAATTAAAAAAAATCAGAGGAAGAATCATTAATTTTCGTCCTCAGCTGGTAAACAGTAATCGTTACGTTACCAGTTTGGGAAAAGGATCTTTTGGCGGAAAAGGGCGGGGAATGGCTTTTTTATCTAACTTTATAGAAAATGTGTCTTTCCGGAAACTCATTCCGGAATTGAAGATTGCTATTCCCAAAACGGCTATTATCGGGGTGGAAGAATACGATAATTTTATCGAGATCAACAATTTAATTCAAACGATCTATACGGAAAAGAATTACGAAATTGTAAAGGAGGCTTTTATCAAAGCTAATCTGTCACCTCAATTGAGGCAAAAACTAAAAAGTTATCTGCAGGTCATGAGAAAGCCTTTAGCGATACGTTCTTCCGGACTGTTTGAAGATTCCCTCAGTCAGCCGTTTGCCGGCGTATATGCGACTTACCTCATTCCCAACAATCATCCCGATTCCGAACGCCGTTTACAGGAATTGGAAACAGCGATCAAACTTGTATATGCATCTATCTATACAGAGGATTCCAGGGCTTATTTCAATGCTATCGATTATGTGATTGAAGAAGAAAAAATGGCGGTCATTATTCAGGAGGTCGTCGGTCAGGAACACAATGGGAAATATTATCCGAATGTCAGCGGAGTAGCACAGTCCTACAATTTTTATCCTTTCTCCTACATCAAACCGGAAGATGGGTTTGCGGTCATTGCAGTAGGTCTGGGTGCCTATGTGGTGGGAGGGGAAAAAACATACCGTTTCTGTCCGCGATATCCCCGTCTGCAACTGGCTTCTATTCAGGATATGATGCGGGATTCTCAAAAATATTTTTACGCAGTCGATTTGCTTCATTCCGATTACGATCTGGCGAAAGACGGAGAACAGGCGGCCATAGCTTCTTACGATCTCAAAGAAGCTGAGGCAGACGGCACTTTAGTGTACAGCGCTTCTGTATACGATTTTCTGAATGAACGGATTGTATACGATTTCAATACCCGGGGCAGCCGGATTGTCAATTTCCCCGGATTTTTAGAATACAATCAGATTCCCTTGCCTAAAGCTTTGGACATTTTACTCAATATTTTTTCGCAAGCGATGGGTTCTCCGGTGGAAATAGAATTTTCACTTAATATAGAAAATCAGGTAGCCACCCTTTACTTATTGCAAATCAAACCTTTAATAAAAAATGATTTCTGGGTGGACATCGATCAGCTGCCCATTGATACTCACCGGATGCTCATGCGGGCAACCAAAGGTATGGGAAACGGCAAAATAGACTCCATACGAGATGTTATTTATATCGATCCCGAAAAATTTAATCGCCTGAAGACTACAGAAATGGCAGAAGAAATCAAAAAATTGAATCAAAAGATAGCGGCTACAGATAACAAATATTTACTTATCGGACCGGGCCGCTGGGGAACCCGTGATCCCCTGACGGGCATCCCCGTAACCTGGTCGGACATCTCCCGGGCACAGGTGATTGTCGAACAAGGATTAAAAGACTATCCTCTGGATGCTTCCTTAGGCTCTCATTTTTTTCACAATGTGACTTCCATGAAAGTGGGTTATTTTGCTATCCCTTACGATTCCGGAGATTCTTTTATCAATTTTGATATTTTAAAAAAACAGGAAACGGTGGAAGAATTACACTTTGCCCGTCACGTCCGTTTTACAACTCCCCTGACCATCCTTATGGATGGGAAAAAACAAACTGCAGTCATTCTCTATGGAGAAAATAGGTAAGTGAAAATGATGAGGAACCGGAACCGGCCATTCCGGACTCTCATCAAACAACACGAGGTTTCGCTTTCGCCGCTCATTTTCCTTTAAATCCCTTGTTCACCACCTTCTCACTCCCATCTGCTCTTGTTTTCGTTTTTATCCTTATCTTTGCCGGAAATAAACTCCGGCTCAGAGGGAGTACTCCGAAAGATCCGGCTGAAATTGTTTCTGCCCTGATTGGATATATCTTTGCCGGTTAAAGTATGGAAATGAAAAAAGCAATTGTATTATTATCGGGAGGTTTAGATTCCTCCACTGCCCTTTACGTAGCCAAAAATGAAGGCTTCGGGGAAGTATATGCCCTTACTTTCGAATACGGGCAAAAGCATGAGAAAGAAATTGAAAGTGCCAAAGCAATTGCCCGGGCAGCGGGAGTAAAAGAACACAAATTCGTCAAATTAATGCTCAATCAGTGGGGAAATTGTTCTTTGACCCGGGCGGAAGTGGAAATCGATAACGGAAATGTAGACCGTAAAGATATTCCGTCAACCTATGTGCCGGCCCGGAATATGGTTTTTCTTTCGGTGGCTGCTTCCTATGCCGATGCATTGGATATCAGCGATTTGTTTATCGGGGTAAGTGAAACGGATTATTCCGGTTATGTAGACTGCCGGGCAGATTTTATAAAAGCAATGGAAGAAGCCATTAACCTGGGAACAGTACTGGGAGCCGAAAAAAAACGGAGAATTACCATCCACGCTCCTTTTCTGCACATGACGAAAGCTGAGGAAATCCGGTTAGGAATGGAGCTAGGAGTGGATTTCGGTTTGACGTGGAGTTGTTACCGGGGAAGTGAAGAACCTTGCGGCACATGCGATAGCTGCCTTTTACGAGCCAGAGCTTTCGCTAGTGCCGGAATACCGGATCCCCTGTTGAAAAAATAAACCTTAAAAAGAAAAAAATGATTATCCGAAAATTATACAAATTTGAAGGGGCCCATATCGTCCGGCATTGTTTCTCACAACAATGCCGGGAAAACATTCACGGACATTCTTATGTAGTGGAGGTTTTTATTCGTTCTGACCAATTGGATCATGCCTGTATGGTAATGGATTTTGGGTTACTGGACAAAGTGAAAATGTTTATCGAAAGCTTTGACCATACTTATTCGCTTTGGGCAGGAGAATCCGCAGAAATGAAACATTTTATTTATAAATTTAACCGCCGGGTGGCAGAATTTCCCCTTTCCCCTTCAGCAGAAGGTTTTGCTCTGCTTTTTCTTTATGTTACAGACCTTATTCTGAAAAATACCCGTTTCAAAAATGGGGAAGGAAATGTAGAAGTGGCCTCTGTACGCGTTCATGAAACCGCAACAGGTTATGCGGAAGCCTTCCGGGAGGATTTACGCTTAGTCCATTTTCCCATTTCAGCTATTCATTTTTCTCCTGCCATAACAGAACAATGGAAAACGACAGACTGGTGGGAAAAATTAATGAACGCCTGATATATTACCTTTAGCAAAAGGCAGCCTCTATCCTATCGTTAAAATTGAAATTTGTATATACCAAAGCGGATGACATGGAAACAATCCAGGCACTTCTCTCTTGCCTGGAAAATTGGCATAAACCGGATATATTTTTACTGCCCTTGGAGTCAATCCGGCAGGAGTACAAGCCAATAGCCGGGAAACGTTCCGTTATTGCCGGCTAAAAGGCTGGAGGCATTGCAACCGGTTACCCCTTTCATTATTGGGTCCGAAGGAAGGAGTTTAAAAAACATTTTTATTATTCAATCCCTTCCTTTTCTCGTAAAGCCAAAAGTGTAGATTGTTTATAGAAAATAAAATCTTCATCCAGTAATTCCCTCAATCCGGCTATTGCCTTTTCCCTTTCATCCTCCTCAAACTGATACAGTAATTCTTTTATATTCCAATCCTTTTCTTCCAACAAAAGCAAAATGCCTTCTTTTATTTTTTTCCTGTCCGGCAAATTTTTCTTTTTCCTTCGGCTCAGGCAGATATCACAACTTCCGCAAACTTCTTTTTCATGCTGACCGAAATAGTTCATCAGTAATAATTGCCGGCATTCTTCCTTTTCCTCCACATAATTTACGACGGCATTTATTTTTTCGGCATAGGCTTGCCTCCGGTCTTCATAGGCTTGACGGGATAGCTGGAGATAAGATAAAGGCAAACGGGGCTGGTGATATATAATATAAGGCCGGTCGTTTCCCGGGATATAACTGACAATCTTCTTTTTGGCTAAAGCCAGTAAAGTATCATAAGCTTTTACCCTCTTTATCCCGATTTCCCCGGCAAGGGAAGTTTCGGTGATATAAACATATTGGGTAAAAATCCCCGGATATTTACGCATAAGTATAATCAACAACTTTTCTTCCCATTCATTTTCCGGAATAAATTCGTTTAACTTTTCCCGTGTAATTAAAAAACAGATGCGGGAACGGGAATTGATAGCAGTCGTGCATTCTATATAACCTCCTACCTGAAGAATACCGATAGCAGAAAGAGTACGGGCATAATCCAATCCAAAATTTTTTACAAACACCCCTTCGTCAAACTCGAAAGCATACCCCTGTCCACTGCCTTCCGCTATCTGAAAATAATTTCCCAGGCATTCATATACCTGCTTTATGTATTTTTTTTCCGGAAAATCTTTTGTAATTCTCGTTTTCAAGGCTGTCACAGCAGCCTGATTGCAAAGCAATACGGCATAAGCTTTTTTCCCATCCCGCCCGGCACGTCCGGCTTCCTGAAAATAAGCTTCCAAACTATCCGGTATATCAAAGTGAATGACCACGCGTACATCCGGTTTATCGATACCCATTCCGAAAGCATTTGTTGCCACCATTACCGGGACTTCATCCTGTTTCCACCTTTCCTGTTTCTTTTCCCTCTGCTGAGTATCTAAACCTGCATGATAGAAATCCGCCTTTACTTTGTTTCCATTTAAAAAATTTGCCAATTGTTCGGCAGTTTCTCTTTTGCGGGTGTATACGATCGCACTGCCAGATAATTTCTGCAAAATATGAAGCAATTCTCCCAATTTATCATCTGCTTTCCGGACGACGTATGCAATATTCTCCCTTCGGAAACTTTTAGATAAAACGTGAGGAGCCGTAAATTTCAATTGTTTTTGAATGTCTTTTGTCACAGCAGGAGTAGCTGTTGCCGTCAATGCCAAGACCGGCGCTCCGGGGAAAAAAGTACGGATTTCTGCTATCCGGAGATAGGTAGGCCGGAAATCATACCCCCATTGGGAAATACAATGGGCTTCGTCCACAGCGAACAGACATATTTTCATTTGTCCCAAACGAATCCGGAACTTTTCGGATGCCAAACGTTCAGGAGAAATATAGAGAAATTTGATTTTGGCACAAATACATTTATTGAGGACAGACTCTATTTGTTCCCGGGGCATACCTGTATATACCGCTTCTGCCTCAATACCCCGCCCTTTCAGATCTTCAACCTGATCTTTCATCAAAGCAATTAAAGGAGTGATAACGACGCACAACCCTTCCTTTGCCAATGCTGCCACCTGGTAAGTAAGGGATTTTCCCCCTCCGGTTGGCATCAGAGCCAGTGTATCCTTTCCGGAAATTACAGACCGGATGATTTCCTCCTGCAAAGAACGGAAATCCCCGTATCCCCAATATTGCTTCAAGATGTCTTTTATATCCCTCATGATAAACCCTCTTCTACCCCACAAATATATTAAGAATTCGCTTAAAGTAACAAAATACGGATGAATATAGGGAAAGGAAGCATTATTTCGCTGTATCCTTCTCATTGTCTCAAAGGCAGACGATAGAAGAGTTAAGTGAGGAAATTATTTCCTGAACACTTTCTTTTGTAATTCTTTTCCTCCGAAGATTTATTTCAATTGGCCAATTGTTCAATAAAAGCCCTTTCTGTAACATTTATTTCATTTCTATTACTCCCGAATGCAGATCGCATTGTTTCCCCAAACAATAAACATCCTCCTCTGTCATCAGTCCTAAATCGTAATACTTCGTTTGATAAGGGAATATTCCGGTAAAAACATACTTAGCCGGGAATTTCTACACATTGCCAATCTATATTTATTCGTGACAGGGCTCTGGCTACATCAAAGATTACCAAAGCAACAGCGAAGGGGAAAAGATAGAAGATAAACGGGACCAAAAGAAAATAAAAAACATTTTAAAATCAGGCCCCGAGGCGGCGAGCAAACGTTTCTCCCCAAACAGCCAGAAATACAGACGCTCCAAAGGGGCACAAACGGAAATATTTTTCCTTTATTCTCCCTGAAAAAAAGCCCTTAAACAGATATTCTACCGGTATTTTTTAGTAATTTCGCCCAACTATTTTAATTCAAAATCATTTACAATGTCGTTCATGGAAGATAGAATTATTGCCGAAGGATTAACCTTTGACGATGTACTTTTAGTACCGGCTTATTCGGAGATACTACCTCGCAATGTGGACTTAACTTCCCGTTTTTCAAGAGGAATTGAGTTAAAAACGCCCATTGTATCTGCAGCGATGGATACTGTCACGGAAGCGGCAATGGCTATTGCAATAGCCCGCGAAGGAGGAATCGGAGTAATTCATAAAAATATGACGATTCCGGAGCAAGCCCGTCAGGTTGAAATGGTAAAAAGGGCTGAAAACGGTATGATTTATGCACCGGTGACAATACAACCTTACAAAACGGTAAAAGATGCCCTGGACCTGATGAAAGAATTCAAAATCGGAGGAATTCCCGTTGTCGACAATGACAATACTCTGGTCGGAATAGTAACAAACCGGGACTTGAGGTTTGAAACACAGATGGACCGTAAAATTCAGGAGATAATGACCAGCGAGAATCTGGTTACAACCACAGAAAGTACGGACTTGCAAAAAGCAGCTGAAATTCTTCAGCAATATAAAATAGAGAAACTCCCGGTAGTAGATAAACACAATAAATTAATCGGTTTGGTTACCTACAAAGACATCACTAAGGCAAAAGACAAGCCTCTTGCTTCCAAAGATACCAAGGGGCGTTTACGGGTTGCTGCAGGTGTGGGGGTTACCGCAGACACTATGGAAAGAGTGGAAGCCCTTGTAAAGGCCAATGTAGATGCCATTGTCATCGACACAGCCCATGGACATTCGAAGGGGGTAATCGACATGTTGCGGAAAGTGAAAAATACCTTCTCCAATCTTCAGGTTGTTGTCGGAAATATTGCAACGGCTGAAGCAGGAATAGCTCTGGCTGAAGCAGGAGCGGATGCCGTCAAAGTGGGAATCGGGCCAGGTTCTATTTGTACAACCCGTATCATTGCAGGTGTAGGCGTTCCTCAACTGACCGCTATTTATAATGTAGCCAAAGAATTGAAAAAATACGATATACCGGTTATTGCCGACGGCGGTCTGCGTTATTCCGGGGATATCGTAAAAGCTTTAGCGGCAGGCGCCAGTTGTGTTATGGCCGGCTCCCTATTTGCCGGAGTCGAGGAATCTCCTGGAGAAACGATCATTTACAACGGCCGTAAATTTAAATCCTACCGCGGTATGGGATCTTTGGAAGCCATGCAAAAAGGTTCGAAAGACCGTTATTTCCAAGACACAGAAGACGATATTAAAAAATTAGTTCCGGAAGGAATCGTCGCCCGTGTTCCTTTCAAAGGTTCCCTGTATGAGGTCATATACCAGATGATCGGTGGTTTGAGAGCAGGTATGGGTTACTGCGGTGCTCCTGATATTCCAGCCCTACATCAGGCTAAATTTGTAAAAATTACAAGTTCCGGTATTACAGAAAGCCATGCTCACGACGTCACAATCACCAGTGAAGCGCCTAATTATAGCCGATAATAAATTAATCCGGACCGGAGGTGTTCTTTACAGCTTCCGGTCCCTCTGATTTTATCCGTTCTTTTTGATAACCTAGTAAAACGAATAAAATGAAATTTTCCCTTATAATCTTTTTCTTTTCCCTTCTTTTTTCCTGCACATTTCACAAACTCAAAAACGACATACCCGTAGCCAAAGTATTCGATTCGGAATTGAGGTATTCGGAGGTAGCAGCTTTTATCCCTTCCGGTACTTCCCCGGAAGACAGTATTTTAATGTCTCAAAATTATATCCGGAATTGGATTACCAAAAAATTATTACTCCATAAGGCCATCGAAAACCTTTCAGAACAGGAGAAAAATATACATAAACAGGTAGAAGACTACCGGACTTCCCTCCTCATCCATAAATACAAACAAAAGCTTATCGCTCAGAAATTGCAAGCAGAAATCCGGGAACAGGATATAGAAAACTATTACGAAACCAATAAGCAGAACTTTATACTGACGACACCGGTCGTAAAAGCCGTATTTTTTATTATACCCAAATCGGCTTCCAATATTAAAGAAGTAAAGAAATGGTATAAATCGGAAGATGCAAAAGATTTGGAGAAATTGGAAGAATACTGCATAACCAACGCCAAAAAATACGATGATTTCGGGCAGAAATGGATTGAATCCAAATACCTCACCAACTTATTCCCGCCTGATTCCGGAGAATTGGAAAAAGAGATTCTTTACTCAAAGTATATTGAAAAAGAAGACGATGAAAATTTCTACTTCCTGAAAATACAGGAAATTTGCAAGGAACAGGAATTTGCTCCGCTTGGTTATGTCCGGGACGAAATCATTCTGATTTTGAAAAATAAAAAGAAATTAGAATTTGAAAACGAACTCGACAAACAAATCAATGAAGAGGCATTACGTAAAAATTATGTCAAAATCTACTAAAATCCATGGAAAAATAAAAATTGAAAATTGAAAATGCGAGAAACATTCTCAGGTTTCAATAAAATGTATTAGTTTAGGGGGCTGATTAAGAAATACACATTTAATACAAATTTATAAAATAAAATAGAATGAGAAGAGGCTTTTTATTACTAGCAATATTATGTTGTAGCAGCTATATTTTCGCACAAAATAATGTGGTAGATAAAATCATTGCCATTGTGGGGGAAGAAATCATTCTGAAATCGGATATTGAGAATGAGTTTCTGCACGAACAAGGACAAGGTCTTATTTCTACAACCAGTGATTACCGGGCTGAAATTTTAGAGAGACAGCTGATTCAAAAATTATTACTGGCTCAGGCGAAGCTCGACAGTATTTCTGTCACGGAAGATGAGGTGGAAAATGAAGTAAACTCCAGGGTACAATACCTGACCACCAACATTGGTTCAAGGGAAAGACTGGAGGCTTATTTCGGAAAAAACATAGAGGAGATCAAAAGTGATATGCGTGCCCCTATCCGGGAAAAACTGATTACAGAAATGATGCAGCAAAAAATTGTTGAAAAAATCAGGAGTACTCCTTCTGAAATAAAAACATTTTATAAAAAATTACCGAAAGACAGCCTGCCCGACATACCGGATAAATATGAAATCCAGCAGATTGTGATTAAGCCTGCCATCAGCGAAGCTGAAAAAGAACGCATACGGGAAAAATTGAGAGGATTCCGGGATCAGATTTTGAGTGGGGAAAAAACGTTTAATACATTAGCTGTACTCTATTCTGAAGATGGCTCTGCTGTGCGGGGAGGAGAATTGGGCTATTCAACGAAAAGCATGTGGGATCCGGCCTTTGCCGAAGCAGCATTCAGTTTAAAGCCCGGAAAAATTTCTAAAATAGTAGAGTCCGAATTCGGTTTTCACATCATACAACTAATTGATAGACAAGGTGAAAGAATAAATGTCCGCCATATTATTCTGCAACCTAAAATATCCGATTCAGAACGGGAAGAAGCCATTCATCGCCTGGACTCAATACGGGAATATATTCTGGATAAGGAAATGACTTTTGAAGATGCCGCCTATTATTTCTCTACGGATAAACAAACCCGGAACAACGGAGGACTTATGTCCGGTAAAAACGGAGATTCCCGAATCGAAAAAGCAGAAATTGAAGGAGATATGGCAAAACAGGTAAACCGCATGAAAGTAGGTGAAATTTCCGAACCTTTTGTTTCAAAATCCGAAGCCCGGGAAGAATATAAGATTATTAAAGTCAAGGCTTTTTATCCACAGCATAAAGCAAACCTGGAAGACGACTGGCAAATCTTTGAAATGCTGTTGAAGAATGAGAAACAGATGGATAAACTGGAAAAATGGATTAAAGAAAAACAAGAGAATACTTATATTCACATTGACGATTCTTATAAAAATTCCAAATTCCGTTACGAAGGCTGGATAAAATAATTTGCAGCAAAAACACAACGGAAGGAAGGAAAGATTTTTAAGACAGTAAATTGTAAGTTATCATCCTTTTTTCCGGAACTAATTATTCCATGTATCGTAAAGGAATAAAGTCAATAGAAAAGGAAGGTTGCCCGGCATTTTTCCTTTTTTTATAAAATAATTTTTTTGTTTTTCCTTTTAGGAAACGGCTTTAAATGAAAAAAAAGTTGAAAATATTTTCCCACATCGGTTCCTGCTTGTCCTACCGGCAATGGATTAAAAACAGTCTTTTTCTCGTTTGCCTGACAGGAATGATTTCTCCGGCGGTTGCACAGCAGAAAACCACCATACGTATTTTACACGCCGATTTCTATAAACCGGAGACCGATAATAACCGGAATAAATTAATCGGAAATGTAAAATTGAAACACGAAGATATGCTGATGTATTGTGATAGTTTGTATCAATATGCGGACAGCAATTATATCGAAGCTTTCGGAAATGTACATGCCGTTCAAAACGATACCCTGAATTTGTGGGGAGATTTTATGACTTACAACGGAAATACCCAACTGGCAAAAGTACGGGACAATGTGATATTAAAAGATCCGGAAGTTACATTGACTACTGATTTCCTGGATTACAACGCCTTTACTAAAATCGGATATTATTTCAATCAGGGAACCATAAAAGATACCGCTACTACCCTTATAAGCGAAGAGGGATATTATTTTACCCAGGACGATCAAATGTTTTTTAAAGACAGTGTAAAAGTATATACCCAAGGATATGAGCTGTATTCGGATACAATGAAATATCATACTGTATCAAAAGTTATATCGATACTGGGGCCGACGACCATATACGGAGATAACAGAACCCTCTATTCGGAAGACGGCTGGTATAATTCTTTAACCGCCCATGCAGAATTATACAAAAACAACAAGATTACTTATAATGAATTTTGGGGAAAAGCGGATACGATGTTTGTGGACAGTATTAGTAATACAGCCATCCTTAAGAATAATCTGCACCTGTACGACACGGTAAACAATATAATTGTTGAGGGAAATTACGGAGAAATTCTGAAAAATAATGATTACGCTTATGTGGTCGACCAGGCTGTCTTGACTTTAGTCGGAAAACCCGATTCCCTTTTTGTGCACGGAGACACTTTATCCATCAGTAAAGACACGGCGGGTAATAATATTCTGAAAGCCTACTATCACACAAAATTTTTCAGTCCTCAGTTACAAGGGGTATGCGATTCTATGGCCTTTCCTGTAGCCGACTCTACCGTTTACCTATCCGGGGCTCCTATTGTCTGGGCCAGCGGTAACCAAATGACAGCTACTGGTATTGATATGCTCATGAGCAATAATGTCATACAGGAATTCCACCTGAACGAAAAAGCAATGATTATCAATCAATTGGATACAATCAAGTACAATCAGATCAAGGGACGTAATATGGTCGGACATATGAAAAACAACGAACTCTATCTGGTAGATGTGGACGGGAATGGAGAAACGCTTTATTATCCCGATGATAAAGGTGTCATTATCGGGATGAACAAGGCCCTGAGTTCTTACATCAAAATATTTATAGAGAATAGAAAAGTCAAGGATATTATTTTTATTAAAAAACCTGAGGGTCAACTCAATCCTCTGTTTCTGGTTGAGCCTCAGGAAATGAAATTAAGGGAATTTCAATGGCATATCGAGAAAAAGCCGTTGCAAAAAGAAGACATATTTTTAAAATAGAAAACCTTCGTAAAGTCAGAACGGCAGTGACATACATTTTTAAAACAGCCTGTTTCTTGCTTTTTAATCTTCTTTGAAATATACGGTATAATTCTCCCAAAAGCTTCTGTTGGTTTCCAGATCTTCATAATACATTCTGCCTTCAAAAGCTTCCGGATTTGTCGCATTCAAACGGGTTGTAACATATTGCATCCGTCCGTTTTTATCCTTCTCCCCTTCTTTATATGCATACTGAATGGTTATTCCGCTGAGGAAATAAAAAGCGTCCAACTTTTTATAATTTGTAATAATGGTCACTTTTACATTTTCCTTTTTTGTTGAATCAATAGACAGCAGATTCCGGCCTAAAACATTAAAGTCTTTAGCTGAGACATACATCACATTTTTTAAGACCGCGAAATCTTTCAGATTAATGTATATCTCACCGCTGTAATTCGTAACAGCGGCATCTCCTGAGGTTGACAGAGAAGGTTTACTAACTTCATAAGCGATTACTTGTACCGAATCCCCTTCGTACAATAGGCGTCCTTTATTTTTCAGCTTATAATCCCGGGCGTTACTGATATCCAATACATTCCGGGTATTCCGTACAATATCTGCCGTAAGGATGTCATCAAAATAATTTAATCCATCGGCAACAGTTTCGGTATCCTGGCTTCTGCGGACTTCTTTAAAACGATAATTCAGATCTTTAAAAGCAGTTTGCACATCACTTCTGTTATACCCCGCACGGTCGTATATCTCCACAATAGCTTCTTTTGTATTGGCCGGCTGATCATTTTCTGAAGCCGTATACTCAAAATAACCTTCATAATTATAAGGTTTAGCTATATAATTCCGGCCAATATTCCCGACAACCTGCCGTATCATTTTTTTATATACTAAAGATTCAGCATATACATCTACTTCTCCGATTCCATAAGTAACGGGTTTCAGCGTAATTCTCATATTCCCCTCTCCTTTTACTTCTCCTACATTCATTTCATAAGAAGTATACCCGACAACGGATACCCGGATTTTATATTTTTCAAACCCTAACGGTAAAACCAATTCGAAATTTCCATCCATATCGGAAGCCGCTCCTGCAACGGTTCCCAGGACCCCAAGATTTGCAAACGGGATCGGTTCTCCGGTAGTTGCATCCACCACCACTCCTTTTATCGTTATCCGATTGTCTTCCTGAGCATAAAGGATTGAAAATATTCCGAAAAGTAATATTATTAGTGAGAGAAGCTTTTTATTCATAGTAATTTTATTATTTTATTTATATATTTGCCCCAAAGTAAATAATTATAATCATTAAAACCAAAGCTATTTTGGGAATAGTAAAAAATTAAGACTGTATGAAACGGAAGGCATTATACATAATTGGACTCTCTATTCTATCCCTCTCACTTACTTCTTGCGTCTCTAAAAAGAAATTCGATGAATTAGCCAGAGCTAAAAATATGGTGGAACGGGAAGCGGCTCAATTGAAGACAGATAAACGTAGCCTAGAAAAGAAATTGCAGGAAAACAAAGATGAGTTCAACAAAATCCGCTATCAACTTACAGAAAATAATGCCGCAAAGGATAAAATCATTGACGATCTATATGGCAAACTCCGTACTGTAGAAAGTAAGCAAAGCGAACTGAAATCTGAATTAGATGATGTAACGGACCAGATGAAATACACTTCCCAGAGTAAAGAACAAAAAATTGTCTCTTTAGAAAATAACCTAAAAAGGATTACGGCCGAACGGGATAACCTGAGAAAAGAAATCTCCGATTTGCAAAATAATCTGGATTGGGAAAACCGTCAATTGAAAAATGATATTGAAACAGCTAAAGCCAATTTACTTACCCGTAATAATGAAAATGCCCAGCTAAAAAAACAATTAGAAGAAGCCAATAAAAAACTGGCATGGATCCGGAAACAAAAAGCTGCCGGAGATGCAGAAATTGAAAAATTAACCAATCAGGTTAATCTTTTGAAAAAAGAATTGAAAATGTAAGGGAATATGCTGTATATTATTCTAGGAATAGCAGGGCTACTGATTACAGTTGCCCTGTTTACTTTTCTTTTCAAACGTAAAAATAATACTCCCGAAGAAATTCATGCTCCGGCAGAAGGATGTTGCGGGGCTCATGCGATTTGTGAAAAGGGACTGAAAAAAGCAAAGCCGGAAATCGAATATTTTGAGGACGAAGAATTAGATGCTTTCCGGGGCATTGATGCCGAACAGTATTCAGATGAACAAATTGACCTTTTCCGGGACATACTTTATACACTTCGGAAAGAAGAAGTATCCGACTGGTTGATAAGTCTGGAAAAAAGAGAAATCAATCTTCCCCTCATTCTCCGTCAGGAAGCTCTGGATCTATTATGACCCCAAACTGAGGTTTCTGAATATTTGCTTTCCCACACGGCATTGCAGGCAGCGATGAGCCTCGCAATAGACTTTTCTCAATTGAATCAAAGCTTGTGTCTGCATAGCAGAATCGAATACAAATCCTTGTTTTTCCCATGCTCTTACAATATAATTATTTTCAGGACCCGTCTCTTCCAGCCAATCCAAGGCTTTTTTTATCCATTTTTCCTCTCCCCGTCCTTTCCCATAGAGAAATAAAAAAGGGATAACGGTATTGATCAGAATTATTTTCCGGCTTCCTTCTCCCAATTTTTTTATTTTGAAGGAAGATTCTTTTCCGAAAACATAATGTGTTTCCCAGTAGACAGAAGCCTGTACATCGAAAAGAAATAACACTTCTTTCAGTGCAGCAGTTTTTAAGATAGCCGCCAATAAATGTCCGAAGCGACATAACAGAGCCGCTAGCAATGCCAGTCGTATGGTCGGAAATCCTTCCGGGCGTATACGCATAAATTTCCACTGGGCAGCCTGCATCGTCCACAATTTATGCTTTTTCTGCAAATACTGAAATTCCTTTTTCAAATTCAGTGTATAAGGTTCGTCAGGAGCAGTCTCCAATAAACCTGAACATCCCAATAACAAAGCTTCTACCAGATGAGGACGGTCGATATAACGCAGTAATATCTTATAAGGCAGATATAAAGCCAATTGATAAAAAGAATCGGAATTTATATTTGCAGACCAATACCTGCACATCAGACGATAAAAACACTCTTGCCAGTCGTTCTTCGTCTGAGAGAGAATTTTCCGGATATCATTCACTTTTCTTTCCAACCGTTCTATTGTCAAACTCTGCAACGTCAGATAAAACCAGGAATCTTCCAATAATTCAAGGCGGCGGTAACAACCGGGTTGCTGAATTGTATCCCGCATATAAATATATTCATTGTATAAATAATCAGCATATTCCAATTCGACACATTCTATTTCTGTTCCCTCCTGAGTATATATCCGGACATCATCCTCCCGGACAACAGAAAGGATAACATTATTGTAAGCTTTATCTTTGTGGTGTTCATGCCTGTACCAATCGCTGCTTTTCAGGTGAACTTCAATATTACCGGCCAAAATAACATGATCCATCCGGAGGCGGGCATTGAAAAAATCAGGACCCGCATCCCGGTTATAAGAACCCGGTTGTAAAATTTCAATCCTTTTGCCCGTATGAGTTATCAATTCCCTATTTTTTAAAAGGGAATTGGCCCATATATACTGGAGAAAATCTTCATTCATTATTAACGGATTTACAACACATACACAATTTACGTTAAAAAAATTCAAAAACAAAGTTTATGAAGAAGAAAATAAAAGCATTTCATTTATTCTTCTTACCATTTCAAGGTTATTTTTCATACCTTTGCACCTAAAGCCGTTTATTTTAAACGGCTATTTCTAAGAAAAACAAAGAAATCTGAATAATAGAAATAGAAAACATTCGAAAAGACAAAACAATAGGTGCTATTAAACTTTTAAAATGGAAAACGTTTGAAAAGTCAAAAGAATGGATGTTATTGAATTTTTAAAATAAAAACCTTACTTCGTTTATGGAAGAGAATAAATTTATTCAAAGTAAAAAAGACAAACGGCTGGTGGTAATTATCGGTTGTCTTGCAGGTGTGCTAGTTATCTTACTTATATTTTTTCTGGTAGAATGGTCCCAAAATAAAAAGCACATTGCGGCTATTCATGAAGAAAAGGAATTGTTGGAGCAGGAACTGACTGATCTCAGTAGCCATTACGACAATCTAAAAACGTCTAATGACACCTTAAATGAAAAATTATTGATTGAACAGGAAAAGATTGCCACCTTAATGGTTGAAATGAAAAAGTTCCGGGATAATTCTTACGCAGAAATCAATAAATACAAACGGGAAATCGGAACACTCAAAACTGTATTGAGAAGTTATGTGGTACAAATTGATTCCCTGAACCGCCTGAATCAGCAATTAGCTCAGGAAAACACGGAAGTAAAACAACAAATGAATTGGGTACGGGAACGCAATACAAAATTGGAAAACGAACAAAAAAACATGAAAAAGGTCATAGCGATAGCCGGTGCTTTGACTGCAGAAAATTTTGTCATTGTTCCTATCAATAAAAAGGGAAAAGAAGTAAACTGGAAAAAATGTTTCCAGTTACGGGCCGATTTTATCATTCCCAAAAATATTACGGCTAAACGGGGAAAACGGACGGTTTACCTGCGTCTCACCCGTCCGGATGACAAAGTGATCGCTTTCAGTGATAAATCCTATTTTAAATACCAGAACGCTACCCTTACCTATTCAGCAAAACGGGAATTTGAATACGAGGGTGAACGTCTGGAAATGTCTATATACTGGCCTAATGACGGAAGTCTGGTAAAGGGCCGGTATACGGCTGATTTATTTTGCGACAATGAAAACATTGGAAGTACGGAGTTTTTCCTTAAATAAGAATTGTCCTTTTTAGAAACCAAACATATACACTCAACTATGACAGACATTGAAATAGCCAACACCATCCAATTAAAACCCATTGGGGAAATTGCAGCAAAACTAGGCATAGACCCTGATATGCTGGAACTTTACGGAAAATATAAAGCCAAGTTACCCCTTTCTTTAATCCATGAAGATCAGTTGAAAGGGAAACACCTGATTTTAGTGTCAGCTATTTCGCCCACTCCTGCCGGAGAAGGGAAAACGACCGTTTCCATCGGTTTGACTGAAGGATTAAACCGTATTGGCAAAAAGACGACTGTCGTACTTCGCGAACCTTCCTTAGGGCCTGTATTCGGCATCAAGGGCGGGGCAACGGGAGGAGGATATTCCCAGGTATTGCCCATGGAAGACATCAATCTTCACTTTACAGGAGATTTCAATGCCGTTGAAAAAGCCCATAATTTACTTGCCGCTTTAATCGACAATAACATACAAAGTAAGTCGACCTCCCTGGGAATAGATCCCCGTACAGTAACCTGGAAGCGCGTTATGGATATGAATGACCGTTCTTTACGCCACGTCATCGTAGGTCTGGGCGGAACGGCATCCGGTATACCCCGGGAGACCGGATTCGATATTACGGCAGCTTCAGAAGTTATGGCCATACTCTGTCTTTCAGAAAATTTTGCTGATTTAAAAGAGCGTTTGGGGAATATCTTTGTCGGATATACTTACAACAAATGTCCGGTATATGCCCGGGATTTAAAAGCCAACGGAGCGATGGCAGCCTTACTCAAAGAGGCAATAAAGCCAAATTTAGTCCAGACAATAGAAGGCAATCCTGCTATAATACACGGAGGTCCGTTCGCGAATATTGCACAAGGTACCAATTCCATCATCGCTACTAAAATGGGATTGTCTTTATCGGATTTCGTGGTTACAGAAGCCGGATTCGGATTTGACCTGGGAGCAGAAAAGTTCTTCGATATCAAATGTGTCAAAGCCGGTTTAAATCCAAGCGCAGTAGTCCTTGTCGCTACAGTAAGAGCCTTGAAATATCATGGCGGAGTAAAGACGGATGCTTTGAAAGAGGAAAATCCGGAAGCCCTGGCAAAAGGCATGGAAAATCTGGAAAAGCATGTGGAAAATATGAAAAAATTCAATATTTGCCCGATTGTAGCTCTCAACCGTTTTGTCACGGATACAGATGCTGAAATATCACTCATTGCAAATAAATGCCAGCAACTGGGTGTACCTATGGAAGTTGCAGATGTCTGGGCCCAGGGAGGCAAAGGCGCTGAAAAATTAGCAGAACTCACTGCTAAAGTAGCGGAACAATGTGTATGCCATTTGCGTCCCCTTTATGACTGGAACTGGAGTATTGAGAAAAAAATAGAAACAATTGCTAAAGAGATATATGGAGCTGCTGCTATTGATTACACCAGCCAAGCCAAAAATGATTTGAAGAAAATCATTTCTCTGGGATTGGATAAAACTCCTGTTTGTATCGCAAAAACTCAAAAATCGCTTTCGGATAATCCGAAATTATTGGGCAGGCCGAAAGATTTTATTGTAACCGTTCGTCAAATTGAAATTGCTTCAGGAGCTGGTTTTATCATACCCATAACGGGCGACATCATGAGAATGCCTGGTTTACCCGATATCCCTTCTGCCGAACACATTGATATCGACGAAGAAGGACATATTTCAGGACTTTTCTAAAATTCTATCCGGTATTTGCCCCAATCCTTTCAGGCCAATACCGGAAAAACTTTCTCCTCCCTTCTACCGGGAAATTTTTCATTGTCCAATGTTGAAATCAGTTTACTATGCGCAGTAATAGTTTGATCTATTTAATTGGTATATTATTCATAGTGTTAACAGACACTATACTCTTTATTCAAATCAGGAAGTTTCTATATAAAAAACGAAATATTCTTTTTTACTGGCTCCACAGTTTATTATTTATACTGGGTCTGACTGTTTATAATTTTGCGGTACCCCGTCTCAAAGGCCCCGAGAGTTATTACTGGATTGGTCTAGCTATCGGTATCCTTTTTCTTTTCTATGCTCCCAAAATTATTTTTATTGTATTGAATATTTTAGCAAATATCGGCGGATTGCTAAACCGGAAAATAAAACGGATAGGACACAAAATCGCAGCCATATGTGCTATACTCCTCTTTCTCGTGCTTTTATACAGCATCACCTGGGGACGTTATAATTTTAAAGTAAATACGAAAGAAGTTTGTTTTACCAACCTGCCGGAAGCCTTTAATCGATTTAAAATTGTACAACTCACAGATCTTCATGTAGGCAGTCTCCCCTCCCATTATGCAGGGATTTCCAAACTCGTAGAACAAGTAAATGCTCTCCGGCCGGACCTCATTCTTTTTACCGGGGATATGGTCAATAATTTTGCTTCAGAATTAGCTCCCTGGACAGGCGAATTGAGTAAGTTAAAAGCAAAATATGGTAAATTCGCAGTTACGGGAAATCACGATTACGGAAATTATACCCGCTGGAATTCTCCGGAAGAACAAAAACAAAATATGACAAACTTTTACCGGAATATGAAAGCAGCCGGATTTACAATGCTCAATAATGACCACCAGGAGATACCTCTGAAAGGAGATACCATTTATGTTGCAGGAGTTGAAAACTGGGGAAACCCGCCTTTCCCGAGATATGGCAAACTCAAAAAAGCAATTGCTGGAATACAGGATCATTTTATCATCCTCCTTTCCCACGATCCTTCCCATTGGCGGGCAGAGGTGTTGAACGAAAATATCCCCCTCACTCTTTCCGGGCATACTCACGCCATGCAAATGGGCATAAAAATCGGAAAATATAAATGGAGTCCTGCCCAATATATGTATCCGGAATACGACGGACTTTACCAAAACCAAAATCAGTATTTAAATGTTTCCCGAGGTCAGGGATACTTGGGATTTCCGGGACGAATCGGATTAAGACCGGAAATTAATGTTCTCATTTTAACAAATAATTGCAAATAAATAAATAATTTATTAACTTTTTTATAAATTGCTTGCTTAACTAAACTACTCTAAATCTAAACTAAACTAATTTCAAATTGACTGATTTACAATGAAGAAGTATACTTACAGGAGTTTTTCACAAAAACTGATTCTGTATCTCTTAATGGCTTTGTTCTGCATATTTTCGATTGTATCTGTATGCCTATACGTTTCTGCCAAAAATTTTACGCATACCTATATTTCCTATGAGATGAATGGTCTGACTTCCAATATTGGCAGAATCTTAAAACGTAAGGTAAGTGAAATTGAACAAATTTCCCAACATATATTGGGAACAGAAGAAATGAATGATTCTACAAATTTCGATTATATACTTTCAAAAATACAAAACGCCTATCCTTTTCTCTCAGAAATTTCCCTTCGGTATAATAATCATATTTATGGTAAACCTTCGGTAAATACGCCTGACGGCAATTCCAAAACCAATGGCAGTTTATTTTCAGATACCAACCGGATTATCCGGAGAAATCGTCAAAAAGGCTATTGGTATCTGAAATCTCAAAACGCTGAAAAGAGTATACTCTGCTATTGCACACCCGTTAATTCTTCTCCGAAACAAAATAAATCCGGAAACCTGGAACTCCATTTTTATTTAAAGTATTTCACGACTTTCATTCACGATATCAAACCTTCACAATCAGGTTATGTTTTTATTACGGATAAAGAAGGCAATTTCCTCTCTCATCCGAAATCAGAAATTATTCGTTACGGAAATTTATTTACTTATCTGAAAAATAAGCATATACAATGCTGTGATAAAATAAAAAATTACCGGACGACAGAAAGAGGCGAAGCAAATCTTATAAAAAACAACACCCGTTATCATTTGTATTACAATACCGATCCTGTTTTTCAGTGGAAAATAAACACCCTTTGTCCTGATAAAGAAATATTCTCTGTTTTCGATAAATTTTGTTTTTTATTTGTTTTAATACTGGGTACAGGTTTTTTCATCTTCCTCTATATTATCATCCGGATTGTACATCATTCTTTATTTCCCTTAGGTGAATTTACCAAAAACGTAAGAAGCAGCTGTCAGGGGGAAGGGAATATGCAATTTCCTGCTGATCCGCACAATGAAGAATTACGGGAATTATACGAGTCTTATGCTTATATGCAAAACAATATCACCTCCTATATCAAAGAATTAAAGAAAACGACAGCAGAAAATGAAAAGATCACAACAGAAATAAAATTAGCCAGAAAAATACAACAGCGATTTTTGCCGAAACCTATTGCTTTACCCCGTAACATAGAGTTATACGGAGAATTGAAACAATCCAAAAGTGTAGGAGGAGATTTATATGAATATTTTTTAATCGGTCATAAACTTTATTTTGCCATTGGAGATGTTTCAGGGAAAGGTGTTCCGGCAGCCCTTTACATGGCTTCTATCATCAAGCTTTTCCGTTATGTAGCCAGTCGACAGGACTCTACTGCCGAAATTTGCAATACCATCAATGCCCATATGTGTGACAACAATGAAGACGATATGTATGTAACCATGGTTATCGGCATAATGGATATAAATACAGGAATTATTACTTTTACCAATGCAGGACATCCCCGTCCTTTAATTATTCATCAGAACGGCCAAGTTCATACCTTGAATAAGTATACAGATGTACCTATTGGAATTTTGGAAGATTATAAGTTTTCAGAATTCACTTATACTCTCCGGAAAGGATGTCAGATTCTCTTATTCACCGATGGTATTACAGATGCCGAAAATATAAACGGAAACTTTTTCGGAGAAGCCAGACTGATGGAATACATCCAGCAAGCGACAAACCGTTCTCCGCAGACCCTTGTTTCTTCCATTTTATCAGGCATACATCATCATATAAAAGATGCAGGCCAGTCAGACGATTTTACTATCCTTTCTATTTTATACAAAGGAATTCCAAATTAATTGACATCTTCATCTAATACTTGTAAATAAGCTTTTAACCGTTCATTATTTAAAGTTAAACTATCGCCTCTCAGGTATTTATTACTTTTTAAATCGTAAATGGAAATACCTTCCTGTGAAATAATACCCATAGCATTGGAATAAGAATAAAAGGCAAAAGGAATTATATCCTCAGCAAGCAAATTTTTACTGTATCGGTATTGAGAATGATCAATTCCCAACTGGGCTAATAAGGTTGCTGCAATATCCGATTGGGACCCGATGGTCGAAATAACAGTATCCTGCACATTTAGCACTCCTCCGGCAAGCAGAAAAGGGATATGGAAAGCTCTTGGTTCAAAAGGCTGTAAATCCCCGATTTTTATCGTACCATGATCTGCTACCAAAATAAATAAAGTATTATCCCATATTCCGGATGCTTTACATTTACGGATGAAGTCGCCGATACAAGCATCACTGTAATAAATAGCATTTAGAAAACGTTTCTCTTCCGAATTTCCCGCGATACGGGTTTCCATGGGAACTTCAAAAGGTTCATGGCTGCTCATATTGAAAGCCATATACATAAAAGGTTGCGGAGCCTTACTTACATCCTGGAAAAGGCGTTCGAACATAAACTCATCGTGTATACCCCATTTAAACCGTTCTTCCTGAGCTTTTCCTGAAAAATCATCCTCTGTGACCATTTCCTGAAAACTCATCGTAACATACGAGCGGAAGCCTCCGAAATTGATATCGCCCGCATAGTAAAAACGCGTATGATAACCGTTGGCTTCCAGGTCTTCTGAAAAACGGGGACGTGTAGCCGTTTTATTGGGGTATTTCAATAAAGAAAAATTCGGATGGGAAGGATAAGCACTGATCACTCCGGCCATTCCCCGGTCAGAACGGTTCCCCACAGCATAAATATTGGAAAAAAGTATACCTTCCCTGGCCAGTTGATTTAAATGAGGAGTCACGCCTGCTTCCCCTCCTAAAACCTCTATCGCATTCGCCGTAAAACTCTCCAATAAAAGAATAACAATATTGGGGCGGTCAGTATTTAAAATTTGCTTGTAAGTTCCTCCCTGACGCATTAATGTATCCACAATCGCATGAGCTTTTTCTGCAGGCATATATTCAAATTTCTTTTGGGCCTTATTCATGTGAAGTACTTCGTAAATAAAGTTCCAAACGGGATTGATTGCTGCCTGATTAGCGAACATACTGGTTTTATGGAAAAAGACAAAACTCGTATTCATAGGAGCAACATTAAAGCCTCCCCTTACAGGAATAATCATTAATGCGCTTAAAATCAAAAAGACAGGAACCTGCCACCAGGAACCGGATTTATAGTGGTAAGGCCGGGAAATAAAATGCCGGTATAAATAATAACTTCCAGCAATTAGTACAATCAAAAACAGGACTAACCCGACAATCAGGCCATTGGATAAAGAAGCCAGGGCTTCTTTCGGAGTCTTTATATACAACAAGGGAGTAGAATCAATATGGTATCCCCAATTTTTAAAGAGTTCCAAATCTACAACAACTACTGTCCAGAACAATAGCAGTAATACAATTGTCAACAGAGCAAAACATCCTTTTATGATCTGTTCCCGTACAAACGGAGTAAATGCCGTCAGCAGACAGGCCAGCATCATAATGTATCCTCCCAATGAAAAATCCAGTTGCAGTCCTTTGTAAAACAGCTGAAAATAATCCCCTGTCTGCAGCCCGTCTCCTTTTTCATAAAGTAAAAAAATCACTTTTGCTACTACAGACAGCAATATCCAGAATAAATAATATTTTACTAAAAATCCTATTTTTGCACGCATAGACCGGTAATTTTAAACTCTTTATATCAGAAATTCTTTTTAAAACGGAGCTTTTCCGGAATCCGTTCCTGCCTCAAATGACTTTCCTCCTTCTTCAAAACCGGTATCCAGCGCCGGTACAGGATCGTCATTTAATTTGGAACTATAGGTACGGGTCACTAATTCCCCGGTTGTCGTATCCGAATGAAAAGGAGTAACCATTTCCAAATCGCAGAACTGAGTTAATTCACTCCTGAAACGTAATTGTATTTCCCCTACGGCTCCATTACGGTGTTTAGCAATAATGATATCAGCAATCCCTTTTAAACTATTTCCCTGAGCATCTGTCATGATACCATATTTCTCAGGACGGTGTATAAATAATACCATATCAGCATCCTGTTCTATCGCCCCGGATTCACGTAAGTCGGACAACATCGGTTTTTTGGCATCTCCCGTTCTCAACTCTACTCCCCGGTTCAGCTGTGACAGAGCAATAACCGGTACATTCAATTCTTTTGCAATAATCTTCAATTGCCGGGAAATCATACTGACTTCCTGTTCCCGGTTTCCCCTCATATCCGCTCCTGCCGTCATGAGTTGAAGATAATCGATAATGATTACTTTGACATCATATTTTTGTTTTAATCTCCTGCATTTCGCCCGTAATTCAAAAATAGACAAAGCCGGAGTATCGTCTACATAAATAGGTGCAGTTATTAAAGTCTTTATTTTACTGTGCAGGTGTTTCCATTCTTCTTCTGTCAAACGTCCGTTTTTTATCTTTTCAGATCCCAATTCTGTCTCACTGGCAATCAGACGATTGACCAATTGCAGGGAAGACATTTCCAAAGAAAAAACAGCTATGGGTTGTTTATATAAAACCGCCATATTGCGGGCCATGGAAAGCACAAATGCAGTCTTTCCCATGGCAGGACGGGCAGCAATGATGACCAGATCAGAATTCTGCCAGCCGGAAGTCACTTCATCCAAAGCCGTAAATCCGGAAGGAATACCGCTAATTCCATCCGGACGTTTTGCTGCAGCTTCTATACCCCGGATAGCATCTTCAATCAGCGGAGCAATTTCCGTAGTATCTTTCCGAATATTCCCGTCTGCAATATCAAACACAGCCTTCTGCGCTTTATCTACCAAATCTGCTACATCCGTTGCCTCATCATAAGCCATATCCTGCAATTCTGTACACACCCCAATCAGTTTCCGCTGTATGTATTTTTGGACAATAATCCGGGCATGAAACTCAATATGGGCAGCAGAAGCGACCCGGGAAGTCAGTTGCGAAAGATAATAATACCCTCCAACCTGTTCCAACTCTCCGCTACTTTTCAATTCCACGCTCACCGTGAGTATATCCACAGGCTCATCTTTGATAAACAATTGATGAATGGCTTTAAATATCCGCTGGTGTGCATCCTTGTAAAAACATTCCGGTTTCAGTAAATCCCCGACTATGGCAAAAGCATCTTTTTCCAACATCAAAGCCCCTAATACGGCCTCTTCCAAATCCACTGCCTGAGGCGGCATCTTACCGTACTCAGAAGATAAATCCCGATAATTATTTTTTATATTCTCTGTTTTCTTTGCCATAATTCCATTCAAATTCCTTTATTGAACACCACAAAGGTATAACAATAGACCAAAACAGAAGAAAAATACCCTCCCGTTTTATCAGAAAGAAATCAACAACACTGTTGATAAGTAAAGATACAATTTCAGATTTTGATTACCCCTAATTCTTTTAACTTCCAGAAACATTTGACTGTAGCTTCCACATCTGCCAATGCATTATGGGCATCCTTAAAATTAGTACCGAATAAAATCCGGTACAGTTCTGAAAGTTTCGGGGATTTAAACCCTTTTTTCCCCGGTAGTTTGCAATACTCCACCGAGCATTTCATGGTACAGTATTTGGGTTTTAAAAACAAAGAAGTCATCATGCGTAAACGTTCAAATTCAGCTCCTACAATACATTCATCAAAGCTAATGTTATGCCCAACCAATAGCTGAGCATTATCGATTTGTTCTGAAAAATCCTCTAACACCTCCTTCAAATTTTCCCCTTTCTCCTGTGCCAATTGGGTCGTAATTCCATGTATCCGTGCCACTTCTGCCGGAATCGTATACCCTTCCGGCCGGATAATCGCATTCCGTTCCGATTCAATACGTCCTTCAGCATTACATACCACCCATGCCAATTGTACCAGCCGGGGCCAATTAGCAGTATCTGTTACCGGAGCATTCCAACGCAAAGGCAAACCAGTCGTCTCCGTATCAAAAAACAAGTAAGACATAATTTTTTTTAAATCAATTATTGAAAATTGAAGCCCACATTTTATCGATTGTAAATATAATATTTATTTTTTAAAGCTGTAATAACTTTTACAATACAGCTCAGAAAAGGTATTTAAAAGAAATACCCACCGGTTCAGGCGTTTCAATCCAGACCTAAAAAGGGAAACTTATGCCGGAAGCAGCAAAGCCCGACTCAAGTTCACTCCCGCCTGACGTTCTAACCATACAAAAAAGGGGATTGAGCAGGGAACAGTGGAACGTTTTACTTATTTGTCGTTTTTATCTGTATCGAAACTCTTATTGTACTGGTGCATAGCTCTGTAACTCATCCCCATACTGGAAAATCCGCCGTCATGATACAAATTCTGCATTGTAATTTTACGTGTCAAATCCGAAAACAGACAGATACAATAATTTGCACACTCTTCTGCCGTAGCATTCCCCAAAGGAGACATACGATCAGCAAAATCGACTAGGGAATCAAAACCTTTGATGCCGCTTCCGGCCGTAGTCAACGTCGGAGACTGGGAAATTGTATTGATCCGGATTTTTTTCTCCCTTCCGTAAATGTAGCCGAAACTGCGTGCGATGGATTCCAGCATTGCTTTTGCATCAGCCATATCATTGTATTCATACATAGTACGCTGAGCCGCTACATAGGATAAAGCCACCACCGACCCCCATTCGTTAATGGCATCCAACTTTTTTGCGCATTGTAATACTTTATGGAAAGATACCGCTGAAATATCCAGGGTTTTCTGCAAATAATCGTAATCCAAATCGTCATACGACCGTTTTTTCCGGACATTCAGAGACATCGCTACAGAATGCAAAATGAAATCTATTTTCCCTCCAAAATGATGCATTGCTTCTTCCAGCAGACGATTTAGATCCTCTATGTTTGTAGCATCTGCAGGAATAAGAGGAACCTGATTCGTCCTTGCAAATTCTTCTACTTTTCCCATCCGGATAGATAAAGGAGTATTCGTCAACACAATCCGGGCTCCTTCTTCCAAACATTTCTCAGCCACTTGCCAGGCAATGGACATCTCATTTAATGCCCCGAATATGATCCCTTTTTTTCCTTTCAGTAAATTATATGCCATATTATTCATTATTTATTTTCAAACTTCAACAGATTTCTTGCCGTTTCGAGGGCTGCAGAAGTAATCTCGCTCCCACTGATCATTCCGGCAATTTCATTCACCCTTTCTGTACGGGATAATTTTCGGATCCTGGAAACCGTATTGGTTTGACGATCTTCTTTATATACTTTAAAATGTTCTTTCCCTGCCGATGCGATCTGAGGCAAATGAGAAATACAGATGACCTGCATTCCCTGGGCCATTTCTTGCATCATCTGTGCCATCCGGTGCGCCACTTCTCCCGATAATCCCGTATCTATTTCATCGAAAACAATTACAGGCAGCCGACGGGTTTTTGATAATACGTATTTCAGGGAAAGCATGACCCGGGATATTTCACCTCCGGAAGCAACCTTGGCAATTTCACCCGGTTGTTGATTTTTATTGGCAGCAAAAAGGAAAGTAACCTCATCCTTTCCATTCCCCAGAAATTCCTCTGTTTCCTGAATGTCAATTTCAAAATGGGCATGCTTTATCCCCAAATCCTGTAACAAATTCTCCATTTCCTGACACAATGGAATCCGGGCATCAATCCGCGTCTGATGTAATTGTTCAGCCAATTTCTGCATCCGGTTCTCCATTCCTGCGATCTCTTTTTCAAGCTTTTCAATATTACCGGTATATTCCTGTATCCCTGATAATTGCCCGAAAATCTGTTCTTTTATTTCCAGCAACTCCTCAACTGTTTCCACTTTATATTTAAATAAAAGATCATATATTACGTTTAAGCGGGCATTAACAAGCTCTATACGGGCCGGACTAAATTCCGTATTTTCTGCCCGTTTCTCTGCTTCATCCGCTAAATCACCCAATTCCAAAATAACGGAATTCAAACGTTCCTCATATTCCGAAGCCTCTTTCACCACAGGGCGTAAAGAAGCGAAAACATGCTTACAATTTTTTAAAACCGGAATAACAGCATTATTTTCCGTATCTCTCAATTGATACGTTAATTGACTGAATCCGGTTTTAATTGTTTCAGCATTTGTCAACAGAGCCAACTCTTCCTCCAGTTCTACCTTTTCCCCTTTTTTCAGTTTAGCACTTTCCAACTGACTTAAACGATATTTCAAATACTCTTCTTCCTTTACCGCTTCCGATGCTTTGGCCTTCAGCTCTTTTAATTCCAGAAGGCTAAGGCGACGCTCCTCATAACATTTCCGGTATTCCGCCACTTTTGAAACATTTCCGCAAAAAGCATCTAAAATATCGATTTGGTAAGCCGGGCGTCCCAAAAGCAAAGATTGATGCTGCGAATGAATATCCACCATATACTCCCCGAATTCTTTCAAGATTTTGTTATTCACAGGTGTATCGTTGATAAATCCCCTGGACCTTCCTTCGGCAGTTATTTCCCTTCTAACCACAACATGATCTGAATAATCCAATTCATTCTCCTTAAACCAACCGGATAAAGAATACCCTTTCACATTGTATATAATCTCAACGATACATTTTTTCTCCTTATTCATCAATACAGAAATATCCGCCCGTTGTCCCAGGGTCAGTCCGATAGCTCCTAATAAAATAGACTTACCAGCTCCTGTTTCCCCTGTAATTACAGATAAACCGGCTTGCATCTCCATCTCAGTTTGTTCGATCAATGCATAATTATATATACCGATACTCTCTATCATATTTTTTAATCAAATTCCTATTTTCGCGTAACCTCATTTGCTGACGGCTTACTTTTCAAGTAATTCCGGCCAAAAATCCTCTATCGGTTACTTATATTCTTTGCAAAGATATAATTTTCAATTTTCAATTCCCGCTTTTCAATTAATTTACTACTTTTGCGGCGTCAAAATAAACCAATTGTTCTTCATAGAAATGACAAGCAGAAGATTAATCCGGATTAAAGTTTTACAACTCCTTTACGCTTATTCTAAAAAAGAAGGTGTATCGCAGGCAGAAACAGAACGGGACTTATTAAAAAGTATCGGGAAAAGTACAGACCTCTATTATCAAATTCTTCTGTTACTTACAGAATTACGACATAAAGCTTTTTTAAAAATAGATGCGGCAAAAAATAAACATTTTGCTACCGAGGATGATTTGCATCCCAATACCCGATTTATCGATAATCCGATTTTTTCGAAACTGTCTGAAAATAAAAAATTCAAATCCTATCTGCTCAATCATCCGATCAGTTGGAATGATAATATGGAATTAATCTATTTTCTCTATAATACCATTACCGGACATCCGGTTTATAAAGAATATATGAGCCGGGAAGAAGTGAATTTTGAAGATCATAAACGATTTATACTCGACATTTTTACAGAAATTATTGCACAGAATGAAATCTTTTTCCAAACACTAGAAGATATCAACATTTATTGGAATGACGATTTTGAATTAGTATTGAATGTCGTCTATAAAACCCTGAAAAATATTAAAGAAAGCGATACTGAAAACGATAATATTTTTTACGCCATCTACAATGAAGCAGAAGATCTGGACTTTGCCAAAATGCTGTTGCGTAAAACAATATTGGAACAGGACGAAAACCTTAAAATTATTGATAAATATATTTTAAACTGGGAAATTGAACGGATATCCGATATGGACAAATTGATTATGTCTTTAGCTTTGTCTGAATTAAAACACTTCCCTGCTATCCCCATTAAAGTAACACTGGATGAATATATCGAAATAACAAAATCTTATAGTTCACCTAAAAGCGGTCCTTTTATCAATGGGGTACTGGATAAAGCTGTTGCCCAACTGAAAGAAACGGAACAAATTCACAAGACCGGAAGAGGTTTAATGGAATAACAAAGGGGGATATGATATCCCCCTTTGACTAAACTAAACTAAAACTAATTCAAATTTCCATTGTAATCTCTACAAGGGTATCTTTGAGTGCTCCTCGCACATCATAAACCACATCCCGCCATTTTTATATTATTGGGGTAAAGATATTAAAAAAAAATATATTTCAAAATAAATCAGGTTCAATATTTTGAATATAGATGAGTCTCTCCCGGACTTTTCAGGTAGCAGGCAATCTCTGAAACACTACCTGCAATTTTATATAGCTTTTCGTAAACCGGAGCAATAAATCCGTTTCCGGCAGATTCATTTATAAAAGAAAAGAAGGAATCATAGAATCCGTTAATGTTAAAAAACAGCACCGGTTTAGTATGCATCCCCAATTGTTTTAAAGTGATAACTTCAGTAATTTCTTCTAAAGTTCCCCACCCCCCGGGCATAGCGATAAAAGCGTCCGCCATATCCCTCATTTTCTGTTTCCTTTCCTTCATGTCAGCCGCCACATATAACTCTGTCAGACCCGTTGCCGTCAATCCCCTTTCCTGTATACAAGCGGGGATCACTCCTTCCACTTTTCCTCCTGCTTTTAAGGCAGCCTGTGCCACTTCTTTCATCAGCCCGCAATTTGTACCCCCGTACACAATCTTCCAGGATTGTCCGGCTATTTCTTCTCCTAATAAACGGGCTTGTTCAAAATACACAGGAGCCAAATGATCAGAAGACGCACAAAAAATACAAATATTCATTCAGGAAATAGATTAGGACTTTAGGCTTGCCGGCCTGCAAACCTAAAGTATATTAAAATTATGTATCTATAGTAGCATAAGTAGCATTCTGTTCAATAAACTGCCTTCTGGGCGGTACATCATCTCCCATCAGCATGGAGAATATTCGGTCTGCCTCCGCAGCATTCTCTATCGATACCTGACGCAAAGTGCGGCCTTCCGGTGCCATAGTGGTTTCCCACAATTGTTCCGGATTCATTTCTCCCAAACCTTTATACCGCTGAATATGTAAATTGCTCTCTCTGCCTCCTCCCCATTCCTGAATCAGACGCAGCCGCTCTTCTTCATTCCAGCAATACCTTTGTTCTTTTCCTTTCTTTACCAGATACAAAGGAGGTGTGGCTATATAAAGATACCCGTGTTCGATAACGGACTTCATGTGACGGAAAAACAAAGTCATAATCAGAGTCGCAATATGAGCACCGTCGACATCGGCATCCGACATAATAATGATTTTGTGATAACGGATCCGGTCCAAATCTACTCCCATACTGTCTTCCTCTGTCCCTGGTGTAATTCCTAAAGCTTTAAAGATCATGACAATTTCATCACTTTCATATACCCGGTGACGCATGGCTTTCTCCACATTGAGGATTTTTCCCCTCAACGGTAAAATAGCCTGAAACTGACGATCCCTTCCCTGTTTAGCCGATCCACCTGCAGAATCTCCCTCGACCAGAAATATTTCACAATTAGCAGGATCATTATCTGCACAATCCGCTAATTTCCCGGGTAATCCAGAACCGGAAAGTACCGATTTACGCTGTACTAAATCCCTCGCTTTACGGGCAGCATGCCGGGCCGTAGCAGCCAGAATTACCTTATCGACAATTGCCTTGGCATCTTTAGGGTGTTCTTCCAAATAATTCGATAATGCAGCACTTACCGCCTGAGATACAGCAGTACCCACTTCTGTATTCCCTAATTTTGTCTTGGTTTGCCCTTCAAACTGAGGTTCCTGAACTTTTACAGAAATGACAGCAGTCAGGCCTTCACGGAAATCGTCCCCGCTTATGTCAAACTTTAATTTCGATAACATCCCGGTAGTATCGGCATAATTCTTTAAAGTCTGGGTCAGCCCCCTCCGGAAGCCAGCCAGATGCGTCCCCCCCTCCTTCGTATTAATATTGTTTACATAAGAAAAAACATTTTCCGTAAAGGAAGTATTATAATGTAAAGCCACTTCTATGGGTATTCCATTCTTTTCCGTATTGATATCAATCGTATTCTCGATTAATTTTTCCCGGCTGGCATCGATAAATTCAACAAACTCTTTTAAACCATATTCCGAATAAAAGACCTCATGCCGGGGCTGATTAGTTTCCGGATCCAATTCCCGCTTGTCTGTCAGCGACAAACGAATCCCCTTATTTAAATAGGCTAGTTCCCGCAAACGGGTAGCCAGGGTGTCGTATTTGTACTCCGTAACATAAAAGATAGATTCATCCGGTTTAAATGTAATTGTAGTCCCTGTACGGTCGGTCTCACCGATGATCTCTACATCCCCCTGCGGACATCCTTTACAAAATTCCTGCCGCCACACTTTTCCTTCCCGGTATATTTCTGCAACCAGCTTATCTGAAAGTGCATTTACACAGGAAACACCTACTCCATGTAACCCACCGGATACTTTATAAGAATCTTTATTAAATTTTCCTCCGGCATGTAATACAGTAAGCACTACCTCCAGGGCAGACCTGTTCTCTTTGGCATGCCGGGCTGTCGGAATTCCCCGTCCGTTATCACGTACGGTAATGGAATTATCCTCATTGATAAATACTTGTATATGATCACAATATCCGGCCAACGCCTCATCAATAGAGTTATCTACCACCTCATATACCAAATGATGCAAACCGTCCGTATTCACATCTCCGATATACATAGAAGGACGTTTTCTTACGGCTTCCAAACCTTCCAATACCTGGATACTATCCGCAGAATATTCTTCCTGTTCCGTTTTCACTTTTTCTTCTTCGCTCATATGATTATATTAATTATTTTCTTTCTGGTTTCCAAAACCGTTTTTCCAAAAACATACAAATATAATCATTTTCCCCCGAAAAAACAGCTTTTTAAGTCACAAAATCCACTCGAAAAAGGCATATATCTCCTTCTCCAAACTCATTTTCACCGGACAAATCCGATCTTCTTACTTACTAAATAAAAAAATTCTGAAGAATTTCTGCTTTCCGGAAAAATTCCCTTTCCGCATTTATTCTTCAGAATCTACTCAAAAAACTGAAATCTCTATTTATTTTATCGCTATTACCCCATCTTCAAATTCAACTATCTCTGGCTTCGTCTCTTGATATTGAGGCATTTCCATGCCTACAGAAGCATTTATATAAGTCGGATCACATATAACGTAATGAAGTCCCTTATGGGTCAATGCATCCCCTTCTACAGCTATATCTTCGAAGTATACAGCTGTCGCCACATGACCGGGGTAATCCAAACCGACCACTTGCAGGCCTGTCAAATTCCGCACTAAGCGCGCAAAAAAGGCAGCCCTGTCTTCACAATCACAATAAGGGTAGGCTAACACCTCTTCCGGATAAAAATACTTTTCTTTGCCGAACTGCTCCTCATCTGTTTGGTATTCAAAGGAAGTCTGCACAAAATTCAATAAGATTCCGACAAATTCCGGTAAAGAATACTTCGCACGAATATCTCTGAAGTAGTCTAAAACCGCTTCTTCCGTTTTTTGAGGAAGAGGAGCCGCAAAATATACAGGTAGATCCGTCAAAGGCATATCACTGTAAAAAGCGATATTTGCTAAATTGTATGGCAAAGTAATTTGTATTTCCGGAAATTTTTTCAATTTCAACTCTCTCATTTTCCAGGCATCTCCGATATTCAAAGGAACGGAAAGATGTAAATCCACTTGTTTTAAATCCTTATCTGCTGCCGTTTTTCCGTAAGTATAAAGTCCGTTAAGCTTATTTTTCCCGATATAATAGTATTTTTTACCCTCTAAAACAAAATAGGAATGTTCGTATACCTTCGTGGAAAAAGCCATTAACAGGCATAACTGCTCCTGAGAACGTCCGATCCTAACGTCTAAGCCCTGCTGGCGAAGCATAAAGAAACAAAATAATAAACGGTCATTTTCATTCTCAAACAATTTCTGAGCGACAGCTTCCGTCAAACGGTACATTCCCCAGTCATTTAATCCGAAAACCTGGGCACGAGCCTGTAATTCCTTCAAAAAATCTTCATAAGGAGCCGCACTCATCTTTTCCCAATAGGCGGCAATCTGTTCTTCAGTATAACCGGCTCCTTTTATTTTCAGCCGGGAAGAAAAGGGGATTTCCAATTCAGTATTATAAAATAAAAATGTCAATTCTTCGGGCAATACTTCGGGCTTACGCGGATTTCTGGCAACGGGTTTGATTTCAGGTAAAGAAGGCAATGGATTGTCTATTACAGGACCCGTTATAAGAGGAAGATTAGAATCCTGAACAAAAGGGGGACGCTGGGGTTTCGGTTCTACAGGTAAGGGTTCCCCTTTAAAACTTTGAAACTGCTGCCATTCTTTTTTTAAAAAATCAGCAAATTCTTTATTCCGTTCACTGACATAATTATTATATTCCTGTTGCCTTTGTTTTTTAAACTGTTCAAATTCATCTTTCAGCTCTTCTTGGGCAAACAAAACCAATGTTAACAGGAGTAAAACCGATGTTATAAATATTTTTTTCATCTTCTTCTGAATTTCACAAACGACAAAAATGTGATTCTTTTCAATTTTCTATTTTTATATACCATCCCGCCTGAAGCAGATTTTCCCGAATTCCTATACTTTCCAACTTTATACTTACTTTTTCTTTTATCAGTTCCCGCTTCAATTCCTGCTGTATATTCCCGTAATTTTCACTCATTTTCTTCAAATAAACCGTTGGAAAAGAATACAAAGTTATCTCATTTAACAATGTTTCTGTCAATGCTCCCCAAAAGGAATCCGTCATTTTACATGCATTTTCCTTATATTCATCTCCGCATCCATTATCCTTATACCAATATCTTCCATAAGGAATCAGCTGGGAAGTATCATTGATCGTTGTCAAAATCTGACGGTAACTCCGGCCTCCCTTGCATGAATAGGTGGTCGTTTTTATCTTTTCAAATCCTTCAGCAGCTAAATTCAGGAATATTTTTATCTCCCGTTCCTCTCTCAAATCTTTATCTTCTACGATCATAAACTCCGCAGAAGCTGAAAAACGGACCCCTTCTTTCCCGCCCGGACGAACAGTAAGAGCCACAAAAACTTCTCCATAACGGGAAATATACTCGTTTAAAATCTCATAGCGCAAAAAATCAGAATCAAGAGTACAAGTAGCTAACACCAACATTTTACTGGTTTCCCGATCATAAGAAAACCGTTCCTTCACAGATGTCAGGTAATCAAATGCCACTTTTAGTTCTGTTCCTTGTTGTAATCCGTAAATAAATAAGGCACGTTGTATGGCTTGTTCTCTTGCGGCCTCGGGTTGGAGACAAGGATCGGATATTCCCAGAAACACTTCCTCCCCTGGTTCAAATACCCACTGGGGCAATGTGTCCCGGCAACCACTTCTCCAATTATATTCTTTTACATAAGAATTAACTGTTTGTCCCCAGATAGTCCCTAAAAAAACAAAACAAAAAAATACCGACAGAAATCCTTTGCTTTTGAGGGAAAATAATCCGGAAAGTCCAGTTTCCTCCCGTTCCATCCGGAGAGAGGAAAATTCTCTCTCCGGACCGGCCGTTCTTTTTTTGAAATCCAACAAAAAAACAGGAGTTCCCTGATTATTTTCGGATTTTTTTTTACTGTTCTTTAGCCAGCTTTTCCATCTCTTCATCGAATACTTTTTTGAATTTTTCGTACTCGTAATCGATTTTCAGTTTATCATCATTGCTAATCCGGTTATTCATAGCATTCATTATTTCGTTTCCGGCAAGCTCAATAGCAACATATACCTTATATTTTCCGTCAGGAGTTTTCATCGTTTTTTCACATAAGGTACGCGTTCCGGTCAATTTTTCAGACACGACCGAACGGGCTAAATCCTGGAAACGGCTTTTCGCTTCTTCCTGTTCTCCCAGCTGATAAGAAGATCCGTAATTATCAATAACACGTTTCATCGTGCTGTTCATAGCAGTAGCTAACTCAGCCCGGGCTTCTGCCAAAGCTTTCTTTTTAGCCATCATCATATCTGTAGATAAACCCATAGCTGATGCCCGGAAATAGTCCCCGCTCGTCATGTATTCCGGACCCGAACACGGTACTACGACTTCCACATCTTCCTGAGATTTTACCAATTGTTTCTGGCCTCCACAACCTGCAGCCAGCATAACAGACAATCCTAAAATAAAATAAATTTTTTTCATGATATCAGTTTATTATTTAATGTTAGTCGCCTACTCTCAAGCTTTTCGGCTTCCGCATCATTTATCTGTTTCTCTAAAATCATTCTCACTAGGATATGATTTTTTCTTCTCTTTTGTGACAAATTATAAATGATTTTTTTCAAAAATTCTCATTTAATATACAAATGTAGGATATTTTTTCAATACTTATACCTATTTGAATCTCTCTTGAGATTTCTTTTTCAGGATTTACTTCAAAACAATATTCAGCTTTGTAATTTTACGGATAAGGTCAGATCTCCCCTTTTTCTCCAAACACAACAAATCCGGAAAAAAGAATAAGACTGCCTAAAAAATAATTTCAGACAGTCTTTCTAAAATAGGTTCCACTCTTTCCGCCCTTTTAATGCTGAGTTAATCTATATCCTTCTTATTTCAGGACAGTCCCCATGGTTTTCCATAAACCTCCTCCTTGTTTTCCGGAAATGATCACCAATTTTCTTCCGTCCTGATTCGCTTCCAGAATTTCCTTCCCTCCTTTTGTTACCTTACAAAGTGTCATATCCTCTCCCTGTACTTCTTCCGCTTTAAGCGCTCCGATATTGGTCAAAATTTTCTTACCGGCAATATCTTTCTCAACTTTCACATCAAAAAGTTGTCCTTTTTGTATGCCTACAGTAGACCCACAATTTATATATACCGTTACAGCTCCTTTTTTCTTATCGGATTGTTCAATGGCCACAATTGTAGATTCCAATTTAAAGTAATCATTTACAAATTTCTGCATAGACGTTTTAACATAAGCCAAAGTTGCTGTAATCGCAGCTTCCCGGCTATCTCCGGTCTTAGCATTTAAGCCTGAATAATCAAACTGTTTGCTAACTTTGATCGATCCGTCTGTAATATTAGTTACTTTCACAGTAAAAGAAATCAAACCGTCGTAATATATACTGCCATTGTCCAAGGTTTTTCTGATCGCATCCATATTTGCAACATGAGCGGTCAATAAATAATTCGCTCCCATGGTCTTCATCTGAGCCGTACGAGCCGTCTCGTCTGCCATAGCTCCCTCGGACGAACGCCTTTCAGCTTCAATTTTCAAATCCGCTTCAGCATCCACATCTACAACCGATAAACGTCCAGTCTCTGCAATTCCGCCAATGATAGCATTCCGTAATTGCTCGGGGTAAGAGCTTCCGATTTTAGAGGTGTACGAAAAATAATCAACTAATAAAACTTCTTTTTTCTGAGTAAAACCATACATAACCCAGCATAAACACAATGTAACTAACATTAATTTTTTCATCATTTCTATCTTTTAATTATTAATAATGGGTAATAACACACATTTACCTATTTTCCGTATGAGACTTATCTCCAATGATCTTATAGAACCGATCCATTTATTAACATATATTTCACATCCAACACAAACGATCGATTAAATAGATATCATGTTTATTATTTATTTTTTTTAACTTTTAGAATAACATTATGAGTATAAAGATTTTGAAAAATTAAATTATTGTTTAATTTTGTTGCTGAAAGCGTAGATGCCATCCTATTTAATCGATCCTTTCTTTTAATTCTATATCATTCATTATCAATATTCTGTCTGGAATAAGTAGTTAAACGTTTTTATATAAACTATTGATAATCAATTAAAATAGACAAAACTATTTTATTCTCAATTGTTAATATATGTACAATCTATTATTTATTACTATACTGTATTTTTTTGATTTACAAATGAATTGAAGCAGAAAATCCGGTTATCGGATAAGCGAAACAACCTCTTCCGATTAATTTTTCAGTTGTAAATACCGTTGAAAAGAATTGTCAAATACCGGGTAGTATCCTGTAAACAGAGGAAAGTCATAAAATACAAAAAGAGGTTATTTTCATAACCTCTTTTTGCTAAAAATATTTAATTCCGGATCCGGTCAGTGGATCAAACTAATTGTACAAGTAACTCCTGCCATAACAATAGCAACCATACTCATCAATTTAATCAGAATATTCAAGCTTGGGCCGGAAGTATCTTTAAAAGGATCTCCTACCGTATCACCGATCACAGTAGCCTTATGGCATTCTGAACCCTTTCCGCCCAAATTTCCTTCTTCTACATATTTTTTGGCATTATCCCAGGCTCCTCCGGAATTAGCCATAAAAATCGCCAATACGAAGCCAGAACCCAATCCGCCAGCCAATAATCCCATTACGCCGGCAACTCCGAAAATCAATCCTACAACAATAGGAATAACGATAGCCAGTAAAGAAGGAAATAACATTTCTTTTTGAGCGCCCCGGGTCGAGATTTCTACACAACGGGCATAATCGGGTTCCGCTTTACCTTCCATGATTCCTTTAATTTCCCGGAATTGCCGCCTTACTTCATTTACCATTTTTTGGGCAGCCCGTCCTACAGCATTCATGGTCAACCCGCAGAATAAGAAAGCCATCATCGAACCGATAAATACACCGGCTAACACTTTAGGATTCATCAAGTTGACATCATAATAAGTCATCATATCCTTCAGGGTCGCAGAAGTTGTTTGTATGATGTCTCCTCCCACATTTAAAGTTGTCTCTCCCAAACGTACCAAACCAATCTTAATTTCCTCGATATAAGACGCTAAAAGTGCCAAACCGGTCAATGCCGCAGAACCGATAGCAAATCCTTTACCGGTAGCAGCTGTTGTATTTCCTAAAGCATCCAAAGCATCTGTACGTTGACGCACTTCTTTTCCCAATTCACTCATTTCAGCATTCCCTCCTGCATTGTCCGCAATGGGTCCGTAAGCGTCAGTAGCCAGGGTTATTCCCAATGTCGACAGCATACCGACAGCAGCAATACCAACACCGTACAATCCCATCGACATATTTGCCATATCAAACCCGGATGCAAAAAGGTAAGCCAGAATAATTCCAACAACAATTGTTATAACCGGTATAGCAGTAGAAATCATTCCCGTTCCTATACCTTTGATAATGACGGTAGCCGGTCCGGTCTGCGAACTCTTTGCAATATCCTGAGTCGGTTTATAAGCATGGGAAGTATAATGTTCCGTAGCTTTCCCGATTACGATTCCTGTCAGCAAACCTACGATTACAGAACCACAAATCCAATAACTCAACCCCAATAAATAGACCACCAAGAAACTCGCTCCGATAATCAATACCGAACTGACATTAATTCCCCTGTCCAAAGCCCTCAATAACTGTAATTGAGAAGCACCTTCTTTCGTCTTTACCAAAAAGATACCCAATAACGAAAGAATCACTCCAAAAGCGGCAATCAGCATGGGAGCCAGAATCGCATTGAATTGTTGGTCCGGAAATGCTGCAAAAGCAGCAGCACCCAAAGCCGCTGTTGCCAATACGGAACCACAGTAAGATTCATATAAGTCAGCTCCCATTCCTGCAACATCCCCTACATTGTCCCCTACATTATCCGCAATAGTAGCCGGATTCCTCGGATCATCTTCCGGTATACCGGCTTCCACTTTTCCGACTAAATCAGCTCCTACGTCAGCCGCTTTGGTAAAGATTCCGCCTCCTACACGGGCAAACAATGCCTGCGTAGAAGCCCCCATTCCGAAAGTAAGCATAGTCGTTGTGATCATGATCGCTTTCTGACTGGCAGTCGGTTCATCTACAAAATAATCCAACACCAACCACCATAACGAAATATCTAATAAAGCCAACCCTACTACAACCAATCCCATTACGGCTCCGGAACGAAATGCCACCTTTAATCCCTCGTTCATACTCCTCCGGGCAGCATTAGCCGTACGGGCTGAGGCATAAGTGGCGGTCTTCATACCGATAAAACCTGCTAAACCCGAAAAGAAACCTCCCGTCAGGAAAGCAAACCATACCCATTCATTTTGTAAACCCGGTCCATAAGCCATCCATGCAAAAAAGAGACAAAGAATCAAAAATACGATTCCTACAATCTTATACTGTTGCTTTAAATACGCCATCGCCCCTTTACGCACATGGGAAGCTATCCGCTTCATGGTATCCGTACCTTCCGATTCTTTCATCATGCCACGGAAAAACAACCAGGCAAAAATCAAGGCGATTAAAGAACAAATCGGTACAATCCAAAATAAATTGTTCTGCATAATCGACATTTTTAAATTAATATATCAAACGCTTTTATTCAGCAGCAGCAGTCCCTGTTGCAACACTTTTACTCCGTTCTACCGATTGCAGTGCCAAGTAATGATCCCCGAATTTCTGCAAATTTTCCATTTCGGTATCGAATTGATCCTGATGTATTTCTTCTTCAGCAGTCAAAGCTTCAAACAATTTTTTAGAGACAGAATCTGAGGCAGCAGCACATTCATTAGCCCATTTATTATAATCATCTACACTTTGCATTTCCATTTTTACTGCAAGCTCCAGCATTTCCCGGGCATCGTGGATTTTTTTCACTTCACCGGCAACTTTCATCTCCACTTCTCCCTTTAAAAACAGTATCCGCTCTGACAATTGCTCTACGTGCATCATTTCTTGTATGGCTGTCCGGCGGAAAAGTCCGGAAAGCAGATCGTATCCCAAATCGTCACACACAAAATGGAAATACATGTACTGATGTACGGCCAATAACTCATCGTTTACAGCTCTGTTCAGTAATTCGATGCTTTTTTCTCTTTTACTCATAATTCAATTATTTAATTAAAATATATCATCGTTTCTCCCTGCTCCTTTATTCTCCTCTCTTTTTCCTGATAAAAATCAAATTTATTACCTCTTTATAAAATCTTGTCACAAAATTAATTTAATCCTATAATTATCCAAGAAGTTCATAAATTATATTTAACAAAGTAAAAATTCGCTTTAGTGAGAGTGAGGACAGATATCTATAAAAAAAGGTACCCGAAAATCCTGTTTTTCGGATACCCTTTTTTCAAATGTATTTGAATTGATTATTTACTTTGCTGATAAAGTATAGTATTCCGCTGTTCAATGATCCATTTGTCGCCGGCTTTTCTAATATTAAACGTATCATCGTCTTCCTGGTTCCACGCATATCCTCCGGCAGGTAAGCTTCTGCGTTCCAAAACAGGATGAAATTCTGTATCCGGCAGAAATACTTCTGCCTGCAGGGAATCGGCAGAAAACACAATATAAGCAGCCAGAGAAGATGCCGTATCCTGTACAGAAACCAACTGCACTCCGGATTCAAATAAACGAATACAATTTTTCTGTACTTCCGACCAGGTATAACCTGCTGCTTTATTACAACCGTGACTGTCTTTATCTACCCCTACCTGCTTTTCTGTCCTTTTAGGAATAAAAGTCATCCGGACATTTCCGGCTGAATCTCTTAATTGAAGCAGATTCTTTTCGAAACGATAGGAAGCGACATTCTTTAATCCTTCCAGATATTGATCTTCTACAGCCATGTCCGGACAAAACATCATGGTAACTCCTCCCAATTCTATATGCAATCTGTCCTTTCCCTTTGTGGTATACGTTCCGAAGAAACGGTTACAACCGGCAAAACCGTATAAAGCTGTGCTATCCGTAAAAAGTAAGGTAGGCATTTTTTCCGGTTTGGCAGAGAGCCCGGTCATTTCCTGGAGTTGCCATTCCTGTGCTGTAAGTTTCGTATTCTCCTGTTTTTTACATGCGGTTACCAAAAAAACGATAACCATGGCCATAAATACTGTCGTTTTCATTTTTCCTGTTTTTATTATCATTTATACCTAAATTTATACTCTCCCGTTTAAAATTAGTTACATTCCCAAATCCGGAACAACCTTTCCCTCTAAATCATATTCATACGTTCCGCAGATTTTTACCTGATAAAATTCTCCTACCCGTAGAGGATAATCTGATTTAACGATGACTTCCGGGTCTACTTCCGGGGAATCATGTTCCGTACGCCCCACAAAATACCCTTCCTCCTCCCGGTCAATCAATACCTGTACGACTTTCCCCAGCAGGTTCAGATTTAGCGCTTCTGCCACTTTCTGTTGTATTCTCATGATTTTTTCTGCCCTTCTTTTTTTTATTTTTTCCGGCACATCATCCTGATAGTGCTTATCACAATAAGTGTCTTCCTCGTGAGAATACGGAAATACGCCCAATCGTTCAAATTTCATTTTCCATACAAAGTCACACAATTCCTTAAAATCCTCCTCTTTTTCTCCCGGATGTCCCGTCATTAAAGTTGTTCTCAAATATATTCCCGGTACTTCCCGTCGGATTTTCCGGATCAGCCGGATGGTTTGTTCTTTATCAATTCCCCTTCTCATCTTTTTCAACATCGGATCGCTACAATGCTGTAAAGCAATATCCAGATACTTACAAACATTTTCCCTCTTTTTCATTACAGACAATAATTCCATAGGAAAACCTGCCGGATACGCATAATGCAATTTTATCCATTTTATCCCTTCTATATCCGCTATTTTATCAATCAACTCGGCTAATCTATTTTTTCCATACAAATCAGTTCCGTAATAAGTCAGATCTTGTGCCATCACTAAAATTTCTTTTACTCCCTCCCGGGCCAAAAGACGGCATTCTTCTAAAATTTCATCCAGTTCCCGGGATTTATATTTCCCGGTCATAATGGGAATAGCACAATAAGAACACATACGATTACACCCTTCTGCAATTTTAAGATAAGCATAATGAGAAGGAGTAGTCAGTATCCGCTGATTACGGACAGAATTGTCATACGTTTTCCCCAGGTACTTCAGTATTCCTTTCCAGTCGAATTTACCAAAATAAGCATCTACTTCGGGAATCTCCGTTTCCAATTCTGACTTATATCTTTGGGAAAGACAACCCATAACCAGTACTTTCCGGATTTTTCCCGCCTTCTTTTTTCCGATTTGTTCCAGAATGGTATTCACCGATTCTTCCTTTGCATCTCCGATAAAACCGCATGTATTGATTACTACAATTTCTGCCTCTTCCCCGGCTTCGTATAAAGAAGCCCTATAACCGGCTTTTTCCAACTGTTTAAGTAATAATTCCGTATCTACCAGATTTTTGGAACAACCTAAACTGATAATGTTTACATCATTCATTTTCTGTTATGCTCTATATTTGACAAGAAAGGCCCTATTTAGGGAGTGGCAAAGGTATAAAAAAACATTATCTTTGTAAGCTTATATTTGGAGAATGAATAGTGAGAAACAATTACAATGGCTTCCTACATCTGTAAAGGAAGTGAAAGAGAGGGGGTGGAACAGCATCGATGTTATCCTTTTTTCGGGGGATGCCTATGTGGATCATCCCTCTTTTGGGGCTGCTGTCATTGGCCGCCTTTTGGAATCCATCGGTTTAAAAATAGCTATTGTGCCTCAGCCGAACTGGCAGGACGATTTGCGGGATTTTAAAAAGTTAGGACGTCCCAATCTTTTTTTCGGAATTAGTGCCGGTTCAATGGATTCTATGGTAAATCACTATACGGCAGCAAAACGCAGACGCTCAGATGACGCATACACGCCCGGAGGGAAAGCAGGTTTTCGTCCGGATATGCCTACGATCGTATATACAAAGATTTTAAAACAATTATACCCGGACGTACCCGTCGTCATTGGAGGTATTGAAGCTTCCTTAAGACGACTGACACATTACGATTACTGGCAGGACAATCTCCGGCCCTCTATTCTGGTAGAAAGCCATGCCGACATGCTGATTTACGGAATGGGAGAAAAACCGCTGACGGAACTTTGCAGATTATTACAAAGAGGTATTCCTTTTTCCGTATTAACGAATATCCCACAAACCTGTATATGCCGGAAGCAAACCGAAAATTATGCAACAAATAAAAAGTGGCAGGTCATTCGTTTGTTTTCGCATGAAGAATGCCTGAGAGATAAAAAAAAGCATGCGCAGAATTTTCGTTTCATTGAGCAGGAATCCAATAGCCTGAAAGCAGCCCAACTTATCCAAAATGCCGGAGAGAAACAGATTATTGTCAATCCCCCTTACGCCCCTATGACAACGGCAGAAATAGATGCCGTATACGCTTTGCCGTTTACCCGCCTTCCCCACCCCCGGTATAAAGGAAAAGAAATTCCTGCCTATACTATGATCCGGCATTCTGTGACGCTTCACCGGGGCTGCTTCGGAGGTTGTGCTTTTTGTACCATATCGGCTCATCAAGGCAAATTCATTTCTTCCCGTTCAGAAAAGTCCATTTTACAAGAATTGGAAAAAATCACCCGCATGCCCGATTTCAAAGGAACAGTTAGTGATCTGGGTGGGCCTTCCGCTAATATGTATACGATGAAAGGAAAAGACAACTCTCTGTGCGCCCGTTGTAAAAGAGCATCCTGTGCTTTCCCTTCCGTCTGTAAAAATCTGGATACCGATCATTCTCCTCTATTAAATATATATGCTTTAGCCAGAAAATACCCCCAAATTAAACATGTTTTTATCGGGTCCGGAATCCGTTATGACCTTTGTTTACGCGATACAGGAAATCCTGTCATCAACCGGAAAAACACCGAATACCTGCAAAACGTGATCCGATTTCATGTATCCGGACATTTTAAAGTCGCCCCGGAACATGTTTCCGAACAGGTGCTGACCCTTATGCGTAAACCTCCTTTTTCTTTATTTTATACCTTAAAAGAACAATTCGACACGATCAACCAAAAGTATGGACAGAAACAGCAAATTGTCCCATACTTTATCTCTTCGCATCCGGGCTGTAAACTCGAAGATATGGCCGAATTAGCTGCTACAACCCGCCATTTGAATTTTAAACTGGAACAGGTACAAGATTTCACTCCCACGCCGATGACATTGGCGACTACCATGTATTATACCGGATATCACCCCTATTCGCTACAAAAAATATATACCCCGAAAACAGAATCAGAAAAAAAACAACAAAACATGTTTTTTTTCTGGTATAAACCTGATGTAAGGGAAAAAATTATCCGGATTTTAAAAAAAATGAAACGATTCGATTTGATCCGGAAAATATTTAACAAATAACAATTCAAACAGAAATTTTTATATTCCCTTCCAAATCACTAATTTTGAAATAAATTAGAATAAATATTCGGGAGCATGAAATACGGAATCATTATTATTATACTTTTTACATTATTATCCTGCCAAAATAAAGTCAAACAACTCCATCGGGAAGGGATGGATTATATTCTCCAGGGGAAGTACGAACAAGCCATAAATAAATTTTCCGAAGTTTTAGTAACCGATCCCAATTGGTTAGCTGCCTATTATAACCGGGCAATTTGTTATGCAAATACCAAAGCTTATGAAAAAGGTTTACAGGACTTCAATTATGTTTTAGCTAATTGTCCGGATCAGGCCGAAGCTTACTTTAACCGGGGAATTGTATATGAAAACCTGGGACTTTATTCCAATGCCATAAAAGATTATTCCCAAGCTATCCAACACAAACCGGATTTAGTAGCTGCTTATCATTACCGGGGCATTGCCCGTTTTTATATGAAAGACTACGAGGGAGCTCTATCGGATTACAATCAGGCCCTGAATTTAGGACTTTCTGAAACCGGGCTCTATTTTAACCGGGGGGTTATTCTTCAGATAAAAGGAAATTATAAAGCTGCCATACGGGACTATACACAGTCCATTCAAATTGACCCCTCCAATCCGAAACCTTTCTACAACCGGGCCATTGCCAAAATATCCCTGAATCAGACGGAAGAAGCAGTAAAGGATTTGGAAATTGCAACCCGCTTGGGTTATGTCAAAGCGGAAGAAATTCTTCATACTTATTTTAAATAGTATTTTTTTAACGGAATTTTTAATAAAGTACATTTCTTAAAATCAGAAATTCAAAATTTTTATAGAAATTGATGTATCACTTCTGTCCTAAAATCAACCATCATAAAAAATGTTATCTACCTATTTGGTCTTAACTCAAAAATACTAAAAACAGATATATGATGGAGAAAAAGATTTGCTGCATGCAGCATTACAGTGAGTAGTATACATTATCGTCTTTCCTATTCTAAATATGTACTCGGGCACACTTCCACATGGGTTAAATTTCCCAATTATAGAATATTTCTATGGATATATATACAAACAAAGGCCCTCGTATGAAGGCCTTTGATCTTAAAAGATAAAACTAAAATTATTCAGCAATTGCTTCAACAGCGGATTTAGAAACCTGATTTCCATTTACAGCTGCTTTTACGCTTGCGGAATTAGTAGATACCTTTGTCATCACAGGATTGCCTGCAAATGGCCAATCTACCTTGAAATTCAAATAGTCACCATCTGCGTTTTCAATAAAATAGCAGAAACCAGCATACGTATATTTAGTTCCTGCAGTTCCTATAGAAACTTCTTGGCCTACCCATTCTACTTTGTTTCCATTTAATATCCCTGCCATACAAGCTGATGGGCTTGTAGTAGTAACATAAGAATAGGCGCCATTATACGGAATCACACCTGTTAAATGAACCGGATAAGTAATATCATTTGCATCTGTATAAGTTCCAAGACTTTGCTCAGTGTATATTGCAATTGCATGCTGACTGGCAACATATTGCATAGTAAAGGCATATTTTGGATCGGTAGCTACAACAGATTTACCCCAACCTGTCACAGTATAACTTTCTCCGGCAACTTTCTGAGAAACAACAATTGTGTAATCTCCTTGTTCTAACATACTAGAAGTTACAGTCCAAGTTCCTAAATAATCTTCATAAGTAATTACTTTCGGAGCAGCTTGATTAACTGTAATTTCAGCCATTTTTTCACCCATTTTAAGGGTTACTTTAGCACTACGGGCTTCGCCAGTATTGGCTGCTGCTTTTAAGGTTACTTTATCTGCTGCTGCAGTGGCTGTCAACCAGGTTTCACTGGACTCTGCTGTAAATGCAGCAGTTGCTGTTACCTTTACAGCTTCTTCTCCGCCTGCAGCTTCAAAGTTTACTTCTGTTTTCTCCGGTGTCAATTCTTCAGCCACTACCTCTTTACCGGATTGAGTTACAGTTACATTTACGTTCTGTTCCCCAACTGTAAAGGTTACTTTAGCGGTACGAATCTGAGTTTCTTCATTAGCGGTAACGGTAATTTTAGCTTTGGATTCGGTTACTACTGCCGTACACCAGTCTTTGTCCGGAGAAGCAATAGCTCCTGCAAGAGAAAGGGTAACTTCCTGAGATCCTCCTTCTACGGCGAAGGTTAATTCAGTCGGGTTTACACTTAAGGGTACAGGTTTTGGATCATCATCATCGCTACAAGCTGTTGCAAATACACAAAGTGCAATCATCAACAAATTGAATAACTTTTTCATAGGCAATTAATTTTTAGTGAATATT
>NZ_CALCLB010000015.1:0-8560 GCF_937966165.1 uncultured Odoribacter sp.
TTTTTGGTGTTTTATGTTGGGTGAATTTTTTTCAGAAAAAGCTTTGGAAATAAAAAACAGACCCCTTTCCGTTCTTCCCTTCTTTAAATCTGTCAGATTTTTTATCATAATCTATTAATTCTAAATCTGTTAGTAAAATTGTTTTTTTATAATAAAAAATCTTTTTTTAAATTAAAGATTAATTTTTACGTTGTTCATGTTTTTATATATGCCTGACATACAGTAAATTATAAATCAACTTATCAGGCGTGGATTACCAATAAAAACGAACATATAATATTGAAGAGAAAAGAAGGAGAAAAGGAAAATATAAAATAGATTTATTTAATGTAAATAAAAGTTAATTAAATAGATGAATTTTATATAAAATTTATATAAATTGTGGATTATATTTCGCTTTTAAAATTCGATGTTTTCGAATTTATATATTCAAAAATTTAAATTTAGTTTTCCTTATTCATTTTTATTATTTTGAATGGGAATGTAATAAAAGGAAGATGAAAGAATTTATATTTTTCAATTATATTTGCTTATTAAAAATCAACAAGGAAACCCATGTTTAAAAAGTATAAAAAATTCTTTTTCCTTTTTTGGGGAATATTTTTGACGGGAATAATAGCCGTCATTATATTTTTTTGGCTGATTACAACTGGTAAGTTAGGCTTTATGCCGACTTTTGAAGAGTTGGAAAATCCGACAAATAAATTTGCATCAGAAATTTACTTTGAAGATGGCCCTATGATTAGTCGCTATTATCAGGGGAGTGAAAACAGGCGTTATACGGAATACAGAGACATTCCAGAATCTGTTAAAGATGCTTTAATTGCGACAGAAGATATACGTTTTTATGATCATAGTGGAATAGATATAATAGGACTGTTCCGGGTTGCAAAAGGATTATTAACGGGAAGTTCTTCTTCAGGAGGCGGTAGTACAATTACGCAGCAATTGGCAAAAATGCTTTTTCCCCGGGATCCGAATCAGAATTTTATAGAATTATCTATGCGGAAATTTCGGGAGTGGATAATTGCTATACGTTTAGAAAAAAGCTATACGAAAGAGGAGATCATTACAATGTATTTAAACAAGTTTGACTTTTTAAATTTAGCTGTAGGAATAAATTCGGCAGCGGACGTATATTTTCAAAAACCGCTGGATTCATTAAGAATAGAAGAAGCTGCGATGCTTGTGGGAATGGCTAAAAACCCTGCTTTATTTAATCCACTACGCAGGCCCGAAAAAACTTTAGGCCGCCGTAATGTCGTTCTTAGTCAAATGCTAAAATATGATAAGCTTACTTTTAGTCAATATGATTCATTGAAAATGTTACCTCTTGGCTTGAATTTTAAGAAAGAAGATCATAAAGAAGGATATGCCACTTATTTTCGGGAATATCTTCGTATTTTTATGACAGCAAATCAGCCAAATAGAAGTAATTATCGTTGGAATCCAGAATTATATAAGCAAGATTCGTTAGCTTGGGAACATAATCCGCTCTATGGATGGTGTAGGAAAAATACGAAATTAGATGGGGCACATTATGATATTTATTCTGATGGCTTAAAGATTTATACAACTCTCAATTCTCATATGCAAAAATACGCTGAAGAAGCTGTTGTAGAGCATTTAAGTCAGGATCTTCAACCGTTATTCAGCCGGGAAAAGATAGAGAAACGAAATCCTCCTTTTTCAAATGATTTATCTCCAGAAGAGGTTCGGGATATATTAAACCGTTCGATAAAGAGAACTGAGCGTTATAGAGTACTAAAAGATGGAGGAATGAGTTTTGCTGACATTCGTAAAGAATTTAATAAACCTGTTCAAATGCAGATTTTTACTTGGCAGGGAATAAGAGATACGGTTATGAGTCCTCTAGATTCAATTAAACATTATAAAGCATTTTTCAGGGCAGGTTTTATGGTTATGGAGCCTCAAACGGGGAATGTAAAAGCTTATGTAGGTGGACCTGATTACCGTTATTTTATGTATGATATGGTAAGTATTGGCAGACGTCAGGTGGGTTCAACGATAAAACCAATTCTTTATACATTAGCTATGCAGGAAGGCTTAGGGCCTTGCGATCAAGTACCCAATATTCCGCAAACTTTCGTTTTACCGGATGGAACAACATGGACGGCGAGGGGAGGTAATAAGAGACAAGGAGAAATGGTTACTTTGCGTTGGGGATTAGCAAACTCAGAGAATAATATTTCAGGTTGGGTATTGAAACAATTTACCCCGGAAGCCGTAGCTCAAATGGCTCATAAAATGGGAATTCAAAGTTTTATTGACCCTGTACCTTCAGTGTTCTTAGGTACAGCTGAAATTTCTGTCAAGGAAATGGTTGCTGCTTACTCTATATTTGCAAATAAGGGAGTTTATAATAATCCGCTCCTGGTTTCTCGTATTGAAGATAAATACGGAAATGTTTTGGTAGAGTTTCAGCCCGAATCCCGGGAAGTAATTACTGCGCAAACGGCTTATTTGATGTGTAATTTGTTAGAAGGTGTAGTAAACGAAGGGACTGGTATTCGTTTGCGTTATAAATATGGTTTTACAAATCCGATGGGAGGTAAAACAGGTACCACTCAACAACATGCAGATGGTTGGTTTATGGCAATAACGCCTAATTTGGTTGGAGGCGTATGGGTGGGAGCAGAAGATCGCTCTATTCATTTCCAGAACTTAGTAAACGGGCAAGGAGCTAGTATGGCATTACCCATTTGGGCAAAATTTTTAAAGAAAGTAATGGATGATCCTGGTCTTCATTTTGAATCAATTCCTTTTGAAAAACCGATGGGAGTTTTGAAGAATTTGAATTGTACAGAGGATACCACAGAAAATGAGATAATTGAAAGAATAAATCAAGATGAAGATTACGAGGAGTTTTATTAATTTGAACGGATAAAACGTATATATGAAATCGAAAACAATATATGTTTGCCAAAATTGCGGAGCCAAAGAAACCAAATGGGTTGGACGTTGTCCAACTTGTGGGGAGTGGAATAGCTTTGAGGAAGAGATGGAGGTAAAAGCAAAAGGACGAAATAATATATTTACAAGTGAATCTGCACTAAAAGCCCTTAGACTGTCAGAAGTAAAAGTAAATGCCGATGAGAGAATAGATACAGGTGATGATGAACTTAACCGGGTATTAGGAGGGGGGATAGTACCGGGATCTATGATTTTGTTAGGCGGAGAACCTGGTATAGGGAAATCAACCCTTGTACTTCAGTTTGCTTTACACAATAAGTGTGGCAAAATACTATATGTATCGGGGGAAGAAAGTATCGCTCAAATTAAAATGAGAGCTCAGCGTTTAAATGTTGATAATGATGAATGTCTTTTTCTTTCAGGAAATTCTCTTGAGATAGTCTTAGAGCATTCTCGAAAAATACAACCTAATCTTTTGATTATTGATTCAATACAAACATTGGCGACGGAAAATATAGATGCTATTCCAGGAAGCCTTTCACAAATCCGGGAATGCACAAATAGTTTATTGCGTTATTCTAAGGAAAATACGATTTCAACTATACTGATTGGTCATATTACAAAAGACGGGCAATTAGCAGGACCCAAGATACTAGAACATATGGTTGATACAGTACTGCATTTTGAAGGGGATCAGCAATATATGTATCGTATTTTACGTTCTTTAAAAAATCGATTCGGTTCTACTTCCGAGATTGGGATTTACGAAATGCTTCAATCTGGTTTACGTCAGGTAAGTAATCCTTCAGAACTTTTACTTTCAAATTATAGCCAAGATTTAAGTGGTATAGCCGTTTCTGCAACTATTGAAGGAGTTCGCCCTATTTTATTAGAAGTTCAAGCATTAGTTTCTACTGCTGCGTATGGAGTTCCTCAACGCTCTGCAACGGGATTTGATTCAAGACGTTTAAATATGCTTTTAGCTGTTTTGGAAAAACGGGTCGGATTTCGTTTGGCTACAAAGGATGTTTTTTTAAATATTGCAGGAGGAATCCGGGTTAGTGATCCAGCCTTGGATTTAGCTGTTGTCATGGCAGTATTATCTTCAAATATTGATACAACATTACCTCATGATGCTGTATTTGCAGGGGAAGTTGGTTTATCTGGTGAAATCAGAGCAATTAGTCGTATAGAACAACGTATTTCTGAAGCAGAAAAATTAGGTTTTCAACAAATTTTCATCCCTAAAGGGAATCAAAAAAGTTTAACAAAAACAACAACAGACATCCAGATTAAATTTGTTTCCAAGATTTCAGATATCTGCCGTTTGTTATTTGGTTAGTATCCTATCTTTTGAGTTTAGTGATTTTAACATATTAAAATAATTAAAATTCCCCTTACAGGATTGAACTGTAAGGGGAATTTTAATTTTATAAGAGATTTTTATTTGTGTTTTTCCATAGAAATATAAGTATACCGGGAAGTACCTCCCTTGTATTCTCCAACACTTGTACCACTACTGTCAAACATCCACAGGATAAACCCTTTCATCTCTTTTTCACCGTATACGCCATTGTCTACAAAAGTATAGACTAAATCATTACGCGTTCCGCTGATTTCACTGATCAGGCCCACACCGTCTGCCCAGGTAAATGTTCCCTCTCCGCTTACTTCCCACGGACACAGTCTCACTGTATTGGCCCCTGAGGTCCCGACATCCTGTTTTACTATTTCCATGTTTCCGTTCGTATAGAATTTCATTTCGAATTTCATACTTAAACCGGTTACAGTAAAACTTTCATTCCGAACTTTAGTCGTCAGGGTTACTTTGGCTGTTTTCCCATTGTCGTAGTTGAAATCCCATTCTCCCAGCAAGTCATTGTAAGTGATGGGTTGTGCCGGATCCTGAGAAACGGAAATAACAGCATAAACATTTTCAGTAACACTTAGTTTAATGGTACCTTTACGGGTTTTTATTGCTTCGTTTGCTCCGGCTTTTACAGTCAGGGTATCCCCTGTCTGGGTAGCACTTATCCAGGAATCAAGGGTTTCTACAGTAACCGGGATATCGCAAACAATTTCTACCTGCTGTTCATCCCCGGCTCCGGCCAGAATAATTTCTGACGGACTGGTTTTAATGGTAAGTCCATACTGGGTTACGGGAACAGTACGTTTCAACCCTCCTGAAGTGAGGATCACCTGTCCGGTCCGTCCGTTAACATCGCGGTTTTCAGAAGCTACTACTTTTACCACATTTCCGGACACAGATACGGTAAACCAATCCTGGTCCGCTTTGGCCGCTATGTTGGGGACGGCAACGGTTATTGTTCCTTCTCCTCCTCCGGCACCAAAGATCACCTCAGAGCTTTCTATGCCCAGCTCTGGTATGGTGCTGTTATTTTCGTTGTCTGAGCACCCTGCCAGAAAGAGGCAGAGTGTCATTGTTAATAAGCTAAATATTTTTTTCATAGATCTCTAATTTTATTGTTTTGTCAACGTAATTTCGTAGAATCGTCCTCCGCCGCTACCAATACTAGTACCAGATCCATCGAATTTCCAATATATAAAGCCGTCAACAGTATATCCCGGCCACAATTTATTATCTTTAAAATTGATCGTCAAATGACCTCCGACTTCCGTACATACACCAATCATTCCACCATCGCCCCAGGTAACATAACCTTTATTGGAATCCCACATTGCAATTCCCATATATTCATTTGCGCTGAGTTGCTCCAGGTATTTCTGAGCTTTTAACGTAATTGTTCCGTTAGCCAAGTCAAATCCGAATTCAAAAGGATAGACCAATTCACCACCGGAAGCCGTAAAAGATTTTTTATTTACTTTTTCAGTAAGAGTAATTTCTGTCGTTTTACTGCCACTATGTTTCATAGTATAAGTACCGATAAAATCTTTATAGAAACGATACCCTTCCGGTAAATAAGCTTCAAATTCAGCATCAGCTCCGTCAGTACAGGTAAATGTAACAGACTCTTCGTTCCAGTCAAAGTTTTCCATTTTTACCTGATTGTTTGTTCTCAGATCTTTTGAATAAACGAAAGGTTCATACAATTTTATACCTGTAGGCGTAAAAGTGAAAGCAAGGGCTTCTTCCTGTACAACAACTTCTCCTGTTTGTGAATACTGTTCATAAGCAATATTAAGTACACGGTCAGAAAGGACAGCCATTGAAACAGAATCTCCATTTACCCGGAAATAGTAATTACCGAAAGAAGCATTTTCTTCCATAGCAGCAATGGATGTGTAATAAGCTTTCGGATCTACCGGTTCATCCAGACGGGTCAGGACCAGTCTATTTTCATATTTCTTTCCTTTCAGTATGATTTTACTGGGCGTTACGTCCATAAATACGAATTCATAATCCCCGGCCATACCGTCTACATCACTGGAGCCGTTCGGTTCCGTGAAATAATGCAGAAGTTCATTGTAGGTATTGAACGTCAGCACCGGTCCCATATCAGAGATGATCTCATACTGGGAAGTCACAGTATCTCCGGCTGCATAATTCCGGGTAGCTACTTCAGAGGAAAGGGTAACATAACCGTCGGCCGTAAACTTAGCCATCATGTTATAGCCCCCGATAGAGTGATTTTTCTCGGGATAGTAAGCCAATAGCCAGCCGTTTTCTGCAGCGGCCAGGGTAGCTCTGTATTCCTTCATGGCAGCCGCGATTCTTTCGGCAGCAGAAGCATCAAATATATCTTTCTCGTCCTCTACGCAGGATTGCAGAGAAAAGAACGGGAGAAGAAGGAGTAAATATAGTATTTTCTTCATAACAGACGATGTATTAAATTTTTGTTAAATCCAATTGGTCCAGACTATTTCCACGTCTCTGAACGACACTGCGCAATTCATAGATGTCGATATTCCAGGAATTTTTCAGGTAATCCTTTACGATCTCGAATTTTTGTTCAAGCAGGGCTTTACCTGTTTCCGTGTTTCCGTCAGCTACGGTATTGGAAGCTTCAAGTAATGCCTCCCATGCGTCCTGATCCCGGGTAACGAAAATAGAGATCATTTCCACGAAATCTTCATCTGCACTGTAACGGGCATAACGGCTGATAAATCCTTTTGCACGGGCCAGTGCTTCTGTCTGGGAGCCGGAGCTCCATTGATCTCCGATATAATCTTTACCGGTAATGTTCTGGTATTCTGTAGAATAATTCTTTGTCTGATGCAGGATGTGAGCGAACTCATGGTGCATTGTTTTCAGGTAGTCACTGTTGAGTTGAGCCGCCGTCACTGTTTCCGGATCGATGTCATTTACTTTGTAAAGCGTGATCTTTAATCCGCCTTCGGCTGTACCCAGAACGACTGTATTGTTTGTATTATAGGCACCGGAACCGATCATGTGGATTACACGGGGAGTATAGGTGCGGGTAAAAGTCAGTCCTGCCACTTCGTCGTAAGCTTCGAGCCATAGGTATTTGATTACTTTAGACAAAGCCACGCATTTATCAGGTAAAGCCGGAGCCAGGGTATACTTCATATCCGACTCGATATCCTCCATTTTGTATTTTACCTCGATATTATAAGGATATACATAGTTATACAGCAGCCACTGGTCAAATTCACTTCCCTCTTCACCATCCGTAGGGAAGATACTGTGACCGCTGGGTTTGTCATCATCGCAGGAGCAGAGGCATCCTGTCAATGTAAGAGCTAACAGATATATTATTATTTTTTTCATATTCATACTTTATTAATAAGTTATGTAAGTACTATCTCGGATTCGGAGCCAGTCCTGCACTGATTACATCATTTGGTATCTGAACGGCGCGGCGCAGGTCATTCACTTCCAGGGAATCCTGACGGGTAACTTTATAGTTTTCATCCAGGAAACGGCGGTATATCTTGATGCCGAATCGTTTAATGTCGAACCAGCGCAATCCTTCGTGAATGGTTTCAATGCGGCGGAAATGCAGCAGGCAGTAAACAAAGTTTTTCTGTTCGTCAGACAATGTAAACTCCGGGTTGATCTCTTTCTTTACGGTCGCATTTTCAGGTGTATAAAAAGCCAGTCCTGAATAATAGCTATTGATCAGCTCTCTTGTTAAAGTTACAGAAGAGGAAGTATGCTGGGACATCCATAAAGCCAGGTCAGCTGTAGCATTTGTAAAATCATTTTTCATGATATAGGCTTCAGCCCGGCAAAGGAGTACTTCATCCGTCTGGAAAATCGGAACTACCGTACGGCTATAGCCCACCCCTGCCTCACGGTCGGTATATTCAAATAAAGCAGGCATTTTCGGTGAACAAACATAACCAGTATTATAATTTAAAGCCGGTAAATAAAATAGTTTGGATACATAACCTCCCCAAGGGCCATCACTCTGGTTTGTTTCTGTACTTGCCAGGTGGGCTGAATGCATAAATCTCTTACCAGTACCATAGTTTCCATATACATAAGCCAGCTGGGAGTACCCCGTCATCAAAAGCAGGTTGGCCGGATATTCAACACGGATATAATCCTCTGCAATCGGACCGTATTCCTGCGTAAGGTTGGAAATTGTTTTCAGGTCCCTCAGCATTGTTTTGGGATTCGCAGTAAGTACTTCATTGGCATATTCAATCACCTTATCGTAATTGCGGGTATACAGATAAA
>NZ_CALCLB010000016.1:0-323978 GCF_937966165.1 uncultured Odoribacter sp.
TCACGCCGATGGTACTGCCGCACAGGTGGGAGAGTAGGTAGATGCCGAATTTAAGGAGCCGTAATTTGCGGCTCCTTTTTTTATTCGGTAAAAATTCTCTATTTTCGCAGATAAATTAATAAGATATATATGTTATCACGCGATTATATTTCACGCATTATCCGTACATTCTTTGATTCGTTGGAACTGATATTTACGGGAGATAAAGAAAAGGAGGACGAAAGGAAAGAGCAATTGGAAAAATTGTATACCAATTATTTCGGGCAATTTCGTGATTTCTTTCTGGAAGAAGAAAAGGAAAAGATTCTGGAAAAATTGTCGGAGGATGATTATTTTGTTGAAAAATGCGGTATGCTGGGGGAGATATTATATCGGGAATTTCAGAGAAGTGAAGATGACATCTTCAAAGTCAATCTTGCTCATAAAATCGTATATTTTTATAATTATGTGAACGATCATTCTACCGATTATTCACTGGTTTATGTCAGTCGGATCCTGGAATTGGAAAATTATTGTAAAGCACACCTTACAAAGATAAAATAATTTAGGTTTATACGGCCGCAAGGTGAACTAAGCGATAATACCTCCGCCGACGACGTCATTTCCTTCGTAAAAAACTGCGCTTTGCCCGGGTGTGATCGAATCGGTGGCTTCCTGAAAAACGATTCTGAATTGCTCATTTTCGGGAAATATAGCGGCTAAACCACCAGCATTCCGGTAGCGAATTTTGACGGAAACAATTAACCCTGCCGGGACGCTGGAATATTTCATTAGATTAATTCCCTTTACATAGAAAATTTTACCTTTTAATTCTTCCTTTGTACCCAGAACGACTTTATTTTCCAAAGCATTGATCGCTACAACAAACATGGGATGACCTAAAGCTATGCCCAACCCTTTTCTTTGTCCGATAGTGTAATTCGGAAAACCTTTGTGCTCTCCTAACACCTTACCGGAAGTATCTACGAAAAGCCCCGGACCGTAATTCCCGGAAAAATTTTCTACCTGATTCGCCAGAAAATTCCGGTAATCATTATCGGGGATAAAACAAATTTCCTGACTTTCACTTTTTTGAGATAATTTTTCATATCCCTGTTCCAGGGCAATCCGGCGGACCTGAGGCTTTGTCAGTTCTCCCAGAGGGAAAAGTGTCCGGGCCAGGTTTTCTTGCGTTAGTTTCCAGAGAAAATAAGTTTGGTCTTTCGTTTCATCTATTCCTTTGCGTAGAAAGTAGCGGTCGTTTTCTTTTCCGATCCGGGCGTAATGACCGGTTGCAATATAGGTACAATTATACTCCTCAGCGGTTTCCAGTAATTTTCCCCATTTAATTGTAGAATTGCATAATACACAGGGATTGGGAGTTCGGCCCTGTAAATATTCATCTATAAAATTCCGGATAACGGTATTTTTAAATTGTTCCCGGATATCCAGAATATGATGTTCAAAACCCAGTTTTTCAGCCATCCTTTTCGCTTCAAAAAGAGAATCAACACTGCAGCATCCCTTTTCTTTTTCCATACATCCCCTGGATATATTATCGAATGTCCGGTATGTTATACCTACCAGTTCGTAACCTTGCTCTAGCAATAACATAGCGGCAACAGTACTGTCAATGCCTCCGCTCATCGCCATTAAAACCCTCTTTTTCATTTTTCTGCAAATTATTGTTTGGGGGATAAGTTCATATAACGGGCTTCACTGTGGTAATCATCTTTTTCTAGTTCAATATCAGGTTCTTGTATAAAATCACTACCTTCTAAAGCGAATTGAATGTATTTGATTGTTTTGCCTCGGGACAACCATTGTTGCTCGTAAAAAGTTTGAATACCCAAAATTTTATCCTGGCCTTCACAACGATATAAATCCTCTGTACAAATAAAAGCTTTTAACTGATTGTGTCCGATCAATGCAACCGTATAAGCAAACAGAAATGGACTGTCCGTTTTCAGGTGAATATGGCCGTTGGGGATCAGGATTTTTTTGTAAAGATTTAAAAAGCGGCTTCCTGTTAGTCTTTTACGGGCTTTGGCCATTTGGGGATCCGGAAAAGTAATCCAGATCTCCGATATTTCGTGAGGGGCAAAGACCGATTCTAACATTTCTGCATAAATACGGAGAAAGACTGCATTGGGCAATCCCTTTTCCAGAGCTATTTTGGCACCGTGCCACATCCGGGCTCCCTTGATATCTATTCCGATAAAATTTTTTTCGGGATAGAGTTCGCTTAAGCCAACGGTATATTCTCCTTTTCCGCATCCAATTTCCAATACAATGGGATGATTATTCTGAAAAATTTTTTCTCGCCAATGACCTTTAAGGAAATAGTCTGTTCGGAATATTTCTTTGTGTTTTGGCTGAAAAACGTTTTTCAGGACCTCCATTTCCGCAAATTTTGCCAGTTTATTTTTAGCCATGTAAAATGTTTAAATTTATTACTTTTCAGTGGGAGCAGATTTTGTTGAGCGGACAATCAAACCAACGTTTTTAATTCCCTTTAACACAGGAATGCGCATTCCTTGACGGACAGAAATAACATATTTGCCTGTGTTTAAGGAATAAGGAACGGGCAAAGGATATTCCAACGTTTTGAGAAGATTTCCTTTGCCTCTCCATTTGCCGTCAGTATCTGCAACAGTAATATTAGCAGAATCCCTGTAAATTGCTCGGGTAGAGTCGGCAATAGAGAGAAAACACCAAAGATTAGCCATTTCGTAATCTGTCGAATGCCGGATACACAGAATAAAATCGTATTTCCCGTTTTGGGGAATTTCTACTTCAAATTGAATGTCCGAATTGATCTTCCATTTTTCCTGAGGAATGTTTTGATAATCTTCATAGATAGCAGAAGAAAAACATCCTTCGAGAAAAAGAAAGAAAAAAGGGAGAAATAACAATTTTATTTTTTGCATAAATTCTCTGATCGCCGTTTATATTTGTTTAAATGTTCAGCTGTTCAGCAGGAGAGTGATTGGTTTATTCTTTTCTTTGAAGCTGTTACACTTTGTCGGTTAGCCTGTCTTAACCGGTTACGAAACGCTCTTGGTCTTTTCTCCGCTGAATATTTTTACATCTGAGTATTGCTTTAGGGATACAAAAATATAAAAATAATAATTTGCTTTACCGGAATAAAGCTATATATATCTGCTACCTGTGTTTTCTGGCAGCATAATCTTGTACCGTTTGCATTACTCGTAATAGGTTTCCTCCCCATATTTTTTTTATACTTTCAGAAGAATATCCGAGGCGTAATAATTCACGGGTGATATTTACCATTTCATTTGAGGCGTTACAGCCTTCTATACCTCCTCCTCCGTCAAAATCAGAACCAATGCCAACATAGTCTTCCCCGATTAAATTGACGATATAATCGATGTGTTGTATGGCATCTTTCAGGGTAGAACGGTGAGTTCGGGAGAGAAATCCTTCATAAAGGCATACTTGTACGACTCCTTTTACAGAAGCGATGGCTCTCAGTTGATCGTCGTCCAGGTTACGTGGATGATCGCAAAGCGCTTTTGCCGAAGAATGTGAAGCAATAACAGGAGTGCGACTGATGCGGATTACGTCGTAAAAAGTTTTTTCTGAGACGTGGGAAATGTCCACCATAATCCCGGTTCGGTTCATTTCCTGTATTACCTTTTGACCGAATTTACTCAATCCGTTGTGTTCGGGTTCTCCTTTTGCAGAATCGCAAATGCCGTTATTGCCGTTATGACAAAGGGTCATATAACTTACTCCCATCTTCTGGAAACGGGCTACATTCCGGATATTCCTTCCTAAGGCATATCCGTTTTCTATGCCGATAAAAAAGGTCTTTTTCCCATTTCTTTTCAGGTAATATAAATCTTCGGGACAGGTAGCCAGGCCTACCCATTCCTGATTGGCTTCAATTTGCTGTTTGATTTGATTGATAATAGTGACAGTACGTTCTGTCGCTTGACGTAACGATTCTTCATCCCGTTCTCCCTGTTTTAAATAAGCCGCCATAAATATACAGTCGAGTAAACCTTCCTGCATTTTAGGCAGAGAGACTTTGGCCCCGTTTTCTCTTTGTGCAATAGAAAAATCCTCGGTAAAAAAAAGAGGAGTATCCACATGAGAGTCAATGGTATAAATATGGGTATGTATTTGTTTGCATTTTTTGTACAGCTGGGCCTGGCCGACAAAATACTGAAACAAGTTTACCATAGCCGGGTCATTGGCTGCAGCCATTTTTTCCGGATGCCATTGTACGCTTAAGATCTGCGGTCCCGTATCAGATAACGGTTCAGAAGCTTCCAGTATCCCGTCGGAAGACAGAGCTGTATTCCGGAATCCGGGAGCAATATCTTTGTTGGACTCATGATGAAACGTATTCACAAGAATTTTATCCTGCCCCAGGATTTCTTTGAGTTTGCTGCCGGGAGCTACTTCCACATAGTGAGTTCCCTGATTTCCTTCTGCAGTTTGCTGGTGTTTTAATAAAGGGGAATTTATCTGAGAGTAAATATCCTGATATAAAGTGCCTCCAAAAAAGATATTAATTACTTGATGGCCTCTGCAGATCCCAAATATAGGCAATTGCCTGTCATAAGCCATTTTTAATAACATCAGATCGTATTGATCGCGCAATGCGGACAAATTTCCCAGTGCCGGTAAAGGTTCTTCCTGATAAAATAAAGGGTTGATATCGCCTCCGCCGGTGAGCAGGAGACCGTCCAGGGAAGAAAACATTTCTTCAAGAATGGCTAAATCCGTGTGGACAGGCAGAATAACCGGAATGCCGCCACCTGCTATAATAGAGTTGGTGTAATCGTTTTTTACAGTGGAAATCTCATTTTCCAGATTTGCAGATACTCCGATTAAAGGCAGGCGGTTGTGAACAGAAGAAAGTGTATAGGAATCGCAAAATTCGCGCAAGGTTGTCAAATCAGATAAATACGTAGGTTTATTCATGAGTAAATTGTTTTTAGTCAAGCAGGATGATAAATCCTTTTAAAATTGATAATAGGGAAATTTTATACGAAGTCAACTTCAATATCCGAATCATTTACGGCAAACCGAAGGTTGCTACCCAGTAGGATCGGATAGCTGTCCGGCTGATCGGATGAAGGAATACCGGTGTATACGGGATAGTCATAAGTTTCCGTAATTTCCTGTATCAGTTGAGTTAATTCAATATTTGTATTTAAATTTTTATTACATATGATTAATCCCCTCAAATGTTGGAAGATTCGGGAGAGCTTCATATACCTTATTATTTTTTCTGTTTCCAGATCTGTATAGCTGCTATCCAGAAAAAGTACGGTGCCTTTCAGATCGTGTTGAATCGTAGTCGATTGTAAATGATGAATGATACAGATATCACCTCCGGTTAATTCGGCTTCTACAATTCCCGGATAAGCTAAGGCATTTTTTTCTATTTTATAGCTCGTTATGCTTCCGAATAAAAAACCTTTAATACGTTCCAAAGCCATTGCTGTGAGATTAGGATAAGCGCAAAGCATGGGGGCATATAAGCTTTCCAGACCCAATTCATTTATTTGCGAATGAAAGATGGAGATTTCCTGACAGCCGATCAGCCATTTCGGATTCCCCTGAAAGAGAGAATAATCTAATTTTTCAATAATTCTCAGGCAACCGTATCCGCCGCAGGTACAAAAAATAGCCCGGATTTCTTCTTCGTCCATAGCCCATTGCATGTCCTGTAAACGTTCGTAATCACTGCCGGAGAAATGATTATACCTGGAAATAGCGTATCTTCCTCTGACAGGGATAAGTCCCCAGGAACATAATATCTTTTCAGCGTATTCAATACATTCCGGAGCGATTATACCTGCAGGAGAAACCAAGGCGACTTTGTCTCCGGCTTGAAGATAGGGAGGACGTAACATAGGTCGATTTATAAAAATTCAAACAAAAAATAATTTCCGGTTCGGACTTTCGGTTTATTCGTGTGCGAAAATACGATTTTTTTGTAAATTTGCGCCTTAATTATTCCGCAAATCATTAAAAATAAAAATATGGGTCATTTCAAAAGAAATCTAGTAACGACGGCTTTACCATATGCAAATGGTCCGGTACATATCGGGCATTTAGCCGGGGTGTACGTACCTGCTGATATTTATGTGAGATATCTAAGGGCAAAAGGGGAAGAGGTGGTATTTATCGGAGGTTCCGATGAGCATGGAGTGCCTATTACGATAAAGGCCCAGAAGGAAGGTGTAACGCCTCAGGATATTGTGGACCGTTATCATAATCTGATAAAAAAATCTTTTGAAGAATTTGGGATATCTTTTGATATCTATTCCCGTACGAGTTCGGCTACTCACCATGAGTTGTCTTCAGCTTTTTTCAAAAAATTGTATGAAGAGGGAAAATTTATCGAAAAAACATCCCAGCAGTTTTATGATGAAAAAGCCGGGCAATTTCTGGCAGACCGCTATATTATCGGAAAATGTCCCATCTGTGGAAACGAGCGGGCATACGGTGATCAATGTGAATCTTGCGGAACCAGTTTAAACGCTACAGATCTGATCAATCCGGTATCTGCCATAACCGGGAATACCCCTCAGCTGAAAGAGACTAAACATTGGTATTTACCTCTGGATCAGTATGAAAACTGGCTGAAAAAATGGATATTGGAAGAACATAAAGAATGGAAGAGCAATGTCTACGGCCAATGTAAATCCTGGCTGGATAACGGGTTGCAACCCCGTGCCGTCACCCGGGATTTGGATTGGGGAGTGCCGGTTCCGGTAGAAGGCGCAGAAGGTAAAGTATTGTATGTATGGTTTGACGCGCCTATCGGGTATATTTCTGCTACGAAGGATCTGACACCGGATTGGGAAAAATACTGGAAAGATAAGGAGACCCGGATGATCCATTTTATCGGGAAAGACAATATCGTTTTTCACTGCATCATTTTCCCTGCTATGTTAAAGGCAGAGGGAACTTATATTTTGCCGGATAATGTACCTGCCAATGAATTTTTAAACCTGGAAGGAGATAAGATTTCTACTTCCCGGAATTGGGCGGTATGGCTCCATGAATATTTGAGGGATTTTGAAGGAAAGCAGGATGTTTTGCGATATGTGCTGACCGCTAATGCTCCTGAGACAAAAGATAACGATTTTACCTGGAAGGATTTTCAGACCCGTAATAATAGTGAATTAGTGGCCATTTACGGGAATTTTATCAACCGGGCTCTTGTTTTGACCCATAAGTATTTCGGAGGCATTGTTCCTGAGCGGGGAGAACTGACAGATTACGATAAACAGGTGCTGGCAGAGATTCCTCAAATTATAGAGAGGGTAGAGAAAAATCTGGATCATTTCCATTTCCGTGAAGCATTGAAAGAATGTATGGGGTTGGCTCGTCTGGGAAATAAATATTTGGCCGATACGGAACCTTGGAAATTAATTAAAACAGATGAATCGCGGGTAAAGACGATATTGAATATTTGTTTGCAGATTGCTGCTGACTTATCTGTCCTTACAGAACCGTTTATGCCGTTTAGTGCTGCAAAGTTGAGGTTTTTTTTGAATGTAGCAACTGTGGCTTGGGAAAAGATGGGAGGGGACGTTATCCCTGCCGGACACCGGATTAATGAAGCCGGTTTATTATTTGACAAGATTGAAGACGAAGAGATACAGCGGCAAATTGATAGATTACTGGCAACAAAAAAAGCCAATGAATTGGCTAGTGTAAAAGCTGCAGCTGCTAAAGAAAATATTTCGTTTGAAGATTTTCAGCAAATGGACATCCGTGTCGGAAAGATAGTGGCAGCGGAAAAGGTGGCCAAAACCAAAAAGCTGTTAAAACTGACAATTGATACCGGGATAGATACCCGTACTGTGGTTTCCGGAATTGCTGAGTATTATACTCCCGAAGAAGTGGTTGGCCAACAGGTAAGTATTTTGGTGAATCTGGAATCCAAAAATCTGAAAGGAATCGAATCCCAGGGAATGATTCTGATGGCTGCAAATGCCGATGGTGTTCTCTCTTTTGTCCGTCCGGACAAAGAAATGATGCCCGGTTCCGAAATCCGGTAGTGCTGTTACCCATACGTTGAACAAAGACATTGGGGAAATTTATATTCCCCAGGGACAGCTCTTTGTACGCGCGTATGCTTGTCCAAAGACCCGTTGATTCAGCATATTCCGTTTGATAAAAGGAGGAATTTTCATTTCGTTAATCAGCGTGCTGTCAATGAAGGGGTTGGCAGAAATCTTTCATTGGAGGAAGCGGGTATTTATTGTGTAATGTTCCGCTTCTGTCTGGAATTCGATGATATAAGTTTTGCCGGGCAAAAGGTCGATGTAATTGTTGGAAAAAGTCATCCGGGTATCCGGAGAATAGAAAAGCACATTGCATGCGATTTTATTGGTCGTTGCTGTCAGGTATTTTTTCCCATTCTTTACAGATGTTTGAATTGTGATTTGCGGTTGCTTGGGTAATTCCAGATTTTTAGGTTCTGTGAAATAAAAGTATTGTTCGTCTAGGGTATTTTTCCCTTGGCAGATTTTCAATACAGCTACTACTTGGGTTTTCTTTTTCCCTTTTAAAAAGTCCTCTATAGAACAGGAAACAATTTTGTGGGATTGATTTGCTCCGATAGAAAACCGGTCTTTCAGAGTATTGTGTTTTTGACCGTCGAAATCAAATAGCTCAATGGAATAAGTTCCATTGATTTTTTGAAGAAGATCATTAGCTACCCAAAGTTCCAGCTCCGCCTGTTCGGTCTGAAGAGGAATCAAAATGGTAGGCTTACAGCTCTCCCGAATAGCATAATGGGCGGCTTTCCATTGGTGATAATAGTCGGTGGTGGACCAGCTGGCAACCGGCCAGCAATCATTTAATTGCCATACGAGGGATCCCATACAATAAGGCATTGCCTGACGGTGTACCTGCAAGGCTGTTTTCATTGCCCGGGCTTGTAACAACTGACTGGTATAGAGAAATTGTTCAAAATCTTCCGGAAGGGAATAATACCAACCCATGTACTCCTGTATTCTCAGGTTTCCAATTCCGCTGCGCTGATGGGAAGCCATAACCTCTGATTCAATATTGTAATCTTCCGGAAGGGTATATTTTTTTATCGTTGCAAATTCAGGAAAAGACTGGAAACCGTATTCGCTCATAAACCGTCCGATATGATTGGAAAATTCTTCCAGACGGTGCTTGCCATGCCATACTCCCCAATAATGGTTATCGCCACTGTTTCCCGCTTGTGATTCGAAATCGAGTTTGCCCGATCCGCCCATTGGAGAGGAGGGCCAATAAGGAGTATTTACAGAGTACTTTGCTACTGCATCCGGAAGAATCCGGTGAAAGATGGTTGTATATGCTTTAAATAACGTATCCTGTTGTGCAATGGTATATTGTTTTTTCCAGCCCCAGCCTCCGGGAGATCCCTGATGCCAGGCACCCCCTATTTCGTTATTGCCACACCATAAGGCTATACACGGATGATTCCGTAAACGCAGCAGATTATCTTTCGCTTCCTGCCGGATATTTTCCAAAAATTCAGGTGTACCGGGATACATGGAACAGGCAAACATAAAATCTTGCCAGATCATAATTCCGTTTTTGTCACATAGTTCATAGAAATAATCATTCTCATATATGCCTCCGCCCCAGACCCGGAGCATATTCATATGGGCATTTTTAGCATCTGCTATTACTTTTTCGTAATCAGACGGATTTACACGTGGTAAGAATACATCATTGGGAATATAATTTGCCCCTTTGGCAAATACAGGAATCCCGTTTAATTCGAAATAAAACGTTTCACCGTTTGTATCTTTTTTCCGGATGAGATGTAAAGTCCGTAAACCGGTAGTGATTTGCCGACTATCCAATAGACTGTCATTTCTTCTTACATTTATTTGAAAAGTATATAATTCCGGTTTCCCTAACCCATTGCTCCACCATAGACGAGGATTCCGTATATTTGCGGGAAGTCCGATGTGATTTTTCCCGTTTTTAAGTATGAGATTTTGCTGACTGATCGTTTTATTACTGTTAAGGATTTCGATTGTCACTTCCTGACGGCCTGCTGAGGTTACTGAAATTTCTGCATTCAGTTGGGCTGCTTTTTGGTTAACTTTCAATTGGTGAATAAAGATGTCTTCAATTTTCACGTCTTCCCAGGCTTCTATTATTACATTCCGCCAAATTCCGGAGGTAACTAAGCGGGGGCCCCAGTCCCAGCCATAGTTATAAGGAGCTTTACGGGTGAATACGCTTACTTGATTGTTGCCCATACCACCTAATATACTTTGATCATTTCCGGCCGGTAGTTTCAGACCGTAATTTTCCATTGCTTTTAATCCTTCCGTGACAGGAGAATAAAACACTACCCTTAGTTCGTTTTCTCCTTTTTGTAAAGGAGAAGAAATGTCGTAACTCCAAGTCCTGAACATATTGTCGGCATGGCCTAATTTCTGCCCGTTTAGATAAATATCGGCATAAGTGTCGAGGCCTAAAAAAGTCAGTCTTTTATGGCTTTTGTTCCATACCGTATCATTTATATAAAAGGTCGTTTTGTATTCCCAGTTTAATTTATCAATCCATTGCAATTCTTTCTCGTTTACCCGGTAAAAGGGGTCCGGAATTTGCCCGTTATCCAGTAAATCCGTGTGTACAGTGCCGGGAACAGAAGCCGGTAGCCAGCACCCTATGTTATATTGACGAAACGTCCAGTTTTGATCCAGATTTAATTTGCAGGGAATATTTGCCTGAAGGGGTAAAAAAAAGCAAATTATAAAAAAAGAAAAGAGTAATTTATTCATGTCTGAACGATTTAGGTGCATACCAAACAAAATTAATAATTTTTTTAAATAGTTACAAAATATTGTTTCATTACTCTCTTTGTTTTGAAAGTTTTTAAGTCCCTATGGTTGCATTTAAGCAGATCAGCGGGCCTGAATAATACAGATTATAGAATATTTATTCTGTAATTCCGGTCTGTTTCCTGCCTCTTTTTAAAAGATTCCTATTCTGTAAATATATGATTTTTTGAGTATTAATGAGTTGTTAAATGTACAATATAAACAGCAAAGAAAAGAAGTTTTTGTTAAGATTGAAAAAAGCCTATGTTTTTCTTTTATAATATTTAACTTTGTGACATGATTTTTTAAAATATACCTAAAAAAAACGTACGTTTTTTTGGTGAGGTGGCTAAATTAATAATTAAACGTTTTTATATGAAGAAAACCTTTGTAAAATGTCTGGTGTGTATAGTTCCTATGCTGTTGCTGGCATGGACGACTATGGCTCAGGGAGTCGTAAAGGGCAAAATTATTGACTCGCAAACAAAAGAAGAATTGGTAGGGGCAACGGTTATGGTGCAGGGAACCGGAGAAGGAGCGGCAACAAAGCTGGATGGAAGCTTTGTCTTGGAGACTTCTAAGATGGAGGATCAGGTTTTGATTTTTCGCTGTGTAGGGTATAGGGAATTGAAAAAGGAAGTAAAGATTACTGCTAAACCTCTCAATTTAGGAATAATCAAAATGGAAACCCAATCCATCGGTTTAGGTGACGTTACGGTAACGGCATCTGTTGCTGTTCGGAGAAAGACGCCGGTAGCCATTTCTGTGATTGAACCGGTAGAGATTGAAAATAAACTTTCAACACAGGAATTTCCGGAAATTTTAAAATCTACTCCAGGGGTATATGCAACGAAATCAGGAGGTGCTTTCGGAGATTCCCGAATTAATTTACGCGGGTTTGAGCAGGCTAATATAGCTGTTATGATTAACGGTGTCCCGATGAACGATATGGAATGGGGAGGATTATATTGGTCAAACTGGGCTGGTTTGTCGGATGTAACGCGTTCTATGCAGGTTCAAAGAGGTTTAGGTGCTTCTAAAGTTTCTTCTCCTTCCGTGGGTGGTTCTATAAACATTGTAACGCGTACTACAGATGCTAAAGAAGGCGGTTCAATTTCATATGCTTTGGGAAATGACGGCTACAATAAAGTTATGTTCAATGTTTCAACCGGTTTACGAAAAGGCTGGGCAATTACTTTGTTGGGTGCTAAAAGTTGGGGGGATGGTTATATACAGGGTACGGAATTTGAAAGTTATTCGTATTTTGCCAATATTTCCAAGCAGATTAATTCTTCTCATATGCTTTCTCTTACTGTTTTTGGTGCGCCTCAATGGCATAATCAGCGTAGTAATTACGATGGATTAACAATAGAAGGATGGCAAAATGTCGAAAAATATATGGGTAAAGACAGGCAATACCGTTATAATCCTACTTATGGTTTCGGTTTGCATGGAGAACGGAAGACTTCCAGCTATAATCGTTATCACAAACCCCAGATTTCCCTGAATCATTTCTGGACGATTAATGAAAAATCCAGTCTTTCTACCGTATTATATGTTTCTATTGGCCGGGGAGGCGGGTATAAAGGATTGGGAAGTACTTCCGATTATGCGAATCAGTGGTTTGGTTCCAGCAACGGAACGTTGAATACATATTTCCGGAATGCCGATGGAACTTTTGCTTACGATAAGATTTATGAGCTGAATGCTTCCAGTGAAAATGGCTCTTATATGGCCATGTCAAATTCCATAAACGAGCACAATTGGTACGGCTTAATGTCTACTTATACGACTACTATCGGTAAATATTTTGATGTTTATGGAGGAGTTGACTTACGGTATTATAACGGAACACATACCAATAAACTGGTGGATCTTTACGGTGGAGATTTTTTTATCGATCGCTACCGTGCTCAGGTAAATGCGAATAATAATGCCAATGCCAATAATCCGGAATGGGTAAATCAGAAATTGAAAGTGGGTGATGTTGTTTACCGGGATTACGACGGTTATGTAATGCAGGAGGGAATTTTCGGACAGGCTGAGTTTAACCGGGAAGCGCTGAGTGTTTTTGTTGCCGGTGCGGTATCGAATACTTCTTATTGGCAAAAAAATCATTTCTATTACGACAAAGACCATGAAAAATCATCTACTGAGAATTTTATTGGTTGGAATGTAAAAGGAGGGGCTAATTACAACCTGACCGATAATCACAATGTATTTGCCAATATTGGTTATATCTCCCGGGCACCTTTTTATTCCGGTGGGGTATTCTTATATGCTTTGAACAGTAATGCGACTAATCCGGATGCGGTCAATGAAAAAGTCTTTTCTTTGGAAGTCGGTTACGGTTTCCGTTCTTCCTTGTTTAGTGCCAATTTAAATCTTTACCGTACAGAATGGTTAGACAAGACGATGACCCGGACGATGGATATTACTTTACCTGATGGTACCAAAGACCGTTCGACAATTAATATGAGCGGAGTGAATGCATTGCATCAGGGAATTGAATTGGATTTTGTATTCCGTCCGATTAAAGATCTGGATATTAATGGTATGCTTTCAATAGGAGACTGGAAATGGAATAGCGTATCTACCGGTTATTTCTACAATTCCAGCGGGCAACCTTTGAAAGACAATAAAGGAAATATTGCTTCTGGTATACAGGCAGAAGATCATGCCAAGATGGTATTGGATTTAGACGGTACCCGGGTGGGAAATTCTGCACAGACTACCTTTGCTTTGGGTGCTAAGTTCCAACCTTTAAAAGGGTTGAGGGTAGGTGCTGATTATACTTACTGGATGCGGAATTATGCAAATTTCAGTGTAGGAGGATCGAATGGAAGTGATTTGGTTATGAATGGGTTTAAGGCTTATGAAACTCCGTGGAGAATGCCTTCTGCCGGAGAATTGGATATGAATGTGAATTATTCCTTCTATATCGGTAAAATCCGGGCAACATTGTTTGGGAATGTGAATAATGTATTGGATAATAAGTCTATTTCAGATGCAACAGACGGGGCGAATCACGATTGGAAAACGGCTTATCAGGTATTTTACAGATTCGGACGTAATTACTCTATTCGCTTGAAAATCGCTTTCTAAAGGATTCTGATTAATTTTAAAGATAAGATTGCAGTATGAGAAAAAATAATATTTATTTTTATTTCGCAGCCCTACTCTTATTAGTAGGTTGTGAAGATTTCGATGATAAAAATTTTGATGGCTTGGATGATATGACTCGTCCGGAGAATCAGATTAATAAGGAATACACCCTTACGGCAGATGATTATGTTACAATTAGTGGCTTGACAGTAGAAGGAGTAGAAGCAGACGCACTGAAGGCCGTAAAGACTAATTTTTACCTGACGGCAGCGACTCCGGCACACGATGTGATTCCGGCATTTTTGGCTAAAAAATGGTTTACCGCTTCTTCTGGTTCTGCTGTAAAGGTTACTTACGACTTTGGAGGAGAAACACCGCTTTATTTGAGTGAATTGGCAGCAGCTCAGACCTATACTGTCAGTGCTGCAGATTATGTTACTGTTTGGGATAATGATAAATATGCCTTTTTTACTCCGTCCAAAAATCCGGATAAAAATTTACCTAAAATATTAGCGGCAGCTTTCCCGGAAGCTGAAGGCGGAGCTTATGTTTTGGCCTCTTATTTGTATTCGGCTACAGAGCCCGGAGGTGACGGGGAAGAACCCGGAGCTCCTTTTACAGAAGATTTCGAGACTGTTACCCCCAATGCTGATGTGGATTTATCCGGTTGGACCAACTTTACAGAAAAAGGAACAAAAAAAACCTGGCAGGGCAAAGCTTATGACGGGAATAATTATGTACAGTTTTCTGCCAACGGAAGTGGTGAGGCTGAAAATGTGGGCTGGTTGATTACCCCGGGTATTGACGTTAGTATTTATACGGCACCGGCATTTACTTTTGACTTAAAAATAGGATATTACAATGCTGAGTGTTTACAAATATTGGTATCTGAAGATTTTTCTGGGGATCCGCTGACAGCTACCTGGAAAGATATTACGGCTAATTTCTACCTTCCGAAAGAACCTACCAGCGGATATTCAGCTGATTGGATTGTAGCCGGTGTGGCTGATATGAGCGGTTATGACGGAAAAATTTTTATTGCTTTTAAATATTCCGGTTCCGGTACGGATGGAAAGACCACTACTTATCAACTGGATAATGTATATGTGGGAGATAATGTTCCGGTGAATACGACCGAAGTATTCAAGGAAGATTTTGAAAACGTTACCCCCAATGCGGATGTAAACTTACCGGACTGGACGAATTTTACGGAAAAAGGTACAAAGAGGACCTGGCAAGGTAAATCTTATGGAGATAATAAGTATATTCAATTTTCTGCCAACGGAAGCGGGGAAGCTGAAAATGTAGCCTGGTTGATTACTCCGGGCATTAATATCAGTGCAGATGCTAGTCCTTTATTCTCTTTTGATCTGAAGGTCGGCTACTACAATGCAGAATGTCTGCAGATTTTGATTTCGAAGGATTTCAGCGGGGACGTTTTGGCAGCCAGCTGGGAAGAGGTAACTTCTCATTTTGTATTGCCGAAAGAACCAACCAGCGGTTATGCAGATAATTTTTCTCTGGCCGGTACACTGAATTTAAGTGCTTATTCCGGAAAGGTACATATTGCTTTCAAATATGTAGGTTCCGGTACAGACGGGAAAACCACTACTTATCAGATCGATAATGTAAAAGTGATTTCTTATACGGCTTCTGCTTCAGCAATTAGGCCTCTGGCAAATATGATTACCGAAAACCGGCTGGCAATGTATACTTTCAACGGAACAGACTGGGCTGAAAAAGATAACGTGGCCGTTGTAAATCCTGCTGATTATAAAGCTATGGGTGAACCGGGAAGCCATAATAATTTCAGTTCTACAATCAAAGCAGAAAATTACCTGCCACAGTTCCTGGGCGTGAAATTCCCTTATGCACAGGAAGGAGAGGTGAAAGCTGTGGTATATAGTTACTATACGGGTTCTGTCAACGAATTGAAAGCAGACGAATATATTTTTACTGGCGGAGCGTGGAAATACAATAACATTCCGGTAGAAACGGTTGCTGAACAGTATACTTATCTCGGAAAGTGGTTATATAACCCGAATGTTACCCTGATACTCACTCCGGGTAAAGGAATGGGAACCGGACATTTCCAGGCGTTAGCGGATTGGGTATGGGAAAATATCGATGTACCGGCCGGTATAAGTAGTAAGGGACTCGGATATGTAACTTCATACGGAAATAACGAATATTACTTCGGTAGTTCTGAATACCAGAATAACTTCGATTTCCGCCCGTCTGCCTGGAAACAACAGAATGGGGATGCTTATAATGCCATGAGTGAGGAGGATTTGAAAGCATTGATGTGGGAGAGATTACCGGAAGGTATCAAAATTATGTTGGAATGCATGTATCCGGATGCAGCTCCTGTTGAAGGACTGACCGTTCTTTACACAGTAAGTGTGGGAGTATATGATGGCAGCTCTACCCCTTTGTATACCTTACAGTATGAATTAACCGGAACGGGAGAATTTACTTATGTAGAAGATTCTTTGAAGAAAGAAGAAGAATAATATACACTTTTTCCTGGGCAAAGAGTCTGTCGGAATGCTTTTCCGACAGACTCTTTTTATAATTGTTACCGAAAGGGCAGAAACAGAAATAGAGAGGATAAATAACGTTTTTCTGGGAGTAGAGAATGCTTTTTAATTTGCAGAATCCCGTCATTTATTATAACTTGCATGCCCGAAATCCATCAGTTTTAATTTAATGCAGTAGAAAAATGAAAAAAGTCAGTTTACTTTTTCTTACCGCAATATGTGGTGTCGTGTTTTATGCTTGTAGTGATACTAAAATGCAGCAGTTAAATGTTGTACCCCGCCCGGCAGAGGTGCAAATAGAGAGGGGGCATTTTTTGTTGACGCCTCAGACAGAAATTCGTGTGGCGGGAGGTGAGGATATAATGGCGGCTTGTCATTTTTTTGCCAATTATGTGGGAAGAGCGTTCGGAACTCCTTTGAAAATTGTGCAGGGTAATGGTGCAAAGGGGGCTATTAATGTCCGGATCGATACGACATTGAAGCAAGAGGCATACCAGTTGGAGGTAAACCCCAAGGAGATTGATATTCTGGGAGGAAGTGCCCCTGCTGTATTTTATGCTTTTCAGACATTGCGTCAAATGACTCCGGCTGACATGGAGAAAGGAGAAAAAATGTCTGATACAGCGATTCAAAATGTTAAGGTAAAGGATGAACCTCGTTTTGCCTATCGGGGAGCTATGCTGGATGTTGGACGGCACCTCTTTTCCGTAGAGGATATAAAGGCGTTTATAGATATCCTGGCCCTACATAAATTAAATCGGTTTCACTGGCATTTGACAGATGACCAGGGGTGGCGGATTGAGATAAAGAAATATCCGGAGTTGACAAAGGTGGGGAGCATGCGGAAAGAGACTGTTATTGGACGGAATAGCGGGAAATACGATGGTCAGCCCTACGGAGGGTATTATTCCCAGGAAGAAGTCAAAGATATTGTAAAATATGCGGCAGACCGTTATATTACTATTATTCCCGAAATAGAACTTCCGGGGCATGCGGGGGCGGCTTTAGCTTCTTATCCCTGGTTGGGATGTACAGGAGGACCTTATGAGGTGGTGAAAGAATGGGGCGTTTTTGAAGATGTTTATTGTGCAGGAAATGAAAAAACATTTCGGTTTATGGAGGATGTGCTGGAGGAAGTGATTGCACTTTTCCCGTCTGAATTTATACACCTGGGAGGAGATGAATGCCCCAAAGACGCCTGGAAAAAATGTCCTAAATGTCAGAGGCGGATAAAAACGGAGAAGCTGAAAGATGAGAACGAATTGCAAAGTTATTTTGTCCATCGTATGGAAAAATACCTGAATTCTAAAGGAAGAAAACTGATTGGCTGGGATGAAATTCTGGAAGGAGGTATTTCTCAAACGGCTACGATTATGTCCTGGAGGGGGACCCGGGGCGGAATAGAAGCGGCCAAACGGGGCAATCAGGTTATTATGGCTCCTAATACTTATGTCTATTTGGATTATTATCAATCCTTAGACCGGGACAAAGAGCCGTTTGCAATCGGCGGTTATGTACCCGTTGAAAAAGTATACAGTCTGGAGCCGGCTTTGGGCTTAAAGCCGGAGGAAAGTAAAATGATCATTGGGGTACAGGCGAATACGTGGACAGAATATATAAAAGATTTCGGACATGTGGAATACATGGTCCTTCCCCGTTTGGCAGCATTGTCGGAAGTGGCGTGGACGCCCGCTACTGAAAAAGATTATGCCGATTTTATCAATAGAGTTGTGACTTTATCCGAACGGTATGAAGCGTTGGGGTATAATTATGCCAAACATATTTTGTCTGTAAAGGGGGTTACAAAATTGAACGAAGATAAAAAGAGATTGGAATTATTTTTGGTACCTTCCGTCGGAACCTACGAGATTCACTATACGATGGAGGGGAGTGTGCCAACTGTGGAATCTTCCCGGTATAGGGACAAACTGGATATATATAAAAGCTGTGAGCTAAGGGCCCGCTTGTTTAAAGAGGGAGAACCCTTAGGTAAAGAGTATCAGAAGAAATTTGATTTCGGTAAATCGACTTTCAAAAAGGCTACTTTATCCAGCCAGACGGCTATATCTTATTCTGCACAGGGAGGGAGCAGTTTGACTGACGGAGTAAGGGGAAGCGAAGATTTTCAGGATGGGAACTGGTTGGGTACTTCTATAGACGATATCGTATTGGTGATAGATATGGAAAAACCGACGGTATTTACAAAAGTGAGTGTCGGTTGTTTAAACCGTCCGTCAGACCGGATTTGCTTGCCGGAAGCGATAAAAGTCTATCAATCCAACGGAAATCAGTATTATTTTAAAGTTGCGGAATTGAAGAATATCGATTCTTTAGCAGATATGCAAACCCAAGGATTGAAAACTCTGGATATAGATGTAAAGAACGGGAATGCCCGTTTGATAAAAATCGTGGTGGAGCGTAAAAAAAATTTACCGGAAGGGCATCCTGCTACGGGGGCTGCTCCTTATCTGTTTGTGGACGAGATAGAGGTGAACTAGCAGGAGAGAAGTCGGGGGTGTGAATAATTAAATTATACGATATGAAGCTGAATTTTTGGAAACTTTTACCGGGACTATTGCTTTTAATACACCTGGTTTCATCTTGTGATTCAAAGCCGGAAAAAGCTGCTTTGACTATTTACTGCACCTCCGATGTCCACGGTACAGCCTTTGACTATGATTTTAAACGCAATAAGGAAAGCCGCAGTAGTTTGGCTAATGTCTCGGCTTATATAAAAGAGGAAAGGGCAAAAGACAGTACTGCCCTTATATTGCTGGATAACGGTGACTTTTTACAAGGACAACCGACAAATTATTATTATAATTTTGTAGATACATCCGGAGTTAATTTAACAGCTCAGGTTATGAATTATCTGAGATATGACGCAGCTTCCGTAGGAAACCATGATATAGAAGCGGGGCATCCCGTATATGATAAAGTGGTTAACGAATTCAATTTTCCCTGGCTTTCTGCTAACACCATACGGGAAGCTACAGGGAAACCTTATTTTAAACCTTACACTGTACTCTACCGTAAAGGGATTAAGATTGTTGTGTTGGGAATGACGACTCCCGGAATTTATAAATGGTTGCCTAAAAAATTGTGGGAAGGAATGGATTTTCAGGATATGGTTGAAGCGGCTCAATATTGGGTTCCTAAAATTCAAAAAGAAGAACAACCGGACCTGTTAATCGGACTTTTTCATTCCGGTTTTGATTATAATTATGCCGGGGAAAATGCCCAGACGCCAAGAAATGAAAATGCCGGCGTATTAGTGGCCCAGCAGGTTGATGGATTCGACCTCATTATTCTCGGGCACGATCATCAGGAAAAACAAATGGAGATTATCAATAATGCCGGACATAAAGTCGTTATACTGGATCCAAAATCCCATTCCACTTATCTGGGAAAAATTAATGTTGAGTTGAACAGGAACGGAAAGCAGTATGACAAAATAATTACCACAGAATTGATACCCTTATCTTCTGTACCTAAGGATACGGCTTACCTCTCTCATTTTACTCCTGAAATGGATAAAGTGAAAACTTATATTGGAGAAGAAATCGGAGAATTTACGGAATCTTTGTCAGGGCGGGATGGTATTTTCGGCCCGTCGGCTTTTACGGATTTTATTCATAATGCCCAGTTGGCAGCTACAGGTGCGGATATTTCTTTCAGTACTGTTTTACAGATGGATGCTTTAATCGGAAAGGGAAAAGTGACCATACGGGATATGTTTAACCTGTACAGTTATGAAAACGGCCTTTATATAATGGCCTTTACAGGTAAGGAAATCGATCAGTATCTGGAATATGCTTATGGTTTACAATACAATACGATGACTTCTGCCAAGGATCATTTATTGCGTTTTAAAAAAGATTCTACGGGAGAATTAATAAAAAATAGCAGAGGGAAATATGTATTGGTTACTGATTTTTTCAATTATTCCTGTGCAGCAGGTATTAACTATACCGTAGATTTGACAAAGCCGGAGGGCGAACGTGTGGAAATACATTTCATGTCGGACGGATCTCCTTTTGATGAAAACCGGACTTATCAGGTAGCGATTAATTCATATCGGGGAAATGGAGGTGGCGGACATCTTTCAAAGGGGTTGGGATGGAGTAAAAAAGAAATGGAAGCCCGCATCACGAAAATTATGCCGAAAGATGTACGTTTTTACATAATGGAATATATCCGGGAGAAAGAAGTATTAAGCCCTCAATGCCGGAAAGATTGGAAAGTGGTGCCGGCCAGATGGTTTAAGAAGGGGAAGGAACAGGATTATGATTTGCTCTACAATTGAGTGTCTGAAAGTTTAAATGTGAACATTTTTACAGTTAATCTGTTCAGAAAAATAGAGTATAATTTTCGGATTTTAATATTTATCTTTTAACTTTAACTGTTTTTTAAAAGAAAACGTTTGTAAGAATAGAGACGATCCTGTTTCTATATGAAAGTACGGCAAATCAGGGGAACTTGGATATTTAAATTATTTTATATGCGTGGTGTTTTAAAAAAAGTAATTTATTTATTACCTGTATTTTTACTGTTTACAGGTGATTTATTTGCACAGGTTGGAGAAGGAGTCCAGAGTGCTGTCAATATCGAAAGTCATATTTCTTTTATGTCTGTATTGAGGGGCTTATTAGGGATCGCTTCTTTGATCGGGATTGCGTGGTTGTTTAGCAGTAACCGGAAGGCAATTTCCTGGAAAGTAGTAGGGATAGGGTTAATTATACAGTTATTATTAGCAATAGGGGTCCTCTATGTACCTTTTGTACAGGCTTTCTTCGAATTTTTTGGAAAAATTTTCGTAACGATTTTGGATTTTACCAAAGAAGGGAGTGTTTTCTTATTAGGGGATTTAATGGATACTACAAAGACGGGTTATATTTTTGCTTTTCAGGTTTTACCGACGATTATATTTTTCTCGGCTCTGACCTCTTTATTGTTTTACCTAGGTATTATTCAGAAAGTGGTATATGCTTTGGCATGGGGAATGACGAAACTGATGAATATCTCCGGGATGGAATCGTTGTCTGTGGCTGGAAATATATTTTTGGGCCAGACAGAAGCGCCTTTGATGATCAAGGAATATCTGGATGACATGAGTCCTTCAGAAATATTTTTAGTGATGACAGGAGGCATGGCCACGATTGCAGGAGGGGTTTTGGCAGCTTATATCAGTTTTTTGGGAGGAGACGATCCTGTACAGCGATTGGTTTTTGCCAAGCATCTGCTGGCGGCTTCCGTAATGGCAGCACCTGGGGCTGTTGTATTTGCTAAGTTGTTGGTTCCTCAGACTCAAAAAGTGAATAATAATATTCAGATATCCAAGAATAAAGTAGGGAAGAATGTATTGGATGCGATTTCTAATGGAGCTGCGGAAGGCGTAAAATTAGCCGTGAATGTGGCAGGTATGTTATTGGTTTTTGTCGCTTTTATCGCTTTTGCGAATTATTTGTTTACGAAGTTTGGCAGTCTGGTCGGGTTGAATGAATGGGTAACTCAGGTGACAGATGGCCGTAGCACAGCTTTCAATTTGCAATTTATTTTAGGATATGCGATTTCTCCGTTGATGTGGTTAATTGGGATTTCTGCTGATGATATGGTATACGCCGGCAGTCTTTTGGGGCAGAAGGTTATTATGACAGAGTTTATCGGATATGTGGATCTGGCTAATCTAAAAGCTGCAGGAGCTTTTGCTCAGGCAAAATCTATTATTATGTGTACTTATTTTCTCTGTGGATTTGCTAATTTTGCTTCTATTGGGATCCAGATTGGCGGAATTGGCGGATTAACTCCTAAGAACAAACCGTTGCTGGCAAAATTTGGCATGCGGGCATTGCTAGCCGGGACTTTGGCTTCTTTGCTATCCGCTACTGTGGTCGGAATGATTATAGGATAAAACGTTTAAAAAATAAAATTTCCGGCTGATGAATAGAGAGGGAGTCTGATTAATAATCAGATATGTATTTCTGTCATTCTGTTTTTATCGGAAACGGGGACCGGGTAATCGAATGACTTTTCCGGACTTTACAGGTTTAGTGAAGGGGTTAAAGTACAAAGGGAAGGATATATTTTTCCCCAGGTTTTATCGGTCAGAGTAAGCTGTCCGAACAATTCTTCCAGTAATTCCGGTGTATAGCGGTTATAATCTTCTTTTCTGGGGGTGACCAGTAATCCTGCGAAGTCTACGCATCCCGGGCTGAATAGTATTTTATCCTCTCCTGCTGCATAAAATTGACGGGGACGTAAGCCACGTCGCGGGAAAATAATAACGTTCCAATGGGAGGAAGTATACCAGCAAAGAAGGTTAATCATAGGTTCCGGTTCAGACGGGATATTTTTTCTCAGTAAGGATAAAATTTGCAGGAAAAGATTTTCCAATACGATCCTCTGATCGGATTTCAATATGATGATTTTACGCAGGTAATTTTCAATCGTACCTATTTGATAAGAAGGATTGTTTTGCAGAACCGTCCAGTTTTCAATTTCTTTTTCTACGGGCATTACTCCTTGTGAGGCCATTTGGAAATGAAAGTGGTCCGGTGCAGATGCTCCGCATCGGGGACCATTGTAAAAGAGAGTATAACAGGGAAAATCTTTTGCCAGCCTTAACATATCTCCGAAACGTCCCTCTATCAATTGAGGGATATGGCTTTGGTCCGGAATGGTGAAATGCCTGTCGAATATCGGATAAGGATTGATGAAAATAGTATACCTGCTTCCGTAGGGGACTCCTTTTTGTCCGGGCAGAAGATGTGCGGGGCAGAGAAAACACTTTCTTTCTTTCAATGTTTTTTCATCTATCTGGGCTGCTGTAGAACGTATTCTTTCCGGATTATACTGAAGTTTTAAAAGGAAATGATCCCCTTGAAGCGTTCTGAACAAAGCTTTCCTGAGATTTAAAAAATTAGTTTGTGCTACTTTAAAATTCTCTAATAGAGAAATATACAATTGTTCCGGATCAGTTATAAGAGGAGCCATTTTGTTATTTATTTTGCCGTTCAGCTATTCTCCTTTCATTTTCCTGTATTTCCCGTTAAAAATTTTCCATATAAAGATTTATAGGTTCAGGAGATAAAAATTCTTATTATTTTACGGGATTCGAATATAGGACATTTTTTTTGTTTCAGTTATATTTCTCTCAAATATATAAAAATCAAATTAAAATTGAATATATTTGTCCTGTTTCAAACAAAAGGTGATAAATGTGATTTGGCATCGGATTCTGACAAGAATTATTTTTCTTTTCTTATTTCTGCAAAGTATTGTTCAGGCATTTGCAGAAGATTACGAACGTCCTATCCTGATCATCAGTTCTTATAATCCGGAAACATTTCAGACATCTCAGAATATTTCAGAATTCCTGGACGAATATAAACTTTTGGGAGGCGCCTATCCGGTAATCATTGAAAATATGAATTGTAAAAGTTTTTCAGAAGCTCCTCTCTGGAAATCTTATATGAAAAATATTTTCGATAAATACAGGGGAGAACGGCGTCCGGCTTTAGTTATTTTATTGGGACAAGAAGCGTGGGCTTCTTATATTTCACAGGAACAGATTATGTACGATATTCCTATCCTCTGTGGAATGGTGAGCCGGAATGCCATTATCTTACCGGATGATACAATTGAATTGGAGGATTGGGAGCCTGAAAGTCTGGATGTCCTGCAGGAACAAAAAATTAATGTAGCCGGTTTTTTGTACGATTATGATGTGGAAAAAAATGTACAGTTAATCCGGAGTTTTTATCCTAAGGTACGGCATATTGCTTTTGTATCGGACAATAGTTATGGAGGAGTAACCTTACAGGCATATGTCAAAAAAGAAATGCAAAAATTTCCGGATATTGATTTGATTTTGTTGGACGGACGTAAACATACAATCTATACAATTGTAGATAAAATAGCTAAACTGCCGGAAAATACTGTCGTTTTGATGGGGACCTGGAGGGTGGACAAGCATGAAGGGTATTTTATGCGGAATGCTACTTATTCCATGATGTCTGCAAATCCGAAATTGCCTGCCTTTTCTATGACTTCTATCGGTTTAGGGCATTGGGCCCTTGGAGGATATATGCCGGCTTACCGGAATATCGGGAAAGATCTGGCTCATCAGGCAAACACTATTCTTCATAAAAAAAACGGAGGGATTAAAAAAAGAATACAATTTATTCCCAATCAATATGAGTTTGATGTCCATAAGATAAAAGAATGGGGATTCGGAGATAAAGTATTACCTCAAAATGCCAGGTTACTGAATAAAGATATTAGTTTCTGGGAAAAATATAGCCTGCAACTGACATTTATTGCTTCTGCTTTTTTCTTTTTGCTAGTGGGCTTCTTCGTTACGCTGTATTTTTACCTGAGAACGAAAAAGTTAAAAGACGAATTAGAAGAATCAGAAATTGAATTATTGGCTGCCAAAGAAAAGGCAGAAGAATCCGACCGGCTGAAATCCGCTTTCCTGGCTAATATGAGCCATGAGATACGTACGCCCTTGAATGCGATTGTCGGATTTTCCAATGTTTTGGTCGCAGATGATTTTTCAGAAGATGAAAGGCAAAAATTTGTCAATATTATTCAGACAAATTCAGATTTGCTCTTACGTTTAATCAATGATATTCTGGATATTTCTCGTTTGGAAACGGGGAAATTAAAACTGACTTATGAGAAACACAATATCATTGATTTGTGTAGAGGAGTACTTTCAACGACAGCTTGTTCGCGTAAGGAAGGAGTGGTTTATGTCTTTACTCCTGAGGTTGAGAATTGTGAAATTGACACCGACGTACAGCGCTTGCAACAAATCCTGATCAACTTATTGTCCAATGCAAATAAATTTACTGAAAAAGGTGAAATCCGGTTGGAAGTAAAAATTGACGAGCCTGGAAACAAGGTAACTTTTTCGGTCTCTGATACAGGTTGCGGAATACCGCAGGAGAAACAACAAGTTATTTTCGACCGTTTTGCAAAATTGAATGAATATGCTCAGGGAACCGGATTGGGATTAGCTATTTGCAAGATTACAATCAATATGCTGGGAGGAGAGATTTGGGTGGATAAAAATTATACGGAAGGAGCTCGTTTTGTATTTACGCATCCGATACATCATCTTTAATGTCTTCCGGGCTGTCCGTTTGATTTTCTTCTTTTAATAAATTAAGGCAATGTCTGACGGTATCGTAATCAAAACCGCGGGCAAGACCGAACCGGATAAGGCGGGCCATAGCAGAGACTTCTTTTTCAGCTTTAAGTTTGTGTTGTTTTTGCCGGAATAACTGCAGGCAGGTTTGCTCGTAATTTTCTTTATCCAGTTCTTTTAAGGCCAGGGAAATAAAGTCCGGTGAAATCCCTTTTTGTTTGAGCATAAGGGAAATTTTTTGTTTTCCCCATTTATTAAAACGGAATTTATCCCGTGCATAAAATTGGGCATAACGCTTTTCGTTTATAAAATTATTCTTTTGCAAATACCCGAGTATAAAACAGATCTCCTTTTCCGGAATGTCCCATTTTTCCAGTTTTAGCCGGATTTCCTGACAACAGTATTCTTTTTTACTACATAGGGCTGTTACTGTTTTAAGTGCTTTTGTGGTATCCATTGTTCAGTTGTTTTCCCGAATGTTTATATGATAATGGAGAATTTTGTTCTTTTGTCTGTTTCCCTTCCTGTTGTATACTGTGTTTATCCTTGTGAAAGTTTGCATTTGACGAACCGGTCTTTTCCGAAAATATCCTGTTTCAGTTCGATCTGTTGAAAATTCAAATGGCAAAGCATCTCTTGGATTTCTTTTCCGAAAGCTTCGTTAATTTCAAAAAAGAGGGAGCCTCCCGGAAGCAGTATACGGGGGGACAGTATGGCAATTTGTTGGTAAAAGAGTAAAGGAGATTCGTCCGGCACAAAAAGAGCCTGATGGGGCTCAAAGTCCAGCACCTGTTTTTGCATCATTTTTTTTTCGCATTGACGGACATAAGGAGGATTGCTGACAATTAAATCGTATTTTTCCTCCTTTTCCGGCTTATAATCCAGAATATTTTTTTGTCTGAAGGCTACCGGAACCGAATGGGTTAAAGCATTGTCACGGGCGGTTTTTAGTGCTTCCTCTGATATGTCTATCCCCAGCACCTGTGCTGAAGGAAAAAGGCGGGATAAGGCAATGGCTATACAGCCGCTTCCCGTTCCTATATCCAGAATCCGCCTGGGAGAAGAAACCGATTCCCCAATCCAATATACGAGTTCTTCTGTTTCCGGACGTGGGATGAGCACTGCCGGATTGAGTTTGATTTTTAAACCGGCAAATTCTGTTTCTCCGATAATGTATTGAATGGGTTCGTTTTTTTTCAAACGTGCTATTATATGATAAAATTTATTTACGAAGCTTTCAGGTAAACTTTCGTATTTTTTGAGATGGATATTTATATTTGTATAATTTAAAACATCCATAAAAATGAGTCGGCAGATACTGCGGATTTCATTCTCGCTATATGTATCTTTCAACTCCGATAATGCGTATTGTGTTAGAGAAAAAAGGGTATCGTTCATAAGGCAAAAATAAGAAAATGTGCTGATATAACCATATCCATCAGGGAGAAGGGTAAAAAATTGGTATATTATTTGTTTAGGAAAATAGTTTTAAACACTCTCTGAGACAGAAAAATTTTATAGTGATCAGGTGATCCAGGATTATGAATTGGTCTGCTATTATAGTCTATATCGGAATTATATTGTATTTTCTTACAATATTGACTATTGTATTCAATATTGTGATGGAAAACCGTAATCCTGTGCGTACACTGGCATGGGTAGTGGTGGTTTTGATGGTTCCCTTTGTCGGAATGATTTTCTATATTTATTTTGGGGTGAATTACCGTAAAAGTAAGATGTTTTCTATGAAAGGGCTGGGGGATATGAAATGGTTGCAATATATGAGTGAGGATCAGAAACAGCGCCTGAAAAAGGCGGAGTTCCTGAAGAAGGAAGATATGGTAGAAGTGCGGAAACTCATGACGTTGTTATTAAACAATAGCAAGGCTTTACTTACCCGTTATAATAAGGTGGATGTTCTGAATAATGGGGCGGAGACTTTTCCGGCGATTTTTACAGCCTTGTCGAAAGCCCGGCGCTATATTCATTTGGAGTATTATATCATCGAAAAAGGAGAATTAGCCATACGTTTGAAAGAATTGCTCATTGTCAAAGCGAAAGCGGGAGTGGAAGTCCGCTGTATATATGATGATGTGGGATGCTGGAGTTTGCCGAAAAGTTTTATTCGTGAAATGCGGGCTGCCGGCATACAGATCTATCCTTTTTTACCGGTACGTTTTCATCGGGTGGCCGATAAGGCCAATTACCGGAATCACCGGAAGATTGTCGTCATCGACGGAGAAACGGCTTTTGTCGGGGGATTGAATTTCGCTGACCGTTATTTGACAGGTGTTCCCGGAATCGGGGTATGGCGGGATACCCATATGCGGGTGAGGGGGGAAGCGGTTACTTCTTTGCAGATTGTATTTTTAATAGACTGGTATTTTGTGCGTCAGGAATTGTTGTTGAATAAAGAGGAATATATGCCTTATAAGCGGGAGGATGGAAATGTTGTCGTGCAGACGGTGGCTTCTGGTCCGGATAGTGATTGGGCTTCCATACAACAGGCTTATTTTACACTGATCAACATGGCCAAGCATTATGTCTTTATTTCTACTCCTTATTTTATGCCGGGGGAGACGACTTTGAATTGTTTGAAAGCGGCTGCAATGGGAGGGGTTGACGTACGCATTCTTTTACCGCATAAATCCGATTCTTACCTGACAAACTGGTGTTCGCGTTCGTATGTGGAAGAACTGTTGGAAGCCGGAGTGAAAGTTTATTGGTATCAGAAGGGGATTAACCACAGTAAGGTAATTGTTGTGGACGGAATAGTGGCCAGTGTCGGGACTGCAAATGTAGATATGCGGAGTTTTGACGAAAATTTTGAGGTGAATTTAATTGTTTATGACCGGAATGTAGCTAAAAATCTGGCGACTTATTTTGTGGAAGATTTGAGGGATAGCGAAGAAGAAAGTATGCATCGTTGGAAATTCAGAACGCGGTGGCAGAAAGTTCAGGAATCGGTAGCCCGTTTGTTTGCACCTCTTTTATAAGAAGAGATACAGGGAACGTCCGTATTTTCCGGGATAGAAGATATTTTACAGGTATGACGTGGTTAAACAGATAAGAAATGGAAATTAGTATTGACAGCCGTTCAGTGATTACACCTGAATTGACTATGTTTTTTGCGTTAAAGGGGAAAAATCATGACGGGCATGATTATGTACAAGAATTATATGAGCGGGGGGTACGGAATTTTGTGATCAGTGAAAAGAGGAAAGAATTTGCCGGATTGACGGAAGCCCGGTTTTATGAAGTTGAAAATGTGCTGCAGGCTTTGCAGGAATATGCCGGAAAATACAGGAAAGAGAGAAAAGCTGAGGTGATCGGAATAACAGGTAGTAACGGTAAAACCATAGTGAAAGAATGGTTGTATCAGTTGCTGTCCGGGGATTTTTCCGTTTATCGGAGTCCGCGGAGTTATAATTCGCAGGTAGGTGTTCCTCTTTCTTTATGCGGGATAGGGGAGTCGACACAGATTGCTTTGATTGAAGCGGGAATTTCTTATCCGGGAGAAATGGACAAATTAGAACAAATGATCCGGCCTGATATTGGTATTTTCACCCATTTAGGAGACGCACATGGAGAGAATTTTACTTCTGTAGAGGAAAAACTGGCAGAGAAGGCAATTTTATTCCGGCATTGCCGGCTGTTGATCGGGCGGCAGGGAAAAGCCTTGGAAATGATAAGTAAACTCAATAAAGAGATTCAGATTATGAGTTGGGGGGAGCAAGAAAATACTGCGGTCTGCTGCCGGACGTTGCAGAGGAATGAAAAAGGACGTCTGGTGAGTATCCTCTATAAAGGGAAACGTTTTGAACTTAGCCTTCCTTTTTCCGATGAGGCTGCTTACGAGAATTGTATGAACGTCGTTTGTGTGCTTTTGTGGAAAGGAATAGATTTCAAACAGATTGCAGAGCGGATCGCATCATTACAGCCGATTGCCATGCGGATGGAGATAAAAGAGGGAATCAATGATTGCGTATTGATAAACGATTATTATAATTCCGATGCAGCATCCTTCAATTTGGCTTTGAATACCCTGAGTATGCAGGATGAAGCCAAAGGGAGAGCTGTTATTCTTTCGGATTTTATCGATACCGGTTCCGATGAGGAAACGCTCTATCAGGAGGTAGCTGAAAATCTGAAGCGGACAGGGGTTTCATTGTTTATCGGGATTGGGAGTAGCCTTAACAGGTATAGGTCTTATTTTCATCTGCCTTCCCGTTTCTATATGGATACCGATAGTTTTCTCAAACAGGAGAATCGGGAAAATTTCCGGGAACAAGTCATACTGATAAAAGGTGCCCGGCAGTTCCGTTTTGAATTTATAGCCGGATTCCTTCAGAAACAAAGTCATAATACCGTTCTGGAAGTGGATATGGATGCCATGATTTTTAACCTGAATTATTTTCGTTCCCTTCTTCCGGGACATACCCGTTTGGCGGTTATGGTCAAAGCTTTTTCTTATGGTTCGGGTTCCGGTGAAGTGGCTAGTTTGTTACAGTATCAGGGAGTAAATTATTTGATGGTAGCTTTTGCAGATGAGGGAGTTGCCTTGCGGGCAGAAGGAATAACCCTACCCATAGCTGTGATGAATCCGCAACTGGAAGCCTTTGATAATATGATTGAATTTTGCCTGGAACCTGAAATTTATTCTTTCGAGCTACTGAAAGCTTTTGATAAAGCTTTGATCAAACACGGAATTGAAAACTATCCCATACATTTGAAATTGAATACCGGCATGAATCGTTCCGGATTAGATGCGGAGGACATTCCCGATTTATTGGCTTTTTTTAAGGAGAAACGGCAGGTGAGAATCCATACCGTATTTTCTCATTTGGCCGGAAGCGACGAAGCCCGGCATGATGCTTTTACCCGTCGGCAAATAGAGCTTTTTGTTACCCTGACGGAGCAGATACAAAAACAGTTTGAGCATAAAATCCTGCGTCATATTCTGAACTCTGCCGGAATTGAGCGATTTACGGAATACAGTTTTGATATGGTCCGTTTAGGAATAGGCTTGCATGGCATCAGTGCTGTGGGAGCAGCTTTACAACCTGTCAGTTCTTTTAAGACATATATATCTTCCATCAGAAATGTTCCTGCGGCTCAAACCATTGGGTATGGACGAAAGGGAGTGACCGGCCGGGATTCCCGTATTGCTGTGGTGCCGGTCGGTTATGCTGACGGGTTAAACCGGCATTTGAGCAACGGGAGAGGGGAGATGCTGATAAGAGGCAGAAGGGTGCCTATTATCGGAAATATTTGTATGGATACTTGTATGCTGGATGTAACAGACACCGATGCACAGGTAGGGGACGAGGTTGAAATATTTGGAAAAAATATTCCTGTAACGGAAATTGCCGAAAAATTGGATACTATTCCTTATGAGGTTTTAACCGGCGTGGCCCAACGGGTCAAACGGGTATATTTTAAAGAATAAGATCTTTAAAAGCTTGTAAGAAATCCTTATACCGGTCGGCCGTAGGTAGTATTCCGGATTTTATGTATTGTTCTCATCGGAAGGAATGGTTATGGCAACCATTCCTCAATATTTCGAACGACGATCTTGACCCTTTCTGCAAATGCTTCTTTCGTTGCATACCCAATATGAGGGAGCATCAATAAATTCGGTGCGTTTAATAATTCATAAGTGCCGGGTAAAGGCGGTTCCTGATCGTATACATCTACAGCGGCCCCTGCTATTTTATTTTTTCTCAGCGCTTCGTGAAGTGCATCTTTATTGACAATCGGACCTCTGGCTGTGTTAATGAGGATGGAGTGGGGTTGCATGAGGTTGAATTCTGCTTCTCCTATAAAATCTTTTGTTTCTGCTGTTAGGGGAATATGTAAGGAAATAATGTCTGCTTCCTGGAGAAGGGTCGTTTTGTCTACCATGCGGATATTTTCCAGTTGGAGGGGAGTTCGGTTATAAGCGATAATCCGGCAACCGAATGCGAGCCCTAAATGAGCGACCTGGCGGCCGATGGCCCCTGTCCCGATAATTCCCAACGTCTTCTGATGTAATTCTGTTCCGAGAAAATTTTTACGGTCTCCGCCTAAACGGGTAATGGCATCTCCTCCTACTATTTTGCGGTAGACGGCGATCATCATTCCGATAGCTAGTTCTGCGACCGCATAAGTCGAATAGCCGGCAGCATTCCGGACCGTTATGCCTCTTCGTTTACATTCTTCCAAATCAATATGATCTAAACCGGTGAAAGCAACGGAAATCATTTTCAAATTCGGACAATTGTCTAAAAAATGCTTGCGCAAAGGGATATTGCTTACAACAATGATATCGGCTTCCCGTCCTCTTCTGATTAATTCCTCTTCGTCTTCCTTCCTGTCGGCATAGTAAGTTATCGTATGCCCTGATTTTTTAAGTGGCTCGCATAATTGTGAAATAACACATTCACATACTCCCAAGGATTCTAAAAATACGATGTGCATATCTTTTTGTTTTTGTAAATTCCAATTCTCGAACAAAGTTAGTTACTTTTTCTGTTTTTTTTCTCTTTTACAGGCTACTTTGAAGGGACTTCCTTTTATTTTTCATTTCTTCTATTCAATATTCGGTATATAGTTTTTATTTTTGTAAAAAAAAAGGAATTGGATATAAAAGAATTAATAGAACCCTATTTATCATCGGCAGTTATTGAAAAATTGAAGGCAAAATTGAAAGGCGTGGGTAAATACAGGCTTATCAATAATGCCGGCTCGGTGACTGCTGTCATTACGAGTGCGATGATAAAAGCCCGGCCGGGCTTTCGGGTGATAGTGTTGAATGACCGGGAAGAAGCTGCTTATTTTTATAATGATATGCTGGCTTTTACGGATGAGTCAAAGGTAAGTTTTTTGCCTTCTTCTTATCGCCGGACAATTAATCCGGAGGAAAAAGATAATGATTCTGTTTTGGTCCGGACAGAGGTACTTAAAAATATTGCCAATGCCCGTTCTCAGGTCCTCGTTACCTATCCGGAAGCTTTGGCGGAAAAAGTGGTGGCAAAAGAGGTGTTAGCCCGTATGTCGATGGTTCTGCACAAGGGGGACCGCTTGTCAATTTCTTTTGTAGAAGAATTATTGGATCAGTATAATTTTGTACAGAGTGATTTTGTATATGAGCCCGGACAATTTTCAATACGGGGAAGTATTGTCGACGTGTATTCTTTTGCGGAAGAACGGCCGGTGCGCATCGATTTTTTTGGAGATGAGGTGGAAAGTATCCGTTTTTTTGATGTGGAAACGCAGCTTTCGGAGCAATTGATCGAAGAAGTTGCACTTGTTCCGGATCTCAGTAATACTGCAGATCAGTTTGAATTTACAGAATTATTCCAGTATTTTCCGGAGAGACCTGTTTGGTGGATAAAGAACGGGATGTTCCTGCACGATCGTTTGAAGGCATTACAGGCGGAGACGGAAGCGGATATTTTAATTCCGGAGAGTGACTGGTTTGATTATATGGAAAAATGCAGTGTGGTTGAATGGGGACCGGATGTATTTTTCCGGGGGGAAACCATCGATGTAAAATGTGAAGCCCAACCGGTGGTGAATAAACATTTTGAATTACTGGCGGATACTTTGCAAACCAAACAAGCTGCGGGATATCAAATTTATATCTGTTCTGTCAATGATATGCAGATCCAGCGTCTCCGGGATATTTTTTCAGATAAAGGTTTTCCGGTTGATTTTACCTATTTGAAGGGAGTTATTCACGAAGGTTTTTCCGATGATCAGCTGCGGATCTGCGTTTATACGGAACACCAGATATTCGATCGTTACCATAAGTATAAACTGCAGACGACCCGTATCCGGAAAGGACGGGAATCGATTACATTAGGGGAATTGCAGAATCTGCACCCGGGAGATTATGTAGTACATGTGGATCATGGGATCGGACGCTTCGGAGGACTGGTAAAAATTAATAATAACGGAAAAGAGCAGGAAGCGATTCGGTTGGTATATAAAAATAATTCCGAGTTGTATGTTGGATTGTATTCTCTTCATAAAATATCCAAATACAAAGGGAAGGACGGGGTTCCGCCTACAGTTAACCGGTTGGGGGGAACGGCCTGGAATCAACTGAAACAGAAAACCAAGTCCAGGGTAAAAGATATAGCCAGGGAATTAATCGCTTTGTATGCGAAGCGGAAAAAAGAGGTTGCTTATGCTTACAGTAAAGACAGTTATTTACAGGAGGAAATGGAGGCTTCTTTTATGTATGAAGAAACCCCTGATCAAATGAAAGCAATAGAGGCTGTCAAAAGCGATATGGAACGTCCGCAGGTCATGGATCGTTTGGTATGCGGGGATGTGGGGTTTGGCAAGACTGAAGTGGCGATCCGGGCAGCCTTTAAAGCTGTAGCCGACAGTAAACAGGTGGCTATTTTAGTTCCTACTACCATACTGGCCTTTCAACATTATAACACTTTTGTCAAGCGGTTAGAAGGTATGCCTTGCCGGGTAGAATATATCAGCCGGATGAGGAAAAGTCCGGAAGTAAAAAAAGTCTTGGCTGATTTGAAAGCGGGAAAAGTAGACATTATTATCGGAACACATCGTTTAACCGGAAAAGATGTGGTATTTAAGGATTTGGGCTTGTTAATTGTTGATGAAGAACAAAAATTCGGAGTAGGGGTAAAAGAAAAATTGAAGAGTTTAAAAGTCAATGTCGATACCATTACCATGACGGCGACCCCTATACCCCGCACCCTGCAATTTTCGTTAATGGGAGCAAGGGATATGTCCATTATCCGCACTCCTCCTCCGAACCGGTATCCGATTGTGACAGAATTGCATCGTTTTGACGAAAAACTCATAAAAGAAGCGATATTGTATGAAATTTCCCGTAACGGACAGGTCTTTTTTATTCACAACCGGGTGGAAAATATCCGGGATATACAAGATATGTTACACCGGATAGTACCTCAGGTAAAGACTTGTATCGCTCACGGCCAAATGCCTGGGGAAGAATTGGAGAAAACCATGCACGATTTTATCCGGGGAGATTATGATGTGCTGATTGCCACTACCATTATAGAGTCCGGATTGGATATCCCGAATGCCAATACAATGATTATCAATCAGGCCCAGAATTATGGACTAAGCGATTTACATCAGCTGAGGGGAAGAGTGGGACGTTCCAATAAAAAAGCTTTTTGTTATTTACTTACCCCTTCACTGGAATTAATGAATCCGGATGCCAGGCGTAGATTGAAAGCTATTGAGGATTTCAGCGGATTGGGAAGTGGTTTTAATATTGCTATGCAGGATTTGGATATCCGGGGAGCGGGAAATATTCTGGGAGCAGAACAGTCGGGTTTTATATCGGAAATCGGCTATGAAACCTATCAGCGTATTTTAAATGAAGCCCTCCTGGAACTGAGGGAGGAAGAATTTCCGGAACTGAATACCGGACGGGAAGATACCGTCAGGGAATATGTTACAGAATGTAGTATAGAAACGGATTTTGAGATATTAATACCTGAAACCTATGTGGAAAATGTAAGCGAAAGAATCCGTTTGTACCGCGAATTGGATAATATAGGAGAAGAAATCCAATTGAAAAAATTTACAGAAGAATTACAGGATCGTTTCGGGGAATTACCTGCTCAGGTTAAAGGCCTGATTGAAATTGTAAAGATCCGGAAAAAATGCCAGGCATTGGGAATAGAGAGGGTTTTGGTAAAAAATGGGAAAATGATTGTATATTTTGTGGGAGAGCCAACCTCACCTTTTTATTCCTCTGCTATTTTTACCCGTTTGCTTAAATTTGTACAACGACAGGAGTTGCCTTGCCGGATGAGTGAGAAAAATGACAGACTTTCTCTGGTTTTTACCGAAATCACAAATGTGGAAAAAATGTCCAGATATGTAGAAAAAATGTTCAAAAATATTCTGGAAAATGAGGAATAAGTTTATCCCGGAAAAGCTATAAACTAATTTAAGGAAAAATGAATTTAATTATAGATGCTGGAAATACCCGTTTTAAATATGCTTTTTGCAGTCCGGGAAAAGAAATGTTTACAGGAGTGGACCGGGAAAAAATGCTGGAAGAGATAGAAGAATATACCGTGAAGGGAACGAAATTGGATATTTTTTTATCCGGAAGCGGAAAGATTGAAGAAGCTTTGAGAGAACAATTAAAAAGAACAGCTAACTATTGGCTGGATGGCGAAGGAGAAGTAATTTATCCTTTACAGATTGATTATCAGACTCCGGCGACCTTAGGGGTAGACCGGATTGCCGTTTGTGTGGGAGCTTGGAAGCTCTTTCCTCGAACCGATTTGCTGGTAATTAATTCGGGAACGGCTATTACTTATAATTATGTGACGCAGACCGGTATTTTTCTGGGAGGGAACATTTCTCCCGGTCAGCAAATCCGTTTCCGCTCTTTACACGAGTTTACTGCAAGATTGCCCTATATAGAGGGAGAGATGAATTTCGGGGAAATGGGCAGGACAACAGAGGAGGCGGTTCAGAACGGGGTGATGAATGGCATAGTTTTTGAAATACAGAAATATATTGAATTATTTTATAAAAATTTTCCGGAAGGTAAAGTTATATTGACAGGCGGAAATAGTTTTTTTATAAAAGATAAATTGATAGCAGGGATTGCTTATGAAGAAAATTTGGGTTTTATCGGTTTGAGTGATATCTTAGAATATAATAAAAAAGATAAGGAAACCTTAAATTAATAGTGCAATGCTGTGGTTTTTAAAAAAATAGTCCTATTTTTGCACGCAAAACGGAATAGATTTTTTACACAAAGATTCAGATACAATAAAAAAAATAATTATGAAGAAGTTTTTTGTCTTAGCGTTTGGTATTTGTTTATTTACAGGGGTTGTTAATGCTCAGACACTGGATTCGAAATACGGGATCGATAGTGCGAAAACGATTGAACAGGCCTCTATTTACAGTGAGTTTGTAAAACAGAAGAATTATAAGGATGCATTGCCTTCCTGGAGATATGTATTCAATAATGCACCCCGGTTTCAGTTGAACACTTATGTTAGGGGAGAAGATATTATGATGAATATGTATGCGCAGACAAAAAATCCGGCATATATTGATACGCTGATGATGGTTTATGATCAATGGATTAAATATTTTGGAGATCATTCCCGCTTCGGAGAAGGTTATACTTTGGGTAAAAAAGGATTTAATCTGTATCGTTTGAAGAATAACGACCCTGCTGCCGTCAAGGAAGCTTATGGTTATTTATATAAATCGTATGAACTGGAAGGAGCTAAAACGCATCCGCTGACGGTGAAAGTAACTTTTGCCGTGGCAGACGACCTGCTGAAGAAAGGAGAATTATCGAAAGACGATTATGTAAATCTGTATCTGGAGTTTTCGGATTATGCAGAAAAAGGGAAGTTGAATGGTAAGAATACGGATGCATATGTAGATATAAAAAATACTATTGACGCCTTGTTCTTTAATGCAGGAGTGGCTGATTGTGAAACTTTGGCCACTTTCTTAGGACCGAAGTTTGAAAAAGATCCGGAAAATTTGGAAGTTTTAAAAGAGGTGTCCAATTTATTGAGAAGAAGTGAATGTACAGATCTGCCTTTATTTGCAAAAGTAGCTGAGAATTTGTACAAGCAGGAACCGACAGCTGTTGCAGCTTACAACCTGGCGATTATGTTTTTGAAAAGACAGGAATACGACAAGACTGAAAGTTATTTAAAAGAGGCTATTGAAAAAAGTGATAACAACACAGATAAAGCAGATTACTACCTGAGATTAGCTCAAATCAGCCTTTCCAAGAAACAATTGATTGAGGCGAAGAAAAATGCGGTGGAGGCGATAAAATTAAATCCGAATTTAGGTGCTGCTTATATCATTATCGGAAATGCCTATGCAGCTTATAGCAGAAATTACGGAGAAGATGATTTCGACCATGCTTCTGTGTTCTGGGCAGCTGTAGATAAATTTGTCAAAGCAAAACAAGTTGACCCGTCAGTAACCGAGGAAGCCAATAAATTGATTAATGCTTATTCGCCTCATTTCCCCAGTAAAGATGAAGCTTTTTTCAGAAGTGTGACTTCAGGGACCCCTGTAAAAATCGGAGATTGGATCAGCGAGACGACTACAGCAAGGTTTAGATAAAGGCTGAATATGAGGATTCTCTCACGGATAATTTCTTATAAAAGCATTATTGTTCTGTTGGGGACAATAATGCTTTTGTCTTGTAAAAATGATATTAAAAAGGTAAATGCTCTTACCGACCGGAAATCTTTACCGGAAATGTCCGGAGAAAATATGGAAATGATTTATTCCGATTCTGCCCGGATTAAATATAAAGCTTATACTCCTCTCTACAATAAAATCCATACTGCAGAAGAGGAATACGATGAATTCCCCCAGGGTATTCATGTGATCTCTTATGATAAAGACGGGAAAGTGGTCGGAGAGGTAAAATCCAAATATGCCAAGAATCTGATCAAAGAAAAACTTTGGGAAGTTCGGAATCAGGTAGTCGTTATGAATGCAGAAGGAAAAAGGCTGGAGACAGAATTGTTGTATTGGGATATGGAAAAAGAATGGATTTATTCGGACCGCTACAGCCGCTTGATTGATGGCAATAATATATTGGAAAGCAGCGGGGGATTTGAGTCGGATCAAAATCTGAAGAATCCTGTTTTTAAAAATATTACCGATGGCGAAGTTCAATTTGAAATGAAGCCTAATAACTGATGTCAGCATTTACGGTCATATTAATTTGTCTCTTGTTATCTGCTTTTTTTTCAGGTATGGAGATTGCCTTTGTCGCGTCCAACAAATTGAGGATTGAAATTGATAAAACGGACAAAAGTATCTCTCAGACTTTAATTGACCTTTTTATTTCCAATTCCGGTATGTACATTACGACTATGCTGGTGGGAAATAATGTGGTAATGGTTATCTACGGTATTTTCATGAAAGATTATTTATCCGGGTATCTGGATTTTCTTCATCTTTCTTTGGGGATGAAAATGTTGGTAGAAACGTTGATTACTACTTTGATTATCCTGTTTTTTGCGGAATTTTTACCGAAAACTTTGTTCCGTTTGCGTCCGAATGCTTTTTTACGGGTGTTTGCCGTGCCTGTTTTTTTGTTTTATCTTTTATTTTTTCCCATTACTTATTTTTCCGTGTGGTTCGGCGGGGTTGTGTTACGGATTGTAACGGGCAGAAAAATGGAGCAAAAAGAGCCCAATAAAGCTTTTGGAAAAGTAGATCTCAATAATCTGATAGAGGAAGGAGAAGTTTCGGATGAGAAAAAAGAAGAAATACATGAGATAAAGCTTTTCCGGAATGCCCTCGATTTTTCTGAAATAAAATTGAGGGAATGCATTGTTCCCCGTACCGATTTGATCGGACTCCCCATCGATGCGGATATGAAAGAACTGACGGATTTGTTTGTGGAAACAGGTTTGTCCCGTATTCTCATCTATAAAGAAAATATAGATAATATTATCGGTTACGTACATTCCTCTTCTCTCTTTAAAAATCCGGTCAATATCGGACAGGCATTGAGTGGGGTGATTATCGTGCCGGAGACGATGTCCGCTTCTCATCTGTTGAATTTATTTATAAAACAACAGCGTAGTATTGCCGTAGTGGTAGATGAATTCGGCATCACTGCGGGTATTGTTACCATAGAGGATATTATGGAAGAAATATTCGGGGAAATCGAAGATGAACATGATCACCCCAGTCTGAAAGAAGAGGTCCTTTCTGATCATGAATATATTTTCTCAGGCCGTCTGGAAGTGGATTATCTGAATGAAAAATATGGTTTGAATTTACCGGAAAATGAAGAATACGAAACCCTTGCAGGCTATGTTTTGTATTTTAATGAAAGCATTCCGGCAGAAGGTGAAAAGATAGCGATCGATGATATTGTATTTGAAGTTTTAAATGTTAAAAATGCCCGGATCGAAGAGATCAAAGTCATTCTTCAATGAGTTTACGCAAATGTTGAACAAGTAAAAAGATTCAACTATTCAGGCGTTTCATTTTGGGTCACCGGCAGCTTTCAAACGGAAACAAATTCACCTGTTGCTGATAAAAGGAATAAATATTTCTGGCTGATTTGTTTTCATCAGGCCCGGGAGTACATTCGTCAAGAACTCGGAATCTGTCATTTATCAGGTTGGAAGACCTTTTTTTATTCAATACATAACTTCCTGTTTTATTTTCCCGGCTTATTTTTTGTATTTCAATTGTTTTTCAAAGTGTTTGATATGGTCTTCGTCTTTGATGTGACAGATCATGAGATAATTTTTATTCTCTGCGATAATCAAATCTTCTGCACCGTGAACGATTACTTTTTTTCGGCGGGGAACATTGACAATACAATTCCGGGAATTACGGAACAATACTTTTTGGGAATTAGCGGAATTGTTGTTTTCATCCTTTGAACTGAGAGCATGGAAGGCGTGCCACGTACCGACGTCCGACCAGCCGAACTGGCCTTTTAATACATAGACATGTGTGGATTTTTCCATAATCCCCACATCAATAGAAAGATTAGGGCATTCTCCGTATATGTTGTTTATGTATTCCTGTTCCTGTGGAGTATTAAAAGCCGGAATTTTTTCAAAGAGCGTATATAAATCATAAATGTGCTTTTTTATTTCCTGTAAGATATCGTTTACTTTCCAGATGAAAATACCGGCATTCCATAAGAATTCACCCGATTCATAGAATTTGACAGCTAAGTCCATATCCGGTTTCTCAGTAAACGTTTTTACAGCGGAAATCCTTTCATTTTTATCCTGGTTTTTAATTTGTATATAACCGTATTGGGTTTCAGCCCGGGAAGGTTCTATTCCAATCGTAAGGAGACCTCCCGAACGCTGTACAAAACCGATGCCGTTTTGGAGATCATTGAGATAGGCTTCATCATTCGTGATAAAATGATCGGAAGGAATCACCACCATCGTTGCGTCAGAGACAATACTTTGAATTTTAGCGGCAGCATAAGTAATACAAGTGGCCGTATTCCGCCGTAAAGGCTCTTTTAAAATATTTTTTAAAGGTAATTCCGGAATTTGTTCGTGAGTAATGTTTTCATATTCAGTACCTGTCACAATAAAAATATGATCGTTATCAAATATGCGGTGAATCCGTTCATAGGTTTGCCGGATAAAGCTCTTACCAAGATGTAGTATATCTGAAAATTGTTTGGGACAGTTGGTATTACTTACAGGCCAAAAGCGGTTTCCGATACCACCGGCCATAATGACACAATATGAATTTGAACTCATTATAATAACAGATTTGGATAATTACTTATGTTCTGCCACTTGAAAGTTATACATTCGTATATTTCTTTCGACTTATTCCATTACGTTATGAAATATATAAAGTTTATAAAAACAGTGAAAAAATGATTTTTTGATAGGATGATTTTTTTCATTCTTTTAGCGGTTAAACTTCTATTTCGGAAATTCCGGCAATCGGCCATCCCTTATTCAAGCGATAAAGTTTTCACTGTCAGCAAAGAAACAGAAGGTGGGTATTTGCTTTTTTCTTTCCTTCTTGTTGTCGAATATAATAATAAATCTCCTAATTATTATTTTTTTTGTATTAAATTTCCGTAAGGAACGATTATTTCGTATAACTTTGAACGGAAATAACCGTTGTTACAATATTTGCTGCTTTTTGGCTGCACCTGTTGTAAAAATAGTAATACAGTACCTCATGAGATTTTTATACAGGCTGGGTTCCTATATTTTATTTGTACGTAAAGCTTTTTCTAAGCCGGAAAAGAGGAGTGTTTATGTAAAAGAACTGGTGAATGAATTTGGAAAATTAGGATTGAATTCTATCGTGTTGGTAGTTATTATTTCTTTTTTTATCGGGGCAGTTTTAACCTTACAAACGGCCTATAACATGGCCAATCCTTTGCTTCCCCGTTATCTCATCGGTTATCTGACCCGGGAAACTCTTTTACTGGAATTTTCCTCTACAATAGTCAGTTTGATATTGGCCGGGAAAATCGGAAGTAATATTGCATCTGAAATCGGAAGCATGAAGATTACGGAACAGATAGAAGCTTTGGAAACAATGGGAGTAAATTCTGTTTCTTATTTGGTGGGACCTAAAATTATAGCTTCTTTTATTATTAATCCGATTTTGTATATATTCAGTGTTTTTATCGGAATCATTGGCGGACTTTTATCGGGTTTGCTGAGCGGAGTCGTTAATTTTGAGGATTTTATATACGGGTTGCACTTTTCTTTCAATCCGTATTATGTGACTTATTCCATTATCAAGACTCTTTTCTTTGCTTTTATTTTTACTTCCATACCGGCTTTTTATGGATATAATGTACAAGGAGGAGCCTTGGAGGTCGGGAAAGCTGGTACGAAAGCAGTTGTCGATAGCAGCATCGCTATTCTGACAGCCAATTTGATATTAACCCAAATTTTATTGTAATGATCCGGGTAGAAGGCTTATATAAATCATTTGATAATAAAACGGTATTGTCGGATATAAATGTCGTATTTGAATCCAAAAAAGTGAATTTAATTATTGGCAAAAGTGGATCCGGAAAAACTGTATTGTTGAAATCTTTGATCGGTTTACATACAATTAATAAGGGAAAAATATTCTATGGGGACCGGGATATTACTGTAATGACTTCCCGTCAGATTAAATCGCTCAGGGAAGAAATCGGAGTAGTATTTCAAGGAGGAGCTTTATTCGATTCCTTAACCGTATTGGAAAATGTAAAATTCCCGCTCAATCTTTTTACCAATTTCTCGGAAAAAGAAAAAAGGGAAAGAGCTTTATTTTGTTTACGCCGCGTAAATCTTACCGATGCTGATGACTTATATCCGGCGGAAATCAGCGGAGGGATGAAAAAAAGGGTTGCCATTGCACGGGCAATTGTTTTGGAGCCTAAATACCTGTTCTGCGATGAGCCGAATTCCGGTCTGGACCCTCTGACGGCCATTGTTATTGACAATTTGATTCAGGAAATTACGCATGAGTATGATATGACGACTATTGTCAATACACACGACATGAATTCCGTATTTGAAATAGGGGAAAAAATCGTGTTTATACATGAAGGCCGGAAAGAATGGGAAGGTACCAAGGAGGAGATCGCCAATACGGATAACAAAAATCTGAATGATTTTATTTTTTCTTCTAAATTATACAGAAAGCTAAAGAATTATTTGTAATGAAAAGGATATTCAACCCGGGAGAAGCCTGTATATGGGTAAGTATATTGCTGAGCTTTATGGCTTGCACCCAAAAAAAAGTTCCGTTGGACCAACAGCAATTTGTTGCTTTATTAGTTGATATGCATGTGGCAGACGGGACACTTGCTCAGTCCAAAAGTTATACTGCGGGTAATGAGAAAAGGAATTATGCCTATTATAATTCTGTTTTCCGGAAATACGGGATAGACCGGGCAGAGTTTGATTCTTGTATGCGGTATTATTCGGCTCAGACAGCTCTTTTTTCAAAACTATATGATGTCGTTATCGATAGTTTAAATAAGCGTCTTACCGATAAAAACCGGATTTTAAACGAATTGAGATCGAGGGATTCCGTCAATTATTTTCCCCGGACGGACACCATTCTTTTGGATACGGCAACTCCAATGATTACTGTGAGGGTCGATAGCATTACGTCTGGTTTATACCGGTTTTCGACAACTATTAAATTTGACACCCTGGATAAAGGGAAAAATAATCGTATTACGGCTTTTTTCCTTACTCCGGATGAGAAAGATACTTTGCATGTACGGGAGGTGAAGGTATTATCCGATACATTGCAACATCTCTATAATTGGTCGCAATATGTCGATTCGGCCTATAAGCATTTAGTCGTAAAAATGGTAAATACGGATCAGTCGAAGAAGCAAAATTTCCGTAAAGGCAGGATTTGGGGGACAACTTTGTACCGGCCTTATATTTCTTCAAAAACAGAAGAGCGACTGTCTAAAACGGCTGTGCGTCCCGAACAGGCGATTATGGAAGAGAGAGCTGCAGAGTTCAGGCGGGATGTGGAATTGACGACAGAGCAGACAGTTATTGTGGAAACAGAGCAGAAAGCTGTTTCAATCAGCGAGCAGGAAAAAACAGAAAAACAGCCAAAGAAAAAGAAATGAGGAAAATAGCCGCTAATTATCTTTTTTTTCCCGGTTATCCCCTTATAAAAAATGGTTATGTCGTTTTGGATCATAACGATGTAAAAGAAGTAGTAGATACCGGAGGAACTATCCGTGAAATACAAGGCCTGGAGTTTTATGGCGGTTTATTGGTTGCCGGATGGGTGTGCGAGAACAAGCTGAGCTATAGAGCAGGAGAACCTTTGTTACCGCTTATTGAGGAAATATACCGGACGGGAAGAAAAAAAATATCAGGGGTAGCTTTGATAACAGGGGCAGATTTAAAAACCTTGACTTCCCGTCAGGGAATGCAGGTTACATTGTTAAAATAAAATGCCCGCTTGGCGTAGAAAAGGAGAGGGCTGGGAAAAGGATACAATTCTGATTATAGTAAATGTTCCATTTGGATGAGTAAGGAGCCGTGCGAGGGACAGATCAGCACAGCATTCATCTGCTTGCGAAGGCAGTATATTCTATTCATCCAAATGGAACATTTTAATGCGTTTTAAACTGTACTATTGGAAATCTCCGGCTTTTAACCCGGAATTGATTTTAATGTCAGTTGTTTTTACCTCGATAGGCATGCCTTGCATACTGGTTTTGGAGACAAGAGGCATTAAAATTCCGTATTCTGTCGGTTGGTAATCTTCGAAAAGTACTTCCTGGGTCATACCGTCCTGACTGCCTACAGCTTTCACTTTTAGACCGTTTTCTACGTCGTAAAAAGAGTAAGTAACTGCTTTCCCTAAGGTTGTTTTTAATTTATAAGCATCTCTGCCGTTTACTTTTTCAACTCCTTCTAAAGTGGGATGATAGCCTAATTGAGCATATTCGGCTTCCAGCACCGGATAAGTTTGGGCTTTCAATTCAGCTACTTTTTCGCCTTCCAGAGTTTGGTTACCTCCGGCTCCGCTGATGATTGCCTTTGTACCATCAAATACGATTTTTTGCATGGTTGCTCCGTTCATAGACATTTCCATCAGGTATAAAGGTTTTGCCCCGTTTAAAAGATATTTTTGGCTGGTTATCAGCTTCATACCTTGTATATTCATTTCGGAAGTCAGGCTCATATCTTTGATCCCTTTTATTTTTTCGGCTCCTCCGATTGCTTTCAGATAAGCGTCTATCACCTTTTCTGGAGTAATATTCGGGGCAACGTTATTACTTACAGTTAAGGGTTCCCCATAATTGTCCAGTTCCGTAACCGTACCGTTTGTTGCTAATTTTTCCAATTTTTTCTTTTCTCCACGGTCATTTACAACCAGGATATAGGCGTTGTCCGGATGGATATATTTTTTCACGGCTGCATTGACGTCTTCTTTTGTAACCTTATCCAGTTTTTCCAGATAAGTGGTATAATAATCTTTGGGTAATCCGAACCTTTCGATATTATAAGCAAAATTGGCGATTGTAGAAGGAGATTCCAGACTTCTGGAAAAAGAGCCGGCCATTGTCTTCTTTACCCTTTCCAGATCTTCCTGGGAATAATTGGCCATTACCATATTCTGCATTTCTTTGAATACTTCGATAAGAGCACTGTCGGCTATATTGGACTTGACTTCTGCTGAAGCAGAAAAGGCTCCTGAACCGGGAAGTTCACTCTTACTTAAAGAAGAATAAGCTCCGTAAGTATACCCTTTTGTTTCTCTCAGGTTCTTGAATAATTTAGCTTGGAAACCACCGCCTCCTAAAATCTGGTTCATCACCTGAGCTGCTATAGCGTCCGGACTGTTTACTTTGAAATTGATCGGATAAGCTACCTGGATACTGGCTTGGGTTGCAGCATCTTTATTCGAGAAAATTACCTGCCGCCCTTGAGGTTGTTTGGGAACTTCATAAGTATGGGCCGGAGATTGTCCTGCTTTCCAGTTTCCCAGGTATTTTTCAGTCAGTTTTTTGGCTTCATTGAGGGTAATATCCCCTACAATCACTAAAACAGCATGATTGGGATGTATGTAATTTTGATAATAATTTTGGCAATCCTCTATCGTTACATTACTGATTGTGGCCGGGGTAATGACGTCTCCGTAAGGATGTGAATCTCCGAATAATGTCTTATTATAGATATTACTCATGATGGCTTGTGGACTTACTTCACTGGTTTTAAGCCCTGTCTGGGTGCGCAGGATGAGCTTGTCGAATTCTTCCTTTGGAAAAGTCGGGTGTAACACTACATCGGAAAGAATTTCCATCATCTGGTCTTTATATTTAGCTAAACCGGCGATTCCTACATATTCAGAAGATGTATATAAGTTGGCTCCAATGAAGTCTACTTCTTCGCTTAGTTGTTTCGGGTTTCTTTTTTCTGTCCCTTTTCCCCATAATTCTCCGGCAATATTCAAATATCCGGCTTTATCTTTTTCCAGAATTTTATCCCGGACAATATTCAGGCTGAAATTGACCTTGGGTATTTTATTATTTTCTACAACGAGTACTTTCAAGCCGTTGTTTAAAGTAAAACTTTTATATTCTCCGATATGAACGCGGGGCGCGGGGCCGGATTCCGGAGCTTTACTCCGGTCAACCTGTGCAGTGATTGACAAAGAAAAACAAATGGCAATCAGTAAAAAAACATATTTTTTCATCTTATTCTAATTTTCAATATTTTAATTCCAACTCTTTTCTATTCTTTCGGATAACTCAGAAAGTTTATTTTTTGTTTGGTAAATAGTATAATACAACCCGGTTTTCTTTGGTAAAATATTTTTGAGCTGCTTTTTGCAAGTCTTCTTTGGTGACAGCCATATATTTTCCTAGTTCTTCATTTACCTGATTGGTATTGTTATAATACGTATAGGCTGTAGCCAGATTTTCTGCCCGGCTGGCGATGGTAGAATTACTGCTGACTAATTCATTTTCAATCTGATTTTTCAGTTTTTGGAATTCTTTATCGGAAATCGGTTCTTTTTTCACCTTTTCCACTTCTACGTCTATGGCTTTTTCGAGTTTTTGTAAATCAACCCCCATATTCGGTAAAGCTAATATGACGGACAATCCCGGATGTTCCAGAGGAAGAGGGGTGGAAGCCAATTCCATTGCCAGTTGTTCATCGTTTACGATCGTAGAATATAAACGGGAACTTTCTCCTTCCGACAACAATGTGTTCAGCATTGAAACAGCGTAAAAATCGTCGGATTTCATTTCAGGAATATGGTAAGCCATAATGATGGCCGGAATCTGAATATTGTCGTATGCCGTATCTCTTACTTCCGCTGTTTGAACCGGTTCGTTCATAGGTGGTTGTATCACTGGAGCACCTGCAGGGATATCGTTGAAATAATCGTGTATCAGTTTTTTAGCCTCTGCCATGTTAAAATCTCCGACGATCGTCAGAACGGCATTATTCGGAATATAGAATTTTTTATGAAAATCGATAAAATCCTGATCTGAAGCGTTCCGGATGTGTTCTTCCGAGCCCAATACATCGTGTTGGTAAGGGTGTACTTTATAAGCTCTTTTCAAGGTTTCTGTTAGCAAGCGGCCGTAAGGCTGATTGTCGCGGCTCTGTCCCATTTCCTGGCAGACGACATCTTTTTGCGTTTTAATACCGATAGCTTCGATATTGGGGTGTAGAAGTCTCTCTGACTCCAGCCATAATCCCAAAGCAAGTTCATTGGAGGGAAGAAGCTCATAGTAATAAGTTCTGTCGAAAAAAGTATTGGCATTTAAATTTCCTCCGGCATTCATTACATACTTGTCATATTCATGCCTTTTGATGTTTTCAGTACCCTCAAACATCAGGTGTTCAAAGAAATGTGCAAATCCTGTCAGGTTCGGATCTTCATTTTTTGAACCGACATGATACATCAGGGAAATCACGATATTGGGAGTCGTGTGGTCCTCTTGTAAAATAACGTGCAATCCGTTATCTAACTTGTATTCGACAAAGTCGATTTTTCCGGATTGTGCTTGTACTAAAAAAGGCAAGCATAACGCGATAAGAATTAAAAATTTTTTCATAATCTCATTATTAAAGTTTATATAAAAATTATCAGTTAATTTATTTCTTTTTCTTCCGGGACATATTCTAAAATATCACCCGGTTGACAATGTAATACGCGACATATCGCTTCCAGGGTTGAAAATCGGATGGCTTTTGCTTTCCCATTTTTCAAAATAGAGAGATTTGCCGGCGTAATATTTACTTTTTCAGAGAGTTCATTCAGAGACATTTTACGGCGTGCCATCATCACATCTATATTTACTACAATAGCCATAATTTATATTGTTAATTTTTGTTCTTCCGACAAATCATATCCAATTGCAAATATTTCTGCGATTACCAGTATCAGAATACCGGCAAAAAGATCACCGAATTCATATATATCGACAGATGTTAAAAGCGAAGTTCCTTTCAATAAGTCGGAGAGCGATTGAGCCTCCAGATAATAAGCTAAATTACAGAGCAAAGAGGAAGCGATGAGTAAAATGCCGATCGCACGGATCAGTTTGATATTATCCCTGTTAAACAAATTGTCGTGCCGGAGGCTGTTGCGTAAAGAAAAAAGTACGACGAACAGAATAGTACAAATGGCAATGTAACAAGTGCCACTGAAAAGTTGGAGAATAATAGACCAGACTTGTATCTTTTGCGAAGAAATTTCAGACTTATTTATTTTTATGTTAGCAGCTGTTATCTGGGCTGTTATTTTTAAAGTGCTGTCTGCATTATATTGAATCGGAATGTCGTATTCAGAAGGGAGGGGAACGACCGGAATATTATAATAAGTATTCAAAAGAGAATTTTTATCTTCCGTACCTTTTTTAAAATCATTGCTGTTAATGTTTGTGACGAGAAACGTAATAATTAATCCCAAAAAAATGGCATATAATATATTCAAACGGAATATTATTTTTCGTTTTGATGTCATAACTTTCAATTGTTTCTTATCTTTCGTGACACAAATATAAAGTAAAGTTTAAAAAAAACAATATTTATTTATCGAAATTCGATAAATTTTTGTTCTGACTTTAAAATTTTAAGAAAGAATAAAGATAACAGGCAAACGTTTTCGTAAAAAAGTGAAGAATCTATTATTTCCCCGAAGGAGAAATCGGGATATTCCATTAACTTTGTAAATCTTTAGGTGGAAAGTAAATCGTAAATGTGAATGTCCGGTGATAAAGGATGCCTGATTTCTGCTCGTAGGGGTATTCAGAGATTGACAAGCGTTGGATCCTGGTTTAAAACAGGGCCCGGGATTGCCCTTTCGTGTGCCGGTTTCAAGAAGACGTATTTAATTGTAGAGGAAAACAGTGGGACATTTACACATTTGAACGCTTACACATTTATACTTTTAATTGTTGTTTCATCGATTTAAAGAGCAGAGAAGATGTAGAAATTGTAGAATAGAAAAAATAAAAAATAAGACATGAAAAAAGCATTATTAATGATATTGGATGGTTGGGGTATTGGTAAACCGGATGCATCCAATGCAATTTACAGTACTCCGACTCCGTTTATTAATTCTTTGATAGAAAAATATCCGCATGCGAAATTATACACCAGTGGGGAAAATGTCGGTTTACCGGATGGACAAATGGGAAATTCAGAGGTTGGGCATTTGAACATCGGGGCCGGAAGAGTTGTACTCCAGGACTTGGTACGTATCAACAAAGCTTGTCAGGATAATTCTATTATGCAGAATCCGGAAATTGTAAAAGCTTTTACTTATGCGCGTGATAATCATAAGCAGGTACATTTTATGGGGTTGGTATCTGACGGAGGAGTACACAGTTCTTTGGAGCATGTTAAAAAATTATGCGATATTGCTAAAGAATATGGTATTGCGAAAACTTTTGTCCATTGTTTTATGGATGGGCGGGATACGGACCCGCACAGTGGACTTGGTTTCATTCAGGATTTAAAAGAATATATGTCTCATTCTGCCGGTCGTATTGCGTCTGTAATCGGCCGGTATTATGCTATGGACCGGGATAATCGCTGGGAGCGGATACGGGAGGCATATGACCTGTTGGTATATGGAACCGGTTTTGAAACTCAGCACGTAGAAACGGCTATAAAAAAATCTTATCAGGAAGGTATTACAGATGAATTTATCAAACCGATTGTACATGTAACCAGTGATGGGAGGCCTGTGGGGCTTATTCAGCCGGGCGATATGGTCGTTTTTTTCAATTATCGGAATGACCGGGCGAAAGAATTGACGATAGCCTTGACTCAAAAAGACATGCCGGAATTCGGTATGAAAACTATGCCTTTGTATTATTGCTGTATGACCCCTTATGATGCAAAATTTGAAGGGCTGCATATTTTATTCAACAAGGAAAATGTAGAGAATACTTTGGGAGAAGTCGTGAGCAAGGCCGGGATGAAACAATTACGTATTGCGGAAACGGAAAAGTACGCTCATGTCACCTTCTTTTTTAATGGAGGAAGGGAAGCTCAGTTTGAAGGAGAAAACCGGATTTTAGTTCCCTCTCCGAAGGTAGCGACCTATGATTTACAGCCGGAAATGTCGGCTCCGGAGGTAGCTGAGAGATTGGTTGAACAATTGAATCTGAAATCGGCAGATTTTGTCTGTCTGAATTTTGCTAATGGAGATATGGTAGGCCATACAGGAGTTTACAAAGCCATACAAAAAGCCGTGGAAACGGTAGATGCCTGTGTAAATAAAGTTGTTACGGCTGCTGAGGCCAACGGATATGATGTATTGATCATTGCGGACCACGGAAATGCAGACCATGCTGTAAATGAAGACGGGACACCGAATACGGCACATTCCTTAAATCCGGTACCTTGCATTTGGGTGACAACCGAAAAAGGAAAAAAATTGAGAGACGGAGTGCTGGCAGACGTAGCTCCTACTATTTTACAGATTATGGAAATACCTCAGCCGGCAGAGATGAGCGGGAAAACGCTTATCGAGTGAAATTTTGCCGGAGGACATAAGCCGGAGAGCTAATGAAAAACAGCGGTTGTTGAAAGTGCCGCTGTTTGTTTTTGTTAAAATATGGTTGATTGAGTTGAGTCGGACTATATGGTACAGATTGGGAATGTTTTGGTCAGTTTTGATATTTTCGAAAAAAAATTTTGTTGTGATTTGAGTCACTGCAAAGGCATCTGTTGTATTGAGGGAGATTACGGAGCGCCTCTGGACAAAAAAGAAATAAGAAGTATAAAAGAGAATTATGAGGGAATAAAGGTTTTTATGAAACCGGAAGGGATAATGGCTGTGGAGAAACAAGGATGGGCCGTGAAAGATTGTGATAATGAATGGACGACGCCTTTGATAAATGGGCGGGAATGTGCTTTTGCCATCGAAGAAAATGGATGTTGCTGGTGTGCTATTGAAAAGGCCTGGGCTGAAGGGAAAAGTAACTTTCGGAAACCGGTTTCTTGTCATTTATATCCCATACGAATTGCTAAATATGTCGGGTTTGAAGCCTTGAACTATCATAAATGGAGTGTTTGCCGGGAAGCCCGTGTGAAAGGAGAAAAGCAAGGAATTCCGCTGTACCGTTTCCTCAGGGAAGCTTTGATCTTAAAATACGGGGAAGAATGGTATGCAGAATTGGAATATGCTGCCCGGGAATACGAAGCCGGTCGTCTTATTACACATTAGGGACGTGCCCTTTTGTGTAATTTTTCCCTGAATTATTGTTATTTCTGCTCTCATCTTTCGGATTTAAACGGAGCAGGTAAAGAATACGAAAATTCGCTGTAAAAAATCCCTGTTTCCTTTCTGTTTCTCTCTGTAAAGGCTGTTTTTATTCCTTTGAAACTTAAAAAAGGGTTTTGTAATCAGAATCTGGCTCCGATTTTTTTAAAAAAAGTTTGTAAAAAGAGAAATACTCCCTATATTTGCAGCGCGAAAGCAAAATGGTAGATGTAGCTCAGTCGGTTAGAGCGTCGGATTGTGGTTCCGAAGGTCGTCGGTTCGAGCCCGATCTTCTACCCTTAGAGACCGCTTGAAATTATTCAGGCGGTTTTTCTTTTAGGGAATAAAGAGCAGGCAGTAAGCGGTTTATACTGTTTATACCTTTACTGAAGTAAAACTAACAAACTATTTACCACAAACAAAAAGGCTTTATCATAGAAATGCAAATGATAAAGCCTTTTTAAATAACCGGGGACTGTCGGTCCCTCTTCTTTGGGTGCTATTGAAGACCTTTATTTTATTCCTTCAAATCGTCTCTAAGGGATAAGATTGTATCGTCATCGCTTGTTTTCAGCCTGATACAATAATAATTTCCGTGGCTTGATTCTTCATATCTCCGTTCTATAATAGTATATCCTGCATAATGTCCGGAAATATAATTCATGACCCAGTTTGGTAATTGTTCTGTATCATCTAAAGGCCGGGAAGTAGATAACCAATAGGCGTCCCAATCGAGTATAATTCTTTTTAAATAACTGTCATGCAAAACATATAATTCAATTTTCCCGTTATCATTTAGCAAAATACCAAGAATAGGGATTCCTTTATAATTATCAGTCATATACTGATTAATTTCCTGGGGTACTTCGATCAACCAGAATTGGTTTTGGTTTCCATATAAAGACTGGAGCAGTGTTCCATTTTCCTGTATATATATATCCTGTTTTATTTCCCCTTTGGCTACGCTAATCCGGTAAAGAGTTCCCTCCATCATCAAACGTTCTATCCGGGTTATTGCTGTTATTTTCTGACCAGCGTATTCTGAATTGCTAAAAGCATATTCGACAGCAGAGGGTAATGTTTGTGTTTTAGGCAGATCTGTTTTTGACATTTGCCATATACCGTTTGAATCAAACCAGGCGGTTTCATGGAAATTGCCGGCATCTGTAAAGGTAGCAATATAATAAGTACCGTATCTGCTCCAGGTCCGGGGTTGTGCAGAAGAATATTTATTGGAAAAAGCTTTGTCGATATTTTCCGGAATTTTCATTTCATCGTTTTTTGTATCATCACTGCAAGAGGGGATACAAAATAAAGAGAGAGACAAAAGGAGCGTTTCAAATAAAATCTTTGTTTTCATAAAATAATACAATTAGTTGTTTTTTAATTCAGAGGGAATAGGTTTTCCCGTTTTTATGAAATTCAGTCAAAATTTCAGGCTACAAACCTAATAAAATTATTACCAATGTATACTTTTATTGAGGGATTAATTAAAGGCCGTTCTGATAAAGAAATGAATAAAAATTAAAGAGAAGCAGATTTTATGACAGATTTATCTGATGAAAAACTGTGGATCAGCATATCGGAATGAATTTTATTGCTTTTTATTCCGAAGCGGATGAAGGGATATTTATTCAAAAACAGAACTTTCTGTTTTTGAATAAATATTCATTTTATAGAAATCTTTTAAAAGAACTTACTTCTTAACTGGCTTAAAAATCAACTTTAGATATGCTGATGCTAATGTAAAGGTAAAATTATGAAGAATTATAAATTTTGGATAAATATTCATTTATGTATAGAATAATTTTTAAAAACGAGTAATTATTAATATTTTTAAACCGTTAATATTTTCTTAAATCAATGTGGTGTATAAAACAAACAGTTAAACTTATGAAACGTGAATTAAAATTTGCAGGTATTATCCTATTAGTGATAGGAAGTTTTGGATGTAAAGAGACAAAGGAAGCGAAGGAAGATAATACTGAGGAGCGGAAAAAGTTAGAGTTAATTTATCAGGAATTGTCTGCTCAGTATGATTCATTGCGTCTTCAAGTTATCCGGGAACCTGCAGGTTATTTAAAATATCCGTATTTAATTCCGGCCGGATTTTATTCTCAATTGTGGGATTGGGATGCTTTTTTTATGGCGAATCATTTTATCAGTCAGGACAAACCGGAATACATGAAATATTGGGCTATGACTTATTTGGAAGGAATAGATGAGGAAGGGTATGTCGCCGGTGGGATGACGAAAGAGGGACAGCGTAAAATTTTCGGGAAATTTGCGATGAAGCCTTTTTTAGCACAGGGGGCTTATCAGTATTCCCGTTACGTTGACAATTTCGAATGGATTGAACCGTATTATGAACGTTTGGGCCGGATTTTTAAATACCGGAAAGAGACGCAATTGGATTCTCTCCGGGGGTTATACTATTGGGAAATTGCCATGCAGAGCGGGGCGGATAATAATCCGGCTATGAATTATTTTAAAGAGGATACGCGTTCGTATGATTGTGCAGATGCCTGTGCTTTTCAATACGGAGAATTGAGGGCTATGTCGGTAATCGCAGCGAAATTGGGTAAAACAGAGGATGCAGCTTATTATAAAAAGGAGGCGGATGATTTAAAGGCAAGTGTAAACAAGTGGCTTTGGAACGAAGAGGATCAGGTATACTACAATGTAGATCGTGTTACGGGAGATCAGTATAAGCGAATCAGTTATTCTTCTTTTGTGCCCTTAATGTATAAAATGGCTCCTGAAGAGAAAGGGAAAGTGATGATTGAGAAGCATTTATTAAATCCGGAAGAGATGAAATCGCCCTATGGTTTCAGGAGTCTGTCGAAAAAGGATTGCGATTATAATAATAAAAACATCATTGTTCCTTTTTCTAACTGGCAGGGACCGGTTTGGCCGATTGCCAATTACATTTACTCAATTGGATTAAAACACTACGGATTTGAAAATGAAATTGCCTGGTTAGGAGGAACTTTAGGTAAATTATTGACAGAGGATATCCGGAAATATGGAACCATGCATGAGAATTATCATGCCGAGACGGGGGCTCCCTTGGCGCCGGATCAGAACCATGTCGATAAAAATGGCAAATTTGTAGGATTTATCAGTTGGAATCTTTGTATGCAGAATGTTTTGGAGGGTGTTTTGTATGATAAGTGGATGTTATTGGAAATAGAATGACCCTAAAAAGGGGTTTCCTGAAATATTATTTTTCGGTTTATAACGGAAAATCTCCTTCTGACGCTTATTCAGGCTTCGCTGATTAAAGAAACTGGAGAATCTGATCATCCTTTCGGCTTCTGAAGTTCTTTAATCAGTGAAGTTTTTTAATAAATCCACCTCTCGTATCCTGAATTGAAAACATAAAATTTTCAGTATTTATCGGTCTTATGCTTTTTTTTGACGTTGTTCGGACAATTGTTGTTCAATTTGTTTCATTTTTTCTTCATTTAAAGGATAAAAGAAAATAAAGATAACAGAGCAGAGGGTCCCGACAGCTGGCAGGAAACTAAGCATTAATTTCAGGCCCGTAAGGACTTCTGTATTTTGTGCTACGTTTGCCTGGAAGCCGAAGGCAGCTAATAGCCAGCCTGTAACTGCCCCTCCCAGTGTCCATCCGAATTTTTGGGACATAGAAGAGGAGGAAAATATTAGTCCGGTTGCCCGTCGGCCGGTACGTATTTCCGAATAGTCCGTAATGTCAGCATACATACTCCATAATAGAGGAAAAATACTTCCGGCACACATACTGATAAGAACTTGTAATGTCATGATCAGAAAGATATCTTGTTTACCGGCAAAATAAAATGCGATACTCAGGACAGTTGCCAGGAGCATAGCATATAAATAAGTTTTCTTTTTACCGATGCGATTAGAGATAGGGGTTACCAGAAGAATGCCCGCGATATTGGCTGCCTGACCGAGAACGAAAAAAAGAGTAGTCAGTGACAGATGACCGAAAGAAGTGGTCGTATCCGAGGCTACGTAATATTTGAAATAATAGACGGCCCCTCCGTCCCGTATCGAGTTGAAAATTAAAGCAGATATGCCGGATGCCAGTAATATCCACCAGGGTTTATTGCGTAGCAGGTCGCAGAAATCTTCCCGTAGGCTGTTTTTTTCTTCTTTCAGGGGTTGTACTCTTTCACGGGTCCAGAAAAAAGTACAAAGGAAAAACAGTATGGCAAGAATGGCAAATACGCTGACAGCTGCAGTCCATCCTCTTGCGGCATCGACGGTTCCTGTATCTGTTTGCCCGAAGAATTGTACTAAAGGCTCGATCAGTAAGAGGGCGAGCAGACTTCCTCCGAAAGCGAAAATCATCCGGTAAGAAGACAATGCTGTACGGGTTTGGGGAGAATTTGAAATGACTCCCAGCAGAGAGGCATAAGGTACATTGATTAAGGAGTATACCATCATCATTGCGCCGTAAGTGATGTAGGCATATATAATTTTTCCTGTAGGGCTGAAATCGGGGGAACTGAATGTCAGGATACCGAGGATCCCGAAAGGAAGGGCTGTCCATAAAATGTAAGGGCGGAATTTCCCCATGCGGGTAGACGTACGGTCGGCCAGTATTCCTACTAACGGATCGATTAAAGAATCCCAAATCCGGGTTACCAGAAACATTGTACCGACAATTGCGGCGTTTAAACCGAAAATATCAGTATAGAAAAATAAGAGATACATCCCGAAGAGTTTCCAGAACATAGAAGAGGCGGCGTCTCCCAGGCCATATCCTACTTTTTCCCGAAAAGAAACGTGTGTATTATTTTTCATAAATTGTTTATTATTCTTATCGATTAGAGGTTTACCATTTTTTTATATTAACGGGAAGTATTCCAGCGGTCTGTCCGGAAAGGGAAAGCCGGTAGTCCCATCGTATTATAAAGGTTTACCCGTATAAAATTTTTGAAGCCATACCGGACGGCTTTCGGGCATTTGACTTTTGTACATACAATTTCAACTTCGGAGCCGTTTTTGATTTGAGCTTGTGCCGGATAAAATATGCGGTCGTCACCTGCGAGTTCAAAACCGCAGACAGGACGGTATAAGGGGGTTAATTCGGATTCTGATGTAAATTTTACGATTGCTTTTTCGTTTTCATAAGTTACGGATTCGAACCGTGGACCATAAGTGTCGTGACCTTTTTGGGAATAAGTTTGATGGAGGGCCAGCAAAGCCAGTCGTTGGCCGACCAAATCCTTACGGGAAGGGTGAATAAAACAGGAATCTCCGATGTCTGATGTAGCGGCTATACCGGAATAGGGTATGAGATTTAAAGCCTGAAGCTGGGCTTCTACAAGTAAAGGACGGAGAATGGGATTGGGTTGCTTTTCAAACTGATGTTCCGGAATATCGTAATCAAAGGGGGCAATTTCCACATAGAAAAAAGGCATTTCCGGATTTCCCCAAAGCTGACGCCAGGAGTGTACCATTTCGGCCATATTAGCAGCATATTTGTCGTGATGCCCTTTGTTGGATTCTCCCTGATACCAGATAAAACCCCTGGCGGTATAAGGCGTGATTGGAGCGATCATTCCGTTATAGAGGACTGCCGTTTTATCGAAATAAGTTGCGGTAGCGTCTGATTGCAAAATTGCGGCATCTATCTTCAAGGCAGATTCTAGGGGCATCCAGGTTTCGATCCGGGTACCTCCCCAGTCACTTTCGATTATACCGATAGGAATATTCAATACATCGGATAGGTATTTAGCGAAATAATAACCTACGGCACTGAAGTTGGCTGCACTTTCCATGGAAGAGGGAGACCATTGTCCACAACAATCTTCTTGTGGGGAAGAATGGGGCTGACGGCTGACTGTAAACAAACTTAAATCCGGGTAGCGATTTGCTTCCAATAAGGTTTCTGTAGACCGGAAAACAGGTTGTGAAGGGAAACCTTTTAATGGCATCTGCATATTGGATTGCCCGGAGCAAATCCAGACTTCGCCTATCCGGATGTGTTGAAGTTTTAGTACGTCGCCGTCGTCGAAGGTGAGGGAATAAGGGCCGCCCGCTGCAGGAGTTGGTACCTTTACCTTCCATTCGCCTTTTGTGTCAGCTTTCGTTATATAGCAGGAATCGTTCCAGGAAGGGGTGATCCTGACCTGCAGGCCAGGATCTGTTTTTCCCCATAAGTTTATCAGGCTATTTTGCTGAAGAATCATATGATCTCCCAGTATGGCAGGAAGTTTTACTTCTGCCTGTATTCCGCTATAGAGTAGCAAAAATATACTGATAATGAATGAAATTTTCATAACCGAGATTTTATTCTGTGATATTCAGCATAGCTGTTCCATTTGCCTTTGTTTTCGACGGGCGATAGAGAAGCGTATATTCAGCATTCAATTCCGGATGATTTTCAACTTCCAGTAGGAGCCTGAAACGGTCTGATTGTAAATGTGGCAGTTTATATCGGGCGGTCGGGCCGGCTAAATTCGTATTACTTTTGATGATTTCGGTATGCCATTTTAAAATAGTAATCTTTTTTTCTCCGGTATCCAGTGAGACGGTCACTTTCTTATCGGATAAATCCTGGAATAAATCATTCAGTATCCAAATTTCAGCAGAAAAACATTCCCCTTCCTGCCATACGAATTTACTGAGGCGTGCGCTGGCACAAACGGGACGGCAGGATTGCCCGACGGCATAAAAAGCAGGCTTGGGAATAGCCGGGTAAACAAGGAGAGAATTATTGGCAGCAGAGGGCCAGGGTTCGTTATAACACCAGTTGAGTGCCATGGCGCAATAAGGTTTTTGGCGCCGGGCTTCTTCGAAGATAGCCTTATAACCTTCGCATTGTAATAATTGGCTTTGAGCAATAAGTTCGTTTAATGTTTGGGCTTTGCCGAAATACATTTCCAAAATATCTTTACAGAGCCAGGTTTGTCCGTGCCAGGCTCCGAAAGCATGATGAGCTTCCCAGGCTGTTCCCGGACGGGGTGGCCATAATTCGGATGGAGGGATAATGCTTTCCAATACTTCCCGGGGAGAAATGCCCGGCATGCCAAACTCCGTATAGGCTGTATTATGACTTTTATTCATCGTTTGGAAGACTTCCTTGCCCTGATCGTAAAAGACATAATGGCCGTGTGCCATTCCCATAACGGGGGAAGTCGGATTAAAGGGAATCTGAGGGGTATATTCCAGGCAAAGGCTATTCAGTAAACGGAGTGGGAGCGATTGATCCGTCATTCCCGACCAGTTATTGAAGAGTTCATTTCCACCGCACCATAAGCAGAGGGAGGGATGATTCCGGAGGCGTTTTAAAATAGAGACTGCTTCTTGTTTTAAGACCGACAAATAATGGGCGTCATCCGGATAATTATTGCAGGCTAGCGGAAATTCTTGCCATACCATGATCCCTTTTTCGTCGCATAAATCATAAAAAATTTCTTTATTGACAATTCCTCCTCCCCATACTCTTAAAATATTAAAGTTAGCTTCTACAGCCATATCCAGGAGTGTGGAATAGCGGGCTTTTGTAATACTTCCCGGAAATATTTCAGGATTTACCCAGTTAGAACCTTTGGCAAAAATGCGTTTCCCGTTTATTTCAAACTGAGCGGGAGGGACACTTCTGGTTTTAGGAAATCCTGCGGGTTCCTGCCAGGCCCCTTCGTTCATCACTAATTTAATTCTTCTGAATCCTAGCTTTTGGGTAACAGACTGCAATTCTTGTCCCGATGAATTAAGCAGCGTAAATTCTGAAGAATAGAGATAAGGGGTACCATGGTCGTGAGGCCACCATAATCGCGGGTTTTCCACTATCATCTCCGGTAAAATTGGGGTTGCAGTGAAACAGCCTGTCAGTTGTGATACAATCTTTCCTTGCTGATCTTTTAATTGCCAGTGGTAATCGCATCCGTTTAGTTCCTGTCCTTTTATGCAGGGTTGAATACATACTTTTTCGAAATCTGTTGTTAATTCATAATCCAGATATACTTCCTGAATGTAAGATAAAGGCCTGATTTCAAGATAAGTATCATCCCATATCCCAAGGGGGATCAGACGGGGATGCCAATCCCAAAGGTAACTGACAGCGGGTTTCACGACCTGAGATGCCTGAGTGCGGTCGGCAGGGGAAGCATGCTTTTTGGGGGCGGGGAAGACGATTATCTTCAATTTGTTTTCTTCTTTCAGACCTGTTGTCAGGGGAATTTCTACAGGAGTGAACATTCCTTCCTGTGCTGCTAAAAATTGGTCGTTGAGATAAATTTCAAATTGATAATCAATTCCTTTTGAAATAAAAAATAAAGATTTTCCTATGGATAATTCCGGTTTTTTAAATTCGGTTTGATAGATATAATACATATCTTCTGTCCAGTTCAGTTTTTTATAATTATCACTGAAATAGAGGGAAGGATAGTTTTTGGCATTTGCAATATCTAACTGGACGGCACCGGGTACTGTTGCCGAAATAAATTCTTCCGGTTCGTTTTCTTTGACTGGAGTATAACCTACCGTCCACTCCAGGAATTGTATTGTTTTCATTACATCATTCTTCACGGTTCAACTTTCTTTATTGCGGATACTCTGTACAAAGCAGATATTTTGCCGGAGCATCTTCTTCTATCTCCGGAAATCTGCCTATGGGTTCAAAAAACCGGTTATCGTTGGCATCGTCATTGACGGTTGATACTTCTCCCACCATACAATTTCCATTTTCTGCCCAGAACGTATGATACATATAAGGTTCAAAACAAATGCTCTGTCCTTTTTCCAGGTAGACCATTCCTCCGCTTTTTATTTCCGTCTTGATTCCGTCTATTTTGACAATACAGTTTTCTGTGGTACGTTTTTCTTCTTTACTGGCTTTCCACAATTGAATACAAAGTGTACCTCCTCCCCGGTTAATGATATCTTCCATTTTTTTCCAGTGGAAATGGATGGGGGTAATTTGTTTTTCCCGAACCATCATGATTTTTTCGCAATAGGGTTTATGGTCGTATTTTAGGTTCCCGTTACGGATGGTCACTAAAGTCAGGCCTTCTTGTAAAAAATGGCCTTTCCCGAAGTCGGTAATATCCCAGCCCAGATTGTTAAGGCGTATTTCTTCACATTCTTTGCCTTTGCTTTGCCAGTCGGCAGGAGTCCATCCGGCCCATAAGGGAAGATAAAAGCAATTGGATTCAAAAAAGCGGATTGCTTCCTGGATATATTGGTTAATTTCACTTCTTTTCATAAGAGGAATAATTTAAGGTTATAAAATTTTTTAATTTATCAATGCCGGGTGCTCCGCCTGTACTTGTTGCATGATATAAGTTAAAACGGGCAGCAGTGTTTGCCAATATCAGAGCTTCCTGAAGAGGCAGATTTTCGTGTAGAGCGTAGAGCATTCCTGCACAAAAAGCGTCCCCGGCTCCTACTGTAGAAACGATTTCATTTTTTTCCACAGGGATAGAAGGGATTAGATAGGCTTCCCCTTGCTTATTACGGGCATAACCCCCTTCCGGGAAATGAATAGCGCACACTTGGTTCACTCCTTCCTGCAGGAGAGACGCTGAAGCTGCCTTTACGTTGTCAGGCAAGAGCATTCCTTGGGAATCCCTGAGCGGTAAACCACAACAGGCGCCGGCTTCTACTTCATTTATAATCAGGTAATCAATATAAGGAAGACAGGGAAGAAGTATTTTCCGGAAACGGTCGCTTTCTTCTGAGACGACATCTACTGAGGTACGGTATCCTTTTTCCTGAAGCTCTTTTAAAACCCGGGCTGCTTTGATGCCATACTGTTCGTCGGCTTTGTCCAGTTCATCCAGTAAAAGTAAATAACCCAAATGGAAAATACGGGCAGGCACATTTATAGGAAGAATGTGATTCCTGGAAAAACAAGCGTTTGCGCCTCTGAAATGAAAAAATGTCCGGCTTGAATTTCCATGAATTTCAGACATAACATCTGTGTAAGAAGTCGGTATATCTTCCAGACGATACATATACCGGTCATCGATTCCATAACGGTGAATTTCATTCATGACAAAATCCCCGTTAGCGTCTGTTCCTATACATCCTCCGGCGTAAAGGGGTATATTGGCGGATAAGCGGGCTAAGTCGACCAGGACGTTATGAGCGCATCCCCCTAATCCCTTTTCAATTTTTTCGATCGTAACTAAATTACCGGAAGAAGGATATTTTTCTATGAACTTTACAGTGTCCACCAACCATGAGCCGGCGGCTATGATTCCATTTCTCATCTTTTTAGACTTTTCCGTTACTTTCAAATAAAAGCATGTGTTCTTTTACCGTTTCTTTTGAAGCTTCCACCATTTGATATTTCATGTCAATATAATTGGGGTGGGTTGCAGTTTTAAAATACTCCTCTAATTTACGGGTGACGGCAATCTGGATTGCTGTCGCCACATTAATTTTGCAGATACCATTATGTATACAGGATTTAAAGTCTTCTACGCTGGTGCCGCTTCCACCGTGAAGGACCAAAGGCAAATGATTCCGTTCATTAATTTCAGATAAACGTTTAATATTTAAGCGGGGCGTAGCGATATATTTTCCGTGCAGGTTCCCGATAGCGATAGCTAGTGCATCAATTCCGGTCCGGCGGATAAAATATTCAGATTCGTCCACATCGGTAAATATGTCGGTTGATTCGTCTCTTTTTTGGGAGGCCTCTCCGACTTTTCCCAATTCAGCTTCCACCTCAATATTCAAAGCCCGGGCAATTCGCACGATTTCTTTCGTATTCCGTATATTTTCTTCCAAAGGAAGATTGGCTCCGTCATACATTACCGATTGAAAACCCAGTTTCATTGCCCTTACACAAGTCTCTAAACTTTGACCGTGATCCAAATGCACGCATACCGGTACGCTTGCTTTTTCTGCGCTTTCAATAAATACGGGAGCCATTTTTTCTATTGGAGAATAGGGAAATTGTACTTCGGCTAACTGGATAATAATAGGGGAACGTAATTCTTCTGCGGCTTGAATAGCCCCCATTGCATTTTCCAGGCTTAAACAATTGAAAGCTCCTACTGCATATTTGTTTAAATAAGCATCTTTTAAAATTTCTTTGAAAGGTACAAACATCTTTTTGGATTAAAATAACTCATTGCTTTCTTTCGACATGTCAAATGTAGATCGAAAGTTGATAGGCAAATAGTACAATATTGACCAAGAGTGATAGAATTTATACTTAACCCTTATTTCCTGCAAATTTAACATTATTATGCGATACCGGCGAAATGTGATCTGTTTTATATTTTGGTTATCAATTATTTAACGTTTTAAATTATTTACAATGTTAATGTATAAAAATGCATATTCTTAGTCAATATAGTATAAGTAAGATATCCTCAGCTCGTTTACATTTGTATGTGCGCTGATTCATTTTTGAAAATTGTTGTAAATGTAGAATTTTCATTGTTTTTTTCGACGAAAACGTTTTAAAAATGAAGGTGTTGCGTGATTACTAACGAAAAATAATAAAATTAACATGATGAAACGGAAATTATTCTTTGGTCTGGTTTCGCTGTTTATCGGTATTCATACGTTGTGTGCTCAGGATATATCGGTAAGCGGTGTAGTAAAAAGCAAAGGAGACGGACAACCTCTGCCGGGGGTTACAATCATAGTGAAAGGAACCTATTCGGGGGTAACGACAGATATTAATGGAATTTATACAATTAAGACGGATGCTCAAAGTACGTTAGAATTTCGTTTTGTGGGATATTCCACTCAGGAAATAAAGGTCGCAGGCCGGTCGAAAATTGATGTCTTATTGGCAGAAGAATCCCAGTTGTTGGAGGATGTGGTTGTAGTAGGGTACGGAACGATGAAAAAAAGTGATTTGACAGGAAGTGTTGCTTCTGTAAAAGCAGCTGAGGTAACAAAAGTGTCTTCGGGTTCTGTTGAGAAATTATTGCAAGGACGGATTGCGGGTCTGCAGATCATCAACAATTCGGAGGATAATCCTCAGGGGGGAGCAACGGTCCGGATCCGGGGCGTTAGTTCTATCAATGGTTCGAATGCTCCTCTTGTCGTTGTGGACGGTGTTCCTATGGGAGATGCCGGGAATTTAAATTCTATAAATCCCAATATTATTTCTTCCATTGAAGTTTTAAAGGATGCTTCGGCTACGGCTATTTACGGTTCGAGGGGAGCCAACGGAGTGATCATGATCACCACCAAAAATGGAAAAGGGGGAAAAGCAAACGTTTGGGTGAATGGTAAGGTAGGAGTCAGTATTTTCAGTAAGAAGCTCGATTATTGGAAAGACCCCTTAAAAATGGCAATGTTGGAAAATGAAGCTTATGAAAATGCTGGATTGGAAGCCCTTTATATTGGTAAAAAAGATGTAAACGGTGCGTATTATCCTTCTATAGCGGAAATCAGGGAAGGAGAATGGCCTTATTATACAGACTGGACTGATTATATTTTCCGTACGGCAGTTACACAGGATTATAATTTAGGTGTGGAAGGAAGTTCAGAGAAAAGCCGTTACTATATCAGTTTAGGATATTATAAGGCGGAAGGGATGCAAATCGGGGATGATTACGATAAATTGTCCCTGGATATGTCTTATGACAATGATGTGACACAGAATTTGTCCATAAAAACCAAAGCCGGTATTTTTAAAGGAAAACGGAATTACAATTATGGAATGGATTATTCCCGTAATCCTTTATTTCCGGTTTATAACGGGGATGGCACTTATTTTAAAGCGTATGATAAAGATTACGGCAACCCGGTAATGATGACTGAACAGCGGAAAAACATTGCCGACAATGTAGATGCTTATGCTTTGGTAAAAATGGATTGGGAGATCATATCTGATTTGAATTTTGCTCTTCAGGGAAATGTACGGACCGGAAATAGCAATACTTCTTTTTACAATCCTCCCCAATATACGGATGCGGGAGATCGGTTTGAGGGAGAAGGAGGAATTACAAACGGGAATTACCTGAATTATAGTATAGATGCCTACCTTACTTATAATAAATTATTTGGGAAAGATCATAATTTCTCAGTTATGGCGGGGATAAGCTATGAAGATAATGTCAATAAGGGATCTAGTATTACGGGTCGCGGATTTCAGAACCACGTTTTACAGGAAGAGAATTTAGCTGGGGCAGAGATTAAACTGGTCGGGAATTACCGGAGTGAAACCGAGCTGGCCTCCGCTTTTAGCCGGATTAACTATACTTATAAGAATCGTTATATGTTTACGTTTACGGGCAGGGCTGATGGTTCTTCCAAGTTCGGGAAAAATAATAAATGGGGATTTTTCCCCTCGGGTGCTGTGAGCTGGAGGCTGTCGGAAGAAGAATTTATTAAAAATCTGGAATTATTCGATAACCTGAAAATCCGGGCGAGTTATGGCGTTTCCGGAAATCAGGGAATTTCCCCTTACCAGACATTTGAACAATTCGGGAGTAATTATTATTATGTGGATGGGGAAGAGTATGTAATTTATGGCGTCGGGAAAGAAGTCGGAAGGGAAGGTATCGGAGATCGTTATGTATTGTGGGGAGGTATGCCGAATGCCGAGTTAGGATGGGAAAAAACTTCTCAGTTTGATATTGGGGTAGATTTTTCGTTGTTTAATAATCGTTTGGATGTAACTTTTGATTATTATAAAAAGGTTACGACTGATTTATTACGTGAAAAATTAATGCCACCCAGTAGCAGTTATGATAAAGTATGGGTAAACGACGGGGAAATCCGGAACCGGGGTTTTGAGTTGACGGTAAATGGACGGATTATTACGGAAGGGGCCTTCCGTTTAAATGCCGGATTAATTTTCAGTGCCAATCGCAATAAGGTAATCAACATTGGTACACAGGAAGATTCCGGTTATATTGAAGATGCGAACGGGCTTCGTTACCAACCTTATGGGGGAAGTGTATTTAACGATGCTTATTTGAATATTTTGGCTATCGGGAAGCCGATCAATGTGTTTTACGGATATCCGGTAGACGGAATCATACAGAATATGCCGGCTAATCCGACAAAAATGACCCGTCCCGGAGAATTCAATTATGCGGGATTGCGTGAGGATGGTTCTTTGGATCCGGACGCACGTTGTATTATCGGAGATCCGAATCCTAAATTTACCTCCAGTTTAAGTTTACAACTATCTCATAAATCCGGATTGGATTTATCCGTTTTATTCTATGCTGTTTACGGAAATGATATTTTTTCACCCCGGAAACTGGATGCGCCTTCTTTACGGGAAAAACGCTGGACACCGGAGGCACCTAACAACAACCGGCCCAGTTTACGTGCTGACCGTTCTTATTATGCTTCTTCCTGGTTTGTGGAAGATGGTTCTTTCTTACGTATCCAGAATATAACGCTGGGTTATACTTTACCTTCGAGTTATCTGAAGTGGGTAAAAAATCTGCGGGTATATCTGAATGTAAGCAATCCTGTTACTTTTTCTCATGTGAGTGAATATGACCCGGAAGTCGGGGAAAATGGTCGCGGACCTGTGGCATTTCCGAGGACTTGTACGTTTACTACCGGTCTGGAATTAAAATTTTGATACAGATCCTTGGAAATAAAAACTGTTAAATAATATCGAAAAGAGATGAAAAAGATTTGTATTTATATTTCATTGTTTTGGATTGGATTAACTGCCTGTTCGGATTTTCTGGAAGAAAAGCCTTATGGAGTCTATTCCAACCAAAATTATTATAATACAGAAGCTGATGCTTTATCTGCTTTATTGTATGCTTATTCACCGATAAATTATATTGAATACGGTGCCCGTTTCCTCTTTTATCTGACAGATGTGACCACTAATCAGTATAAAAACTATGGAAGAGTGAATGAAACCAACCTTTATATCTGGGATTGTAATCCGAATACAGATGAATTCCTTTATTTTTTCAAATATGCTTATCTCAGTATAAACCGCGCTAATTCCGTGCTCGAAAATGTGGTAAAGATGAATAATATTGATCTTAAAAATAAGAACCAGATCTTAGGGGAAGCTTATTTTTTAAGGGCTTTTAATTATTTTATGCTGGTACGGACTTATGGAAAAGTGCCGTTGCGGGTAAAGTCTGTTCAGGGTTCGAATGAGACGAATGCTCCATTGGCTTCCATAGAGACGATTTATACTTTAATTATAGAAGATTTGGAGGCCTCTATTTCTTTGTGCGGGATATCCAAGCATCAGGGAAGGGCGGATAAAGTCGGGGCTCAGGCTTTACTGTCAAAAGTGTATCTGACATTAGCTTCTTCGAAGATGACAGGAGCTCCGGGTTATGAATGGGTGGAAGACGGAGAGGCCATGTATGCGAAAGCTGCCCAATATGCAGGGGAAGTTGTAAATGGACAAACCACTTATTCACTGGATCCCGATCTGTTACGGGTGTATGATGTAAATCATTTTATAGATGGCAGCGAACATATTTTTATCACTTCGATGAACCGGGAGGCAAGTGGTATGGAAGGAAGCTACTCCCAGACTCCTCAAATGTTTGGGATCAGTCTGCCGGTGATTTGGATTTCTTCTTCACTGACAGGTGGAGCGGGAGTTCAGAAAGTGATAGACGGGAATCAGTCTTGCTGGAGTGTTTTCCGGGTGGATGCTGATTTTTACGATACATTTGACGATCTGGATTTGCGGAAAAAGCTTATGGTTTCTACTATTTATAATGAGAATGGAACGGTTTTGGCTACCTGGAGCCGGGATAATATTAATAGTTCCAACCCGACGGAGAATGCTTTTTATCATCCGTTCTGCCGTAAATATACGGACCCCGCTTCTTTGTCAAACCGCACGAGTGCGAATATATATTTAATCCGTTTTGCAGAAGTTGCTTTGACTTATGCAGAAGCTGCCGGTCCTACACAGGAGGGCTATAAATGGGTGAATGCTGTACGGGAACGGGCTGGTTTAGGAGAATTGACTCCCGGTTTGGATAAGACAGCCTTTCGGGAAGCGATATGGAAAGAATTGACTTTCGAATTAGCCTTTGAAGGGCACGGGTTGTTTGAACTCAGACGAATCAATCGGGTGATGCAGGAAATTACCAATAAGCAGGTTAAGGAAGAATATGCTTATTTTTTCCCTATTCCCCAGCGAGAACAGGATTTGAATAAACAATAACAGGATTAATCTGATATTTATGATACGTTTAAAACAGAATTTAATAGGATTAGGCTTATTGGCTTTGCTCGCTTGGGCGTGTGATGACGATAAGATGGAACTGGAAAAAGGAAAAGACTACACTTTATCCTCTCAGGCAGATGTAGAAGCTTTTACTATAAAGGAGGATATACGTACCTTGACGATAGAAGGAGAAGATATTACTGATTTGTCTACTTTAACTTTTCAAAGTGTAAAATCTTTGATTATTCGCAATACCGGGATTACGGAACTTTCATTGCCTCATCTGAATGCTGTCACAGTGGCTTTTGTCATTCAGGAAAATGAAAAGCTGCAGGCGATAACGGGCCTGGAAGGGTTTAAATTTATGAATGGTAGTTTGAGAATTGAAGATAATATTGCTTTAGAAAGTATTGCAGGTTTATTGCATTTAAAAACTTTCCGGGGGAGTTTGACCGTGAGCGGTAATATTATTTTCGGGGAAGATAAAGCCGGAGCCCCCGATGAGTATGGTTTAATGGTCGTGAAATATCTTTTGGACAACAGTATCATAGAAGGTACGGTGACCTTGGCAAATAATCATCCCGGGGCAGCGACCGATCCCAGCCGTATCGGACAAATGGGAGCGGGGGATATTCTGAGCTATATTATCGGATCCCGTGGAGATGCTGAGAAATTTTTGCCGGCGAACGATACTGTAATGGATCTCACTGTACGGGGAAGTGATATCAATGATGCCGTTTTGGCGGGAGTTGCCAGTAAGATCAAAGTCGTGAAGGGAAAAATGTTATTGGAAAATACCGGAGTAACGAATACGGAAGGATTTTTCGATAAAGTGGAATGTCTGGGGAGTATTGTGTTAAAAGATAATGCAGCTTTGTATAACTGTAATGGGTTTAAAGGATATACTGTAATTGGAGGAGATCTGATTATTGAAAACTGTCCGGAAATGACTTTCTGGTCGGGAGCCGGCTTTAGTTTTATTACAGAAGTGAAAGGAAATTTTAAAGTAGATCCTGCTTCTACGCTGACCGAAGGAGGGGCTGGTTTTGCTGCTTTGAGTCGTGTCGGTGGAAATTTTGAACTGAATGGAGACCGGGCTAACAACAGAGGTGATTTGTGGAATTGTGATACATGGCTGGTGAGGGGAGGCGGTTTAAAATATGTCGGAGGTGATTTTATTTATATGAATCATTTAAAGGTAAACGGCTTGGGCGGTTTCCAGAATATACTGCATATCGGAGGCAATGTGACGATTATGAATAACGGAGGCGGAGAAGGCGTGGGGGATATCCCCAGGGAGTCTACGGATAATCAGGTCGGTTACTGTCTGATCAAAGGCTTTTTAGATTTCGGAATTGTCTCTCCGACGGCTACGATTACCTTGGTGAATACTTCAGGGGAAATTATCGATGTCAATTCCTTGTCCGCCTGTGGGGTTTCTGTACCTGATTATGTATTGAACGGATTAGAAGAAGTAAACAATTTTAATCCTTCTTCTTCTGTGATCGGTGATTTGACGATACGGGGTGCGGATGTAACAGACCATGCTGTCTCCTTCATTAAAACAAAAGTAACGACTATTTTAGGGACAGTGACAATAGAAAATACGGCTTTGACCACTACTGAGAATTTCTTTGAAGCCATCGGGTGTAAAGGGGGAATTGTACTCCGGAATAATCCTGAATTATTCAATTGTAACGGCTTTAAGGGATATACGGAAATAGGCGGAGACCTGATTATTGAAAATTGCCCGAAAATGACGTATTGGTCTGATATGACCAATGGTGCCGGGTTTTGTAAAATTTCCAAAGTAGAAGGTAATTTCAAGATCGACCCGGCTGTAACGATGTCAGACGGAGGTATCGGATTGGCTTCGCTTGCGTGGGTCGGAGGAGATTTTGAGTTAAATGGCGACCGGACACAGGGGAGTATTTGGAATTGGGATTCCTGGAGGGTAACAGGAGGAGGGCTGAAACATGTTGGAGGAAATTTTACCGTAAAGAATCATTATAAAGTAAATGGTTTGGGAGGTTTTCAGAATATTGAATATATCGGTGGAGACGTGACGATTATGGACAACGGAGGACCGGATGGATATATTCCTTTGCAGAGTACGGAAAATCAGGTTGGATTTTGCCTGATTAAAGATTTTCTGACAAAGGGTGTTCTGAAAAAGAGTGAACCGCAGATTCAATTGAGGCAATCTCCTGATTCCCCCTGGATTGATATTAATACTTTACAAAATTGTAATTGAGAGAACAAAGTATAAACGGAGAAAAGAATAAAAGCCGGAAATGTGGAAACGATGGGAAATGGAATAGGCGTAAGGCTTTTATTCTTTTCGGATAAAAAATAGAATATGAAAAAGTTAGGAATATTACTGTTACTGCTGTGGGCGATTTGTTCTTGTTCAGAAGAAGATCACACAGAGATACCGGTCCGGGTCATTCAGCGGGATTATACGTTTTCCGGTGGAAGGATCGCCCGGAATGTTTTGGAAAGTTATTTATCGAGAGCCATTACGCAATCCGAATTTTTAGCGAGTGAAGGTTTTTATAACGATGGCGTTTATGAGTGTCCTGAGGATGACGAGCGTATGTTGTTGAATATCGGTGCAAAATTTATTGGAAGAGCTTTATATTCCTGGGGCTTTGAAGATCATTTTAATAATCCGGAATGGTTAGGGAATGCTAAAGCTAAACTGGAACGGATGCACGCTTCCGACCCGGATCTGATTTTTCAGGCGGGTATTTTTGAAATCGTAACGGATAAAGTGAATCAGTTGGCTGTTCCGGATTGGGTATTTACAGCTTTTGGAAAGGCTGTGGAAAACCGGAATTTTAATTACGATGCCATGAAAAATCCGGGAGGTAGTGGTGTAAATCAATGGGGGAATGGAAGTATACCGGATATTACCCAGGAAGAAACCCGTATGTTTTTCTATTATATGGCTGTGCGTTATATGGAGATTGGTATAGAAGCCATTCATTTCGGGCAGGTTGAATTGATCGCTATGGGAGATAAAGAGAATCATTATGCCGCCTGGAAAGATTTGCTGACTAAAGTGAGGGAAGCTGCCGGGACAAAAGCTCGCCGGGGAACTGTTATATGTGATGGACATATGCCTGGCGGAGGTATTGTTGCCGACGGAGAATTATTATTTGATTTTGTATCTTTCCCTATGCGTATCAAAGAGATATCGGGAGATCCTGAGAGAGCGGAATTGAAAAAGTTTTATTTAGATGCCATTTACGGATTGACGAAGGGCGGGGTAACTCCATCCGGTTGGGTATGCGACCGTTGCCCTTATCTGGTAGAATTTGATAATTACGGGATAAGTTCGCATCCCGGGGTAGTTAATATTTCAGAACATTTTGTTTGGGGATATGACGAAATCAGTTGGTTTTATAAACAACCGGAGGCTTATCGGAATGAATTTTTGATTTATGCGGATCAGTATATAAAAAGGGTGGATCCGGTTGGGTTTATAGAAATGCCCGGAAGCCGGGTGGTGACTTTGGAAAATGGAAATACGCGTTACCGGGCCAATAGGGTAAGCGAAAGTTTACCTTCTGCACAATCACAGGAAGAAACCATTAAAGCGATTTGGACGGAATAAAACAGCTGTAAAGCTAAAATGTAAATTAAAAATAGTCTGTTGAAGATATGAGAATCAGAGAAATAATTGTTATCAGTTTAGGGATGGTCTTTTTATGCGGAAGTTGCACTTCCGCTTCGGAAAAGGCCTGGCAATTTGACGGAGGTATCAGCCGGCCGGTGTTGGAAAACTATTTAGGCCGGGCTGTAACTATGGCTGAATTTTTGACAGTTGATCCTTTTTGTAATGATGGAGCATATCCGAATAAGGAAGACGATATCCGGCTGATCAAAAATACAGGAGCTAAATTTATCGGCCGTTCTATTTACCGCTGGGGAGGGGAACAAGTGTTAAATGATCCGGCTTTTTGGCGAGGAGCCCGTCAATTGATTGAAAAAGTACATACTTTTGATAAAGACGTCATTTTTCAGGCCGGAACTTTTGAAGCGGTTACCCGGGAAGTGAACCTGCTTAAAATTCCGGATTGGGTTTTTATAGCGTTGGGTTTGCCGGTAGAGGAGCGGAATTTTTCGTATGAGATGATGTTAAATCCCGAAGGTAAATACGTCGGATTGTGGGGGGAAGGGAGTAGTGTACCGGATATTACCCGTGTCGAAACCCAGTTGTGGTTTATGTATCTGATCGGTTCTTATATTCAAATCGGATGTGAAGCTGTTCATTTAGGACAAGTGGCTTTAATCGGGATGAATGATCCGGATTTCGAGACCTGGCAGAGCTTTTTGAAAAAGGTTCGGGATTATGCCCGTCAGCACGCCCGTCGGCATTGGGTGCTCTTTGATGCTCATACTCCGTCGGGAGGTATGTTAGCGGGGGAAGTGAGTCTGCTGGATTTTAATTCTTTTCCGTTACGTATTAAAGAAATTCCGGAAAAACCGATGGAAGGCATGCTGGAAATGGGGCATTTGGATGCTTTGTACGGAAGAAGTCTGGGGTGTATTACGCCCTCCGGCTGGAGTTGCGAAGCTTTGCCTTATTTAGTAGAATTTGATAATTTTGGAATAAGTGATCATCCCGGGGTTGCAAATGTAAAAGATCATTATGTGTGGGGATATGATGAGATCACCTGGTTTTATTTACAGTCCTCTGCTTACCGGCAGCAATGGTTGAAATATGCTTATGATTGGCTGAGGGAGAATGATCCGAATGGGCATCTGGAGATGCCTGTGGCCCGTGTGATTTCGACCGGAAATTCCGCAGATCCCAAGACATGCAGGGGGAATACTCCCAGTGAAAAATGTCCGCAGGGAATGGGGGTTGAGGAGACTATAAAAACTTTATGGAATCGTAAATAAATTGTAAATCCTGAAAAAGCTTTTTTCTTTTGGATACCCGGAACAGTATCGGATTGAAAAGCTTTTTCAGGATATGATGTCAATTTTTCATTTAAAGGGGGATAGTCGAGTCTTTTATCTTTTTACGGTAGTCGCTGGGTGTAAATTGCATTTTTTCTTTAAATACGCGGTTAAAATTCGAAATATTATTGAACCCGCATTCATAACATATTTCTGAAACGGAATGATTCGTTTCCATGAGCATTTTAGTTGCTTTTTTTACCCGGTAGTTATTGAGATAATCCCAAAACCGGTGTCGTGTACGTTGTTTAAAGAATCGGCTTACAGAAGAAGGGGACATCCCGATTAAGGCTCCGATTTGTTCCAGCGTTATTTTTTGCTGATAATGACTTTCAACATATTGCATAATTTTATTAATGCGCCGGCTTTGTTGTATCGAAATCTCTCCACAGTCTTCCAGTTTTGCCGGGATAAGGACCCTTTGATTTTCCGATACAGCTAATTCGTTCAGAATTTCGAAAAAGAGAATTACGCTGCTGAAATCTTTCAGTTCCACCAATTTATACAGTTTTTCTCTCACACTGGCCGTTGCTTCTTCTGAAAACTGAATTCCTACAGCAGCTTTTTCCAGTAAATTTTTTATATCCCTGAATTGATGAGTATTTAAAATATCAGAATGCAAAAGATTTTTCCCGAATTGGATAATAATTCCTTCACAAACAGTGTCTTTGTAATCCTCTCCTCTTTTATAACAATGTAAAACATCCGGTCCGATTAACGATAAGTCCGATTTCCCGAAGTCTTCGACAAGATTTCCGACAGTCCTTTTCCCGCATATATGTTCCATCAGACATAGTTCGTATTCGTCGTGGAAGTGCAAGGGAAAATTCAACCGGTGATTCGGATGATACCTGATCCAGAATAAACTATTTTTTTCGAGGGGTGTTATTTCTTTTAGTACATATTTCATAGAAAAACTTTTATACAAATATAATGTCTCAATTGCTCATAGTCAATAGTTTTAACAAAAAATAGGTTTCAATATTTTATTGGTTTCTGTCATTATTTCATTAGTTTGTTGACTAAATATCTTGTATTATTGTCTTACAAAGAAAAAGAGTGCGGAAGTATCCGGGCAAAAGTGGGACAGGGGGGGATGACCTTGAACGGTGTGATTAAAAATAAGAATGATGAAAAATAAGTTTTGGAATATCGTATTCGTAAGTTGTATCGGCTGGGGAATTTTAACCGCCTGCCGGGAGGAAACCGGTGTCGGAAAATATGTAGATCCGAATATCGGGGGAGTGGCGCCTTTGTTGACAACGGTTGTACCTCAGGTACATCGTCCCCATTCTATGGTAAGGATTTATCCCTTGACAGAGCCCCGTTTAAATGACAGATATTTATCGGATCATTTGTATGGTATTACTTTAAATATGCCCCGTTATCGTCTGGGAGAGGTTACTTCTATAATGCCGACGGCGGGCAAGCTGAAGACCGGATTTAAAGAGAACCGTTCGTTTTACGACCACGACCGGGAAATATTGCACCCGTGGAAACACAAAGTGTTTTTGGAAGATTTTGGTATAGAGGCAGAGTGGACAACTACAGAGCAGACTTGTCTTTTCCGTTTTAATTATCCTCAGGGGCAGCCGGCTAACGTACTCTTTCGTATTCGGGGAGAAGGAGAACTGAACATCGAAAACCGTCAGGTTGTCAGTGGCTGGGAAGCTGTAGAGTATGCTCGTCAGTATTTTTATGCGGAAATAGATCAGCCTTATGCAGCAGCAGGGACCTGGAAAGAAAAGAGTATTCGGGATTCCCTGAGTGTAAAAGGAAAAGATATCGGAGGATGGTTATGCAGCGGGTCTTTGGCAAAAGCTGAAATCCGGGTTGGAATCTCTTTTATCAGTGTAGAGCAGGCCAGGAAAAATCTGGAGCGGGAGACCAGGGGAAAAACATTTGAAGAGGTGGAAAAAAACTCTCGTCGGATATGGGAAGAGGCCTTGTCAAAAATTAAGGTCGAAGGGGGGAGCGAACGTGAGAAAAGAATTTTTTATACCTGTTTATACCGTACATATGAGAGAATGGTGAACTTTTCAGAGGATGGGCAGTATTACAGTGGTTTTGACCGTCGTATACATGAAGATAAGGGCCGGTCTTTTTATAATGATGATTGGATATGGGATACTTACCGTAACTTGCATGCTTTGGGAATGATATTGGAGCCGGACCGGAAAGCGGATATGCTTCAATCTTATGTTGAAATGTATAAACAATGGGGGTGGATGCCTAATTTCCCCGAGTTGACAGAATGGAGCGGAGATTGGGTGGGTTCCTGGGCGGCTGTTTGGAAAGGTGAACCCATGATTGGGAATCACACTGCCAGTTTGTTTGCAGAAGCTTATCAAAAGGGAATCCGGAATTTTGATCTGGAGAAAGCTTACGAAGGTATACGTAAAAATGCCTTGGAGGGAACTATGGTTCCCTGGCGTTCCGGACCGGCAAGTGAACTGGACCGTTTCTATGCCGAGAAAGGGTATTTCCCGGCCCTGGCGCCCGGAGAAGATGAGCCTTACGCTTATGTAGATCATAAATGGGAAAAAAGACAGGCGGTATCCGTTACTTTGGAACAAAGTTATGACGACTGGTGTCTGGCCCAGTTAGCAAAGGCAGTGGGAAAACAAGAGGATTATAAAATGTTGATGAAACGGTCCCGGAATTATCTCAATCTTTGGAATGCAGCTATCGGATATTTTGCTCCTAAAAATGAAAAGGGTGAGTGGATAGAAAACTTTGACCCGCAGTTATGTGACGGGTTTGGTGCAAGAAGTTATTTTGCCGAAGTAAATGCCTGTGTACATGTTTTTCATGTGCAGCATGATATCCCGGCTTTGATTAAACTAATGGGAGGGGACAAAAAATTTGTAAAGCGTTTGGATGAAGTGTTCAATGAACCATCGGTCATTGATAAATGGCAATTTATGGGACGGATGCCGGATGCTACCGGACTGCATGGAATGGTTCCTGTCGGAAATGAACCGGCTTTCCATATCCCTTATCTGTATAATTATGCCGGTGCTCCTTGGAAAACCCAGTACCGTACACGGCAGCTGGCAGAATTATGGTTTGATGACCGGCCTGGCGGCCTGCCTGGGGATGAAGACGGAGGAGCGTTGTGTGCCTGGTATGTTTTTACGGCTATGGGTTTTTATCCGGTAAATCCCGTTTCCGGAGAATATGCGATCAGTAGTCCGGTTTTTCCCCGCGTAGACATCAGCTTACCGGACGGAAAGACTTTTACTCTCCTGGCAAAAGGATGCTCCGGAAAATGTAAATATATACAAGCTGCCCGTTTGAATGGCAAATTATATAACCGGGCTTTTATTTCTCATGCCGATATTATGAAAGGTGGGGTGCTTGAATTAGAGATGGGAGAAACGCCTAATAGGGAGTGGGGAACAGAAAATTCACAAGGGAAGAACTGAGGAGATAATCGGTTGCAATTTAGGGGAGTTCTTGCAATGAAAGTAGTAAACTCCCTGTTTTATGATGGATGAGTTTAAAAGGGAAGCAGAAGAGCAATAGAAAAATTCCAGATTGTCTTTTCTGTTCCCTTTTTGTTTTTTGTTTTTTCTTTTTGTCCCTATGATAATTATCGTTAATTTTACAGTCGCGAAATTTAAAACGTTTTCAAAATAGAAAATAATAAATCATAAGGCATGGCAACAGAAAAATTTTTATGGAGGCATATCGGGCCTCGTCCTGAAGACATCGATGAGATGTTAAAGGTTGTCGGGGTGCATTCTTTAGAGGAATTGATTGAACAGACAGTTCCTGAGTCTATACGATTAAAGGGGAACTTGGATTTACCCGCACCGCTTACTGAAGCTGAATTTTTTAACCGTATCCGGGAAGTGGCTGCAAAAAATAAGATTTATCGGTCTTTTATCGGGCAAGGATACTATGATACTATATCTCCGGCTGTGATTATCCGGAATATCTTGGAAAATCCGGCTTGGTATACATCCTATACTCCTTATCAGGCAGAGGTATCTCAGGGACGTTTGGAAGCTTTGTTGAATTTCCAGACAGTGATATTGGAGTTGACAGGAATGGAAATTACCAATTGTTCTCTATTGGATGAGGCAACGGCTGCAGCTGAAGCGATGCAAATGATGTTTGCCTTGAGGAACAAGGATAAGAAAAAGAGTGGTGCCAATAAATTATTTGTAGATAATCAGGTGTTCCCTCAGGTAAAAGATGTTTTGATTACCCGTTCAGCTCCATTCGGTATAGAGTTGGTATATGGGGATTATGCCTCTTTTGAGTTTACGCCGGAAATATTCGGTGCTATAATACAATACCCTGCAGCAGACGGGCAGGTACGGGATTATAAAGCGTTTGTTGACAAAGCACATGAAAACGGAGTTTTGGTAACAGCGGATGCTGATATTATGAGTTTAGTATTATTGACACCTCCGGGAGAATGGGGAGCAGACATTGCAGTCGGTTCCACACAGCGTTTCGGAATCCCTATGGGATACGGTGGTCCCAGTGCTGCCTATATGGCTACCCGGGAAGAATACAAACGGAATATACCGGGGCGTATCATTGGGGTGACGATTGACGCACAGGGAAATAAAGCTTTACGACTGGCTCTGCAGACCCGTGAACAGCATATTAAACGGGAAAAGGCTTCTTCTAATATTTGTACGGCCAAGGCTTTGGATGCTACGATGGCTGGTTTTTATGCTGTTTATCACGGAAAAGAAGGTCTGGAAAGAATTGCCAAACACATTCATTCTGCAGCAGTTATCCTGGCTGAGGAAATACAGAAATACGGTTATACGCTTAAAAATGAAAAGTTTTTCGATACACTACGGTTCAATTTGCCCAATGGGGTAAAGGTGGAAGATATCCGCGACCGGGCATTGGAAAAGAAAATAAATTTACATTATACTGATTGTTGCTGTGGCGAAGCTGCAGTGGGGTTGTCTACTGACGAAAAGATCAACGAAGCTGAAATCAATACTATTATCCGGATTTTTGCAGAAGCTGCAGGTAAAAAGGCGGAACATGCTGAATTTTTGGATGAACGGACGGTGTTGGATCCGGAGATGATCCGGGACGATGATTTCCTGAATGAACCGGTATTTAAATTATACCATTCTGAGACGGCCATGATGCGTTATATGAAAAATCTCGAAAGAAGGGATATTTCTTTGGCTACATCCATGATCTCTTTAGGATCTTGTACGATGAAGCTAAATGCTGCTGTTGAAATGTTACCTTTATCCTGGCCTGAATTTGGAGCCATACATCCTTTTGTGCCTGTATCTCAGGCAGAGGGATATCAGCAAATGATACAGGAAACGGAAGCCATGCTGGCAAAAGTAACCGGTTTTGCCGGTTGCAGCTTACAACCGAATTCCGGAGCTGCCGGTGAGTATGCTTCATTGATGGTAATTCGCCAATATCATATTTCCAGGGGAGAAGCGCATCGTAACGTAATGCTGATTCCGGCTTCTGCCCACGGAACGAATCCGGCTTCCTGCACTATGGCTGGTTTTAATTTATTGGTTGTAGCGAGTACTTCTGAAGGGAATATCGATGTTGAAGATTTCAGGACAAAAGCGGTAGCCCATAAAGATCAACTGGCAGGAGCCATGATTACTTACCCCTCTACTCACGGTATTTTTGAAGAATCTATCAAAGAATTGGCAAAGATTGTCCACGAAAACGGTGGGTTACTGTTTATGGACGGGGCCAATATGAACGGACAATGCGGTTTGACAAGTCCGGGCACTATCGGAGCAGATATCTGCCATTTGAATCTGCATAAGACGTTTGCCATGCCTCACGGAGGAGGAGGGCCGGGGGTAGGCCCGATTTGTGCAGCAGCTCATTTAGTGGACTTTTTACCGACCCATTCCGTTGTAAAAACCGGTGGAGATAAAGGGATACATGCTGTTGCGGCTTCTCCTTACGGGTCCGTAAGCTTAATACCTATTACTTACGGTTATTTGTTGATGCTGGGAGGTGAAGGATTGAAAATGGTTACTCAGATGGCCATTCTGAATGCGAATTATTTGGCATCTTCTTTTGAAAAACTTGGGTTTAAGATTTTGTATAAAGGTAGTAAAGGCCGCGTCGGGCATGAAATGATATGGGATTGTACGTCTTTTAATAAAGAATACGGAATATCAGATCTGGATATTGCCAAACGACTGATGGATTTCGGTTTCCATGCTCCTACCTTGTCTTTCCCCGTTCACGGTACTTTAATGGTAGAACCTACCGAAAGTGAACCGAAAGAAGAATTGGACCGTTTTATCGAAGCGCTGAAGACGATACGGGATGAAATTCTGGAAATAGGAGAAGGTAAGGCTGACAAAACGGATAATGTCTTGAAAAATGCTCCTCATACCCATAAGGTGCTGACTGCTGATGAATGGACACATGCTTATCCGCGCAGTAAAGCAGCTTATCCTTTGTGTTGGGTGGCTGAAAATAAATTCTGGCCGCAAGTGGGACGTGTAGATGATGGTTATGGGGACCGGAATTTGATTTGTTCCTGTCAAGCTCTTTATGAAGAAGCTGATATATAGTTAAAGTAGCGGTTGCGTTCGCAACAGTATACGGAAAACGTCCGGAAAGATTGTTTAAGGCATAGATTTATGCCCCTTTAGAGGGCATGAGTAAGACAACAGGTATCGTGCCCCGAACATTCTTTCCGGACGCTTCTTTTGGAAGTCCGGTATCCTCCTACTTCCTCTGTGGTAAATATTTCAGGCGTTTTTTGTAAAAATGATCAGAGGGATTGTTTTTTACGGAATAAAGAAAAGTTTACGCTTCCGTATTTCCGTTTTTCGTAAAAATAGGGCAATGCCGAATAATCTACAGATGCCGGGTGTTCTACAACGGCAATGCCTGTTTCTGCCAGTAAATCATTTTCAAAAATGCATACCGGAACTTGTCCTATGTCAGGAAGGTTATAGGGAGGATCAGCGAATATAAGGTCAAATTGCTGTCCTTTCAGTTTACGGCAGGCCAGAAATGTATCTGTTTTATAAACTTTCATGGCAAGGAAGCCTAATTCTTTGGACATCCGTTTGATAAAAGCAAAATGATTATAGTTTGATTCGATTGCAATAATTTCGCTCGCTCCCCTGGAGGCAAATTCATAACTGATGCTGCCCGTACCGGAAAACAGATCCAGAACGGTGATTCCTTCAAAATCGATGTAATTACTCAATACATTAAATAGATTTTCTTTTGCAAAATCCGTAGTCGGACGAGCTGTGAAATTTTTGTCCGGAATGATTTGCCGGCCTTTGTGTGAACCGCTGATTATTCGCATACATCTATATTTAGAAAATGGACAAAACAGGAACTGTTTAATTTTTCATCGTTCAACAATCGGTTGAGACGGGTATCTTTTAGAACCGAGAGATTCGGGATATACGTGTTTAAGGTGTGGAATAGTTTCGGATCATTTACCAGTTCTCCGGAAATAGTTGTTTGTACCGTATCTTTATTGACTGTCATTCGTTTTAGGCTGTTCAATATATGAAACACGATATCAGGAATGGAACGGTAGGAGAAAGTATTGAATAAGACGATTTTTTTATTGCGTATAAATAAGAGGTCAAAATAGCGGTTTTGAATATCGACAAAAAGGTATTCCTGTTGAAAAACAGCTGCTGCAAGCGAATGGACAATAAAAGGATAAGCGTGGTTTACCATGACGGCTGCAGGGAAATGCTCTTTCAGGAAAGTCAAAAATTGGACAGGATGGGATTCTACAAAATAACTTTCCGTGTGAGAAAGGCTATGGGCGAGGAATTCCTCTTTTTTTTCAACAGGAAAGCAAAGCCGGTATAATTCAGCCACCTGATCTTTATGGAAAGCAGAAGCAGGAATTAAGGTCTTTTCTTGTGCACAAAACAGAAGATAAACTTTCTGGTAAGGTAAATTCAGAATTTCTTCAGTAGTCAGTATTTGATGAATTTTTGAGAAGCTTTCTATACGGGATTCCGGGCGATAAGTCTGGTGAGAGAATACCAGTAACTGACCGGATCTGTCGTGTATGCAAAATGAAAGTCCATCCGTTGCAAAACGGATGGACAAACTATATTGAATCGAATTCTCTTTTACAAAATGTTTATCTGAATGATATAAATTTTGCATGTAATCTGTTCATTATTCCCAGTTTCCTACATTATTGTTGGCTTCTTCTAAGTCCCCTACTTTCAGACCAGGATATTTTTTCAAACGCAATCTTTCTCCGTTTTCTTCCAGAATCTGTTCGTGATATTCTCCGTCAATATCTTCGAAAATTTTGTCATTTGAAATACGGGCTTCAAAAACCGGAACTTCTACACCGGAATCGGTTTTAATTTTCCCGGCTCCCATTTTAAATTCATATTTTTTGTTGGTAAACGGTACATATTTGATCATATCAATCGGGTAAGATTTTCCAAAGGTATTTTCCAATGCGTTTACCTGAATTTTCTCACGGATAATCAATCCTTTCTTGATTGCTTCTGCTTCCGTCATACCGGCTTCCAGTTGTTCGTCCGTCAAAGTACCGATAGAACGGACAATCGTTACAGAATCGTATTTCATGAAATGAATCAACGAATCTAAACTGGGAGTATATCTGCCGTATACACTCCGGAAAGCATCTTGTGCAGTGCGGATGTCTTTCAGACGTTGAATAATCTTTTCGTACCTTTGTTCCTTAATAGCTTTGAAACGCTGAGGTACCATGATGCTTTCATAGCATTTATAGCCGAGGAAAACAATCAGAATTACTAAAAGAATCTGAATAATTAGTTTTTTCATATTTAAGTTATTTTGTATATTAATTACGTTAAACAATTCTTTCCCGTTGTAGCTCTGAGCTATTAATCGTATATTTACACTAAATTTCAAACGATGGAAAACGCAACTTCAAAACTTCATTCCTGCTCGCAAATTTAGAAAAAAAATTAAATTAAAGACCATATTCGTCGATTAAATTTACAGATGATAGAAAAACATTTTGAAGAGATTGTATTAAAGTATTTTGATTTTGAATTCTCCCCTACACAAAAAAGTGCAATAGGGGAATTCGTACGTTTCTTTTTTGAGCGGGATGAGGAGAGTTTGTTTATATTGAAAGGCTTTGCCGGGACAGGTAAGACATCTTTGGTCGCAGCTGTTGTAAATGCTTTATTATCTTTTAATTATAAAGTCGTCTTGCTGGCTCCGACAGGGCGGGCGGCTAAGGTATTTTCCGGTTATGTCGGACAGCCGGCTTTCACGATTCACAAAAAAATTTACCGGCAAAAATCGGCTACTGAAGGAGAAGGTATTTTCGATCTGGGATTTAATGGTGGAGCTGATACATTGTTTTTTGTGGATGAAGCTTCTATGATAGCCAATGTAGGGGAGGAAAGCAATTTCGGTTCGGGGCGTCTGCTGGATGATCTGATGGAATATGTGTACAACGGAAGGAACAACCGTTTGGTGCTGATTGGAGATGTGGCTCAGTTGCCGCCGGTCGGTTTGGAAATCAGCCCGGCATTGGACCCTGTACAGCTTCGTTCGCTTTATCATTTGAAGATTTACGAGTCCCTGCTGACGGATGTCATGCGTCAGGCGCAGCAGTCCGGTATTTTATATAACGCTACTGTGATCCGGCAGCATATCGGGGAAAGTGCGGTGGAAGGCGCATTGAGGATAACTGCTTTTCCGGATGTGTACCGGATTAACGGGGGAGAATTATTGGAGGCAATAGACGATTGTTATGGAAAATACGGACTTGACGAGACGATAGTCGTCTGCCGGTCGAATAAAAGAGCTAACCGTTTTAATGAGGGAATACGCCGGGCTATTTTATACCGGGAGGAGGATTTTAGCAGTGGAGACCGGATTATGATTGTGAAAAATAATTATTATTGGGGAAAGGATTACGAGCATATTGATTTTATCGCTAATGGAGACATGGCGACGGTGAACCGGATAGAAAAGAGGACCGAATTGTATGGTTACCATTTTGCCCGGACGGCTTTGCACATTGCGGGTTATGAGGAGGAAATCAGTGCTTGGGTAATTCTCGATACGCTGACTTCCGATGCTCCTGCTTTAACGTATGAGGAAAATCGGAATTTTTACAACCGCATTGAAGCGGATTATGCTGATTTAACTTCCAGACGGAAAAGATTTGAGAAAGTACGGGAAAATGAATTTTTCAATGCATTGCAAATTAAATTTGCTTATGCCGTGACATGCCATAAAGCCCAGGGCGGTCAATGGGATGCTGTTTTTATCGATCAGGGATGGATTACAGAAGAAATGATGACATGTGATTATTGGCGGTGGTTATATACGGCTGTGACGCGGGCCCGGAAACGTCTTTATTTTATCAATTTCAAAGAGGAATTTTTTGAAGATCAGACTGAAACAGGGAGAATTTATAAGTAGGAGGAAGAAAGGGGCCAATTTTAATATTAATATATATTCCTGATTTTATGAAGAGTATGAAAACAAGAAAAAAATCCCTTATCAGACGCTTGTTCGCTTGGATCCGGAATCTTGTTTTGGCTTTTTTTGTATTGAGTTTATTTGCTGTCATTTTATATAAATATATACCGGTTTATATTACTCCTTTGATGTTGTTGCGTACAGGGGAACAACTGTGGAAGGGAGAAGATTTTCATTTGGAGCACCAATGGGTGCCTTTGGAGAAAATTTCTCCTGCTTTAATTCAGGCGGTGATTGCTTCCGAAGATAATCTCTTTTTAAATCACAAGGGGTTTGATTGGGAACAGCTGGAGAAGGCGATGGCTGAAAGCCGGAAAGGTAAAAGGCAGAGAGGTGCCAGCACTATTTCACAACAAACGGCTAAAAATGTTTTTCTTTGGCCTTCCCGTTCCTACTTCCGGAAAGGATTGGAAGCTTATTTTACAGTGTTAATTGAATGGATCTGGGGAAAAGAACGGATTATGGAAGTATATCTGAATTCAATTGAAATGGGAAAAGATATATACGGAGCGGAACGGATTGCCCGTATAAATTTTTCGAAACCGGCACGGCAGCTGACCTCTTCTGAAGCGGCTTTGATTGCAGCCACCTTGCCCAATCCTTTGCGTTTTAGCTCTGCCCGTCCTTCGCCTTATATACGGCAACGTCAGGCAGCTATACTGGATTTAATGAAAAAAATCGGCCCTGTAAAATTGTCCCCTTAATTGTAATCCGGATTTTTCAATTATTCACTTCCCTTCGGTATACTATTTTCTTTCCGTTCTTGCTTGCCGGGTTCGCTGATTCATAAAGCAGGAATCATGGTAAATGTATTAAATACTCGCGTATTATATTGAATTTTATGGATAAAACTATATCTGCCTTTAGACAGATCCGTTCGGATTTTCTGCCTTTCAGAAGGCAACATGCCTGTTCTATAGGGAAGTTATGTATTGAAACGAAGAAACCCTGGAAGCCAACTGCTTCCAGGGTTTCTTTAAAAATGATTCACGGACTTTGATTATTTCAATTTTTATGGAAGAGGAGGGTCTGCTGATCAATTTAATAAAAGTATAATCCTTTATTGATTTCTTAGCAGATCTTTAAATCTTCGACGATTCCTTCTATTTTTTTATTGGCAATTTGCTGTGCTTTCTCAAAATCTTCAATGCTTTTCATTTCAGCTCTGGCCTCAAAATAAAATTTGATTTTAGGTTCTGTACCGGAAGGCCGTACAGAGATTTTGCAACCGTCGGCCAGGAAGAACTGGAGTACATCGCTGGTTGTGGGAAAATCCATGGAAGTTATTTTGCCGGTATTCAGGTCCGTGGCTTTCAAATCGGCATAGTCTTTTTTGATGACAACACGGCTTCCGTTAATGCTTGCAGGAGAATTATGCCTGAATTCCGACATCATGTTTTTGATTTCCTGGGCTCCGCTCAATCCTTTTCTGACGATGTATATCATTTTTTCTTGTGAAAAACCGTATTCTGCATAAATTTCTTTTAGCAGGGTGAAAAGGTTTTTACCCTGGTCTTTGGCCCAAGCTGCAATTTCTGCCATCAGGGAGGTAGAAGATACGGCATCTTTATCCCGGGTAAAAGAACCGGGCATAAAACCAAAAGATTCTTCGCCTGCTCCAATATAACCGTCAGCTCCTTTTTTCCGGATCATATCGGCTATCCATTTGAATCCTGTATATACGTCATAACAAGGGATACCATTTTTTTCGGCAATTTCTTTAATGAGTTCTGAGGTGACTATGGTTTTGATCGTGTATTCGTTTCCTTTAATCAGTCCCAGTTCCTGCCGGCGGCGGATAATATAATAGGTAAAAATGATATTAGTCTGGTTCCCGTTGAGCAATATCCATTCTTTGTGATCGTTTTGGACAGCGATTCCAATGCGGTCCCCGTCCGGGTCGCAGGCCATTGCCAGATCAGCATTTATTTCCCGGGCTTTATCCAATGCCATTTTGAAAGCAGCGGGTTCTTCGGGATTTGCAGAAGCGACTGTCGGAAAATCTCCGTCGGGAATCATCTGTTCCGGAACGGTAGTTATATTTGTAAAGCCCCAGTTTCGTAAAGAAGCCGGTACGAGCTCGTAAGTCGTTCCGTGCAGGGGGGTAAACACAATTTTTAAATCGTGTTGATGCTGGATAGCTTCCGGGGAAAGACTTAACGTTTTTACTTTGGCTAAGAATTTTTGGTCTATATCTTTTCCGAGAATGATGATCTTATCTTTCACCGGTGTAAATTTGATATCGGTGACTTTTATTTTTTTTACTTCTTCAATTACATTTTTGTCGTGGGGGGGAACCAATTGGGAACCGTCTTCCCAGTATGCTTTATAGCCGTTATATTCTTTGGGATTGTGGGATGCTGTGATAATTACTCCTCCTTTACATCCCAATTCCCGGATAGCAAAGGACATTTCTGGAGTAGGACGGAGGTCCTCAAATAAATAAGCTGTAATGCCGTTAGCAGAAAAAATAGCTGCTACCGTTTCAGCAAAGTATCTGGAATTATGCCGGCAGTCGTGTCCGATACATACTGATTTGTGCGGATCATCCGGGAATGCTTTGTTAATGTAATCGGCAAATCCCTGAGTGGCTGCTCCAACCGTGTATATATTCATCCGGTTTGTTCCAGCCCCCATGATGCCTCTTAAACCTCCGGTACCGAATTCAAGATCATTGTAAAAAGAATCAACCAGTTCCGTAGCGTCTGCCGCATCCAGCATTTTTTTTACGGCTTCGCGGGTTTCCTGGTCATAAGCATCGTTCAGCCAGGCTTCAGCCTTAGCTTTGGCAGTCTTGATAATTTCAGTATTCTCCATAATTCCTTCGTTTTATATTGATAAATAGTTTGTATGTCTTCCGATTATACGGATTCTCTTCACAAATAGGATAAAAATCCAGCAGACTTAAAAAGCATTTTAATTTGGAGAATGAATAAACATAAAACTCCAATTTTTCTACAAATTTAAAAAAAATAAAAAAAGCCCTGCATTGCAGAGCTTTTATTTTCTTAAAAGGATTAAGATCTCTTTTCCTTGATTCTTGCTTTTTTACCCGTGAGTTCGCGGAAATAATAAATTCTTGCCCGTCTGACTTTTCCGGTTTTGTTTACTTCAATTTCTTTGATGTAAGGAGAATTCAACGGAAAAATTCTTTCTACACCTACGTTACCAGACATTTTTCTTACCGTAAAAGTCTTATTTTCACCTGCTCCTTTGATCTGAAGAACAACGCCCCGGAAGATCTGGATTCTTTCTTTGTTTCCTTCAATGATTTTGTAATGTACGCTGACTGTATCACCAGGGGCAAATGAAGGATGCTCAACTTGATTTTCGTTTGCAAATGCTTGCTCTGCAATTTTAATTAAGTCCATTTTTTTAGTTTTTAATAATTTTCCGAACGCAATATTACTACCTGAGCTTTTTGTAAGAGATTACGTACGTTGCCTGTTTTTAATATTCTGACGGGCCTCCAGGTACCCTTATATTATTCAATTGGGCAACAAAAGTAGAGAAATAATTTTGGATTGCAAAATATTTCCCAGGATATATTGAGTATTCCGGTGTTTAACTGTAAAAATATATAAAAGACGAAAGATACTTTCTGTTCCTGCCCGGACTTTTACAATAATCCCCTGATCCCGGAACCAACGGTACTGACTGGTTTGTCAGAAACGCTGGTTCGGTTTATCGCTGATCTACCCTTCCGCTTCTGGGAAAAGTATCCGGCAGATTGTAGAAAGTTTCGACTTTTAAACAGTTTTACTGTTATTCGACTACTTTTTGTTTATCTCCCATATAGTCAATAATTGTACGGAGATACCAGGCCGGAAGTGGAGGATTTTCGACTTTGGGATTTTTTTGTCCCGGTATAGCTGTTTTTATATTCCCGTCCATATAGCGGGTGAAAAGATAACCGTAAAAATCCCTCCAGGTATTTACTAACTGGTTACCCGTATTGCAGGAAAAATCAGTCAGGTAGGCTACTGCCAGCTTCGGGTCCTGTGCAATAATACTCATGGCTGCAGCATCTGTCATCTGTACGTAAGCTTTGTATTGGGTCTCCAGGGCTTTTTGTTTTGCCCGTATATCCGGATGAATGACATTATAGCGGGTGTAGGCCAGGTTCGTAACCTGATTGAATACCCAGAAAGCAGCTTTATTGGTGAACTCCATCATGCTTCCGTTCCCTACGGCATAGGCGTAAGGAACTTGGGTAGCAGAAGTGTACATCGGGAAATAGACCGTACTGGCTGCGTCATCTACGCCAAACCAAATGATGCCTCCTATTTCATCCGGTAACCAGCTTCGGCTCTGGCTGACAAAAGTAAAGCCTGTCTGTTGTGTGGCTGTTGCGCGTTCATTTACATAAGTAACAGTGTCTACTTTATAGTTCATCGGCCTCCAGCGGTAAGGACATTCATACGGACCTGCTCCCGGGTCTTTCCGCATATCCAGCTCAGTACCTTCCAGATGATTCCGCATAAAATCCATGATTTCCAGTACATCGACTTTCTGATTCGGTTTTATCCATAACGGCATACGGTTTAAGGCATAACCTTTTTCGTCTCTCTGGATATTTGTGCCTTTGGCATATTCCCAGTATTTTGCCATATCGGGGTTTAATTCGTTGAAAAATGCCCATACCCGGATTTCACAGGCCCTTGCCCCGCTGAAATCTACCGGTGCGTAAGTGTCGGAAAAACTAAAGTCTGTATTTTTATCCGTTTGCGGGTAAAAACCCTTTTGTTTGGCAAAAGAAATCACATCTTTAGCATATACCGTCGTGATCTCCTTATTGAAAATATCTTTGATTTTTTCCGAAGAAATGGAAGTCCGGCCTTCTAAAGGAAAAGTCGTGATCCGGGCTTGATTTGCATGTGCACATACATATCCGTCAGGAACCATCCGGGCTACCCAAACAGCTCCTTTTTCTCCTTCTCCTTTGCCGATCATTTCCATGATCCATACTTCATTCGGATCACTGATGGAAAAAGATTCTCCTTCGCTTGCATAACCGTAATCTTCTACCAGGTTTGTCATCACCAGGATGGCTTCCCGGGCATTTTTAGCCCTTTGAAGGGCCAGGTAAATTAAACTGCCATAGTCAATAATAGCCCCTTTTTGCGAAGAAAGTTCATGCCGGCCTCCATAAGTCGTTTCTCCTATAGCCAACTGATGCTCGTTCATATTACCGATTACATTGTAAGTATGCCGGACTTGGGGAATTTTACCCAGGTATTTCCCGGTATCCCATTCGTAAATTTCGACCTCACTGCCTTCCGGCCAATCTGCTGCCGGCCAGTGATAGAGTTCTCCATATAATACATGGGAATCAGCAGAATAAGTAATAACTGTAGAACCGTCTTTCGTTGCCGACTTTGTAAATAAAAAATTTGTGCAGGCCCATACCTCAGACACGCTCCCGATTAATATTAGAAGTACTAAGAAACTTAATTTACTCATGATTTATAATTTAGATTTGTTATTTAGACGAATCGTCCTTGTTGTACTGATTTTTCGGATCTTTATATCCGGACGCTATTATTCCTTCCTTTTTATCCGGTTTACCGGATGTCTTCTTTATCTTTCTACTTAGCGGATTCTATCGTAGGATTTCAAGGTCGAAATATCTTTTATAATGCCTCTCATGGCTAACCATGTAAGGATAATTCCAACAATGGGAAAACAAAAGCCTAATTCGATATGCCAGTTGCCTGTCGGCTTTACAATATTATAAGCCTGTGTGGAAACAAGGACAATCAAACCGATCATCAGAATAATATTGACCAGGCACATGCGTAATTGCAGTAATTGCTTTTTGTATAAAAAAATTGTAATGAAAGCCAGTCCTGTAATAATAATATTGAGTATCATGGAAAACCAGTTATAGGTGATAAACACAAAAGGATCTCCGGCTTGTATATATTTGGTGGTATAAAATAGAAAGAACGAATTTGATTCGATTGAATTCTGCGGAATTTCTAATTGAATAACCGGTAGGAAAAATAAAAGTCCGGTAATAACAAAAGTCAGAAATAGAAAAACGGATTGTAATCTTTGTATCATAATCGTAAAAGTTTAATAACTTCCAGGAATTAAAAAGTATCAGAAATATTAATAATCCGGATGATCTTTTTACTGTTTCCGGAAGAACATTGTTTTATAAAATATTACCGGTTAAAGGGTCAGTTTGTCTAATGTATAAGTGATTAATTTGTTCATATTACCGTGATAGTCTGCAGAAGCAGCTCCGGTCATTCTGTTGGCAATAATGAGGCAGATGGTAGCTGCATGATGGCCTAATAGATTGCAAAGACCTGTAATGGCTGCACTTTCCATTTCATAATTAGTTACTTTATAATCCTTATACCGGAAAGCTGTAATCCGGTCGTTGATGCCCGGCATAGCCAGAGGTAAACGCAATACCCGTCCCTGAGGCCCGTAAAAACCGACAGCAGTCAAGGTGATCCCTTTCGTCGTTATACCCTCTGTGTGCAGACGGGATACTAATAAAGGAGAAGCATTTACTACATACGGGTGGGCAGCTTCCGGAGTCCATTGACAATGCTGTACAAAAGCTTTTTCGAAATCCTGATCACATACTTGTTGGTTGTTTCCGTAAAAACGGAGCACACCGTCGCACCCTATGCTTTTTTCTGAAATGACAAAAGAATCGACGGGTATATCTGCCTGTACCGAACCGGATGTACCGATACGGACAATGTTCAAACTGCGCTTTTCATTCCGGATCTCTTTTGTTTTTAAATCAATATTTACTAATGCATCCAATTCATTTATCACAATATCGATATTATCCGGTCCGATTCCGGTAGATAATACGGATAATCGATGATTTTTATACGTTCCGGTAATGGTATAGAATTCCCGGTTACTTTTTTTCACTTCAATAGAATCGAAATGTGTCGCAATTGTTTCAACCCGTCCCGGATCTCCTACCAGGATGACGGTATCCGCCAGGTCTTCGGGCAATAAATGCAGGTGGAATATACTTCCATCTTCATTTGTTATTAATTCTGAAGATTTTATCGACATCGTTTTTATTTTAAAAGTTGGTTTTCACCTTTCTGTCTGGTTTCCCGGACATTTTATATTTATAAAACAATGAAAGCGTTAATAGCCTTCTTTTTTACCCTTTTTTATTTGCAGCTCAAAAATAAAAAGGTTTGAGGGATAAACAAAATAAACGTCCGATAAATGTTTAAAAGTTTGGATGTTCAAAGAGTTCATCCCCTTTATGTTTTGTGTGCGAAAACCTTCTGTTCAGATTTTGGAAGGATTAATATAAATTATCTATGATTTTTGTTAAATTCGCGTGAGTATATATGTGAGTGTTGTTATGGATATTGTTAAATTTCAAGGAACGGACAGAAAACTATACGAATATGTCAGTCCATTGGTGATGAACCCTGCTATTCTGCGGCAAAACAACAACTATCCTTTTAAAACGGGACCTAGATATGTGTGGTACATAGCTACCGGAAACGGGCAGATCGTAGGGTTTATGCCGGTAAAGAAAACAACTACCGGCAACTATATTATAGATAATTATTACGTAAAGGGAGATGATGTGCAGGTCCTTAAAGAATTATTGACGGAAATAATTACAGATAGGACGGGGCAAGGGGAACTTTGGGCTACAGTTCACAAACGTCATGTTAAACAGTTCGTACAAAATGGTTTTCAGATCTATATCGAGTGGAAAAATTATAATAAAATGCGGTATTATTTGGGGAAAAAAGCCATATGTGCAAATTAAATGTGTATGAAGCAGCGCAACAAAGGCTGAAGATTATTTTCGATTATTTTGATTATGTGTATGTGTCTTTTTCAGGAGGAAAAGACAGCGGCGTGCTTTTGAATCTTTGTCTGGATTATATCCGGAAATATGCTCCCGGACGTAAATTAGGTGTGTTTCATATGGATTATGAAATTCAGTACCAGCAGACAACCGACTACATCGAACGTACCTTATCGGAAAATCAGGATATTCTGGAGGTTTTTCACTGTTGTATTCCCTTTAAAGTTCCGACATGTACTTCTATGTTTCAGCTGTATTGGCGGCCTTGGGAGGAAAATCACCGGAATATATGGGTGAGGAACAGACCGGAAAACTGTTTTACGGAAAAAGATTTCGGGTTTTTTAGTCCGAAACTTTGGGATTATGATTTTCAAAAATTATTTCCCCACTGGCTGCGTCATCGGAAAAAATGCCGCCGGATTTGTTGTCTTGTCGGGATTCGGACCCAGGAAAGTTTTAACCGCTGGCGGGCAATTTACAGTGGTAAGAATTACCAGCGGCTGGAAGACTATAAGTGGACGCACTGTATCAGCCGGGGGGAATATAATGCCTATCCTATATATGATTGGAAAACGACGGATATATGGACCGCAAATGGCCGTTTTTGCTGGACTTATAACCGTCTCTACGATCTGTATTATCAGGCCGGAGTTCCGCTTTCCCGTCAACGGGTGGCAAGTCCGTTTATTTCTCAGGCTGTTCCCAGTCTGGCGATATACAGAGCCATAGATCCCGATACCTGGGGACGGATGATCGGACGTGTAAATGGGGTGGGAAGTGCAGGAATTTATGGAAATACTGCAGCTATGGGCTGGAGAAATATTACTTGTCCTCCCGGTTTTTCGTGGAAGGAATATATGCATTTTTTGTTGGGAACTCTCCCGGAAGAAACCCGTCTGAATTATCTGGATAAATTGTCTGTAAGTATTAGGTTCTGGCGGGAAAGAGGAGGATGTCTTTCTGAAAAGACTATTGAAAAACTGAAGGCAGCTCAGATTCCTATATCGATAGAAGAAACTACCGCATACCGGACTCACAAAAAACCTGTACGCATGGAATACCTTGACGATATCGATATTCCCGAATTCAGAGAAATCCCGACTTATAAACGAATGTGCATCTGTATTATGAAGAATGACCATACCTGTAAGTATATGGGATTTTCCCAGACAAAACGTGAACGGAGTATGAAAAAGTATGCGATGAATAAATACAAAGCTCATCAAAATGGCAAAAAAGATTGAAAGTCCTGTGTATACCGTCAAGGCTGTACCCCTGGAAAAAGTAGTGGCTAATAGTTATAACCCCAATGTAGTAGCGCCTCCGGAAATGCGGTTGCTGGAAATATCCATCTGGGAAGATGGATATACAATGCCCTGCGTATGTTATTATCTTAAAGAGAAGGATCAGTACGAGATCGTAGATGGCTTTCATCGCTATATGGTAATGAAAACTTCCCGGCGTATTTATGAAAGGGAAAAGGGATTGTTGCCAGTTGTGGTGATCGATAAGGATATATCCAACAGAATGGCTTCTACGATACGTCATAACAGGGCCCGGGGAATGCATTCCGTGGAGCTGATGTCCGGAATCGTGACAGAGCTGGTTCGTGCGGGCATGTCTGACAATTGGATTAGGCGTAATATCGGAATGGACAAGGACGAGCTTCTCCGGCTCAAACAAATATCCGGCTTGGCAGAATTGTTTGCCAGGAAGGAATTCAGTCTGTCGGAAGAAGAGCAGAAGGAATAAAAGGAGTATATTTCTACTGGTTTACTATTCGTTACCCTTAACTTCTTAAAATTAAAACGGATATATCATTCCGATATATCCGCTTTTGTAGATAAAATTGTAAAACGTTAAAAAATTGCCGGATGTGGTATTTCAATATTCAAACGAATACAATCTACTTTATTTTGCATAGGCTATTGCCCGTGTTTCCCGGATGACGGTGACTTTTACCTGTCCCGGGTAGGTCATTTCATCCTGAATACGTTTGGCAATATCGAATGATATTTTTTCGGCTTCGTTATCAGAGATTTTTTCACTTCCTACCACTACCCGAAGCTCACGTCCGGCCTGAATTGCGTATGTTTTTACTACCCCATTGTAAGAAAGGGCTAAGTCTTCCATGTCTTTCAGGCGTTTGATATACGATTCAACTACTTCCCGGCGGGCTCCCGGACGAGCTCCGGAAATGGCGTCGCAAGCCTGTACGATAGGAGCAATCAAAGTTGTCATTTCAATTTCTTCGTGATGAGCTCCGATAGCATTGCAGATATCAGGCTTTTCTTTGTATTTTTCAGCCAATTGCATACCTAAGATTGCGTGTGGCAATTCCGGTTCATCATCCGGCACCTTACCGATATCGTGTAGTAATCCGGCTCTTTTAGCTTTTTTCACGTTCAATCCTAATTCTGCAGCCATAATAGCGCATAAATTTGCCGTTTCCCGGGCATGTTGCAACAAATTCTGTCCGTAAGAAGAACGGTATTTCATTTTGCCGATGAGGCGGATCAGTTCAGGATGCAAACCGTGTATTCCCAAATCGATAGTTGTACGCTTACCGGTTTCAATTATTTCCTCTTCGATCTGTTTTTTTACTTTATTTACCACTTCTTCAATACGGGCCGGGTGAATTCGTCCGTCCGTTACCAATTGGTGCAAAGACAGACGGGCAATTTCCCTTCTTACGGGATCGAAGCCCGAAAGAACGATGGCTTCCGGCGTATCGTCTACAATGATTTCTACACCTGTAGCTGCTTCCAATGCACGGATATTTCGTCCTTCCCGTCCGATAATCCGGCCTTTGATTTCATCGGAATCGATATGGAAAATGGAAACGGCATTTTCTGTGGCTGTTTCTGTGGCTACCCGCTGTATCGTTTTGATGACGATTTTTTTCGCTTCTGTATTAGCCGTCATTTTCGCTTCTTCCATAATTTCATTTACATAGGAAACAGCTTCAGCTTCAGCCTCTTCTTTTAAGGAATTGATCAGTTTTTCTTTGGCTTGCTCCCCGGACATACCTGAGATAGCTTCCAGTTGTTCAATTTGTTGCTTTTTTAATTTATCCAGTTCTGTAACCTTCTTTTCCAATAATTCTTTCTGTACATCGATATTTGCTTGTAAAGATTGTAAATCTTTGGATTTTCGCTGTACCTCTTCCATCTTTTGGGACATAAACGATTCCTGTTGCTTCAGTTTGTTTTCGGCTATCAGCAATTTATTATTCCGGGCTGCAGCTTGTTTTTCATGTTCTGCTTTGATCTGGAGAAATTTCTCTTTTGCCTGGAGGATTTTATCCTTTTTGATGACTTCGGCTTCAGCTTCAGCTTCTTTGATAATATTAGCGCTTCTACGCTTCAGAGAAAGCCTGATCACCACATAACCGATCAAAAAACCGGCAACCAGGGCCACCACCCCTGCTATAATTATATTTGTCATATTGTTGAAATTAATTTATTTATAATTTATATACTATTAATGTAACTTTTTCGCTCAGATCGTTTTTTATTATTCGTATTGCTGCCTGAACAGCATAAAAAAACCCGCACTATTTCATTTAATAAAACCCCTGTATGACACGGGTAGAGCTGCCATTTGATTCAAACTTCCACTGTCCCGAAGGAACTCCGAAGAGTTGAGGCCTGTTTTCGGCAAATAAAGCATCCGCTCTAATTGTTTGAGTGTTGAGTTTTTCGCTTAAATTCGAAATAATGCGGGAATACCTTTACGAATAATTCAAAGAACGTTTATTTAATTACTCTTTGACGATTTCATCCATTTTTAAATTAATTTTTTCAATTTCACGAATCAACGGTTCACTATCATTCCTTTTTTCTGCCTGTATCAGCGCTACTGTATGCTGAAAGGCTGTCAGGTACAGAAAATCCAACGGATCGGCCTGTGTACCGTATTTTGCCTGAAATTTAGAAATCATATCATTAATACGCTTCGATGCTGCCCGGTAAATCTCTTCCTCTTCCTGACTCTTCGCAATGATCGGGAACTTTTTGTTCGCGATACTGACATTGATCGAAACCGTAGTATCTTTTTCACTCATATCAATTGTTCAAAAGAGCAATGCACTTGTCAATCTCCCGCACCAGTTGGTTAATCCGCATTTTCGCTTCGTAACTCCCGTCACTTTTGCCTGAAATTGCGTTTGCCACTCTGGCTGTTTTTAATTCTTCATTTAAAATCTGGTTCTCACTTTTCAGCTGTTCGATATCAGATAACAGTTGTTGTATCCTGCTTTCCTGATCTTTATTCTTTTCCAGTGAGGATATATATAATTTTATTAATCGTTCAACTTTAAATTTCAGCTCGTTTAAAACGGCATCTTGTCTTTCCGTCATGTTTTCAATAACTTGAAATGAATGGCTGCCCTTGTAAACAGCGCTTATTTTAAAGTGTTCTGAAAAGCAATCTTTTACCATCCTTTTCATGACAAAGATAATTTTTTTTCTTTATATTATCAAGAGTGTTGATATATTTGCAGAAGAAATTATGATGTTTTTAATCCATGAAATGTTTTTATCGGTATCGTATCATTGCTTTGTTTTTGTTTAATCATTTGTTATTAATCTCCTTATCGGCACAAACGAATGAGAATATTGCCCCCCTTCATATTCCTCTTTTGCTAAGCGGAAATTTCGGGGAATTAAGGGCTACTCACTTTCATTCCGGAGTAGATATAAAGACAAAGGGGGTTGTAGGATTACCCGTACTTTGTGTGAATGATGGTAAAGTAGTTCGGGTAAAGGTGTCAGCTACCGGTTATGGAAATGCCCTCTATATAGAGCATCCGGATGGAACAACAACGGTATACGGACATTTACAAAGATTTAACCGGCAGATAACAGAAGTTATAAGACGGATTCAATATGCAACGGAAAGCTTTGAAATAGATGAAGGTATGTCGGGACATAAACTGTTTTTCCGTAAAGGGGATACAGTCGCTTATAGCGGAAATACAGGATCGTCCGGAGGGCCGCATTTACATTTTGAATACCGCAATACTGTTTCCGAACATACCCTGAATCCATTGCATTATCTGAAAGTTAAAGATAATATAGCTCCCCGTATACGCACTCTTTATATATATGGTATAGATCAGCAAGGACGGGTAAAGATTTTAAAAAGGTGCGAAGTGAAAAATCTGGGAAATAATCGGTGCGTCGTAGCAAAAATGCAGCTGCCTGCCGGAAAAATCGGAATCGGGTTGTATATAACGGATGCGATGAATGATTCCTGGAATAAATTAGGGGTTTATGCTTTGGCTATCCGCGTGAACGGGGAGGAAAAGTTCGGGCTGAAAGTAGACTCTGCAGCTTTCGGTCAGGGAAGTTTAGTTAATGGATTGAAAGATTTCCGGCTCTACCGCGAGCGTCATGAGACGGTTTATCGGTGCTTCGGAAACCATCTTCCGGATTTAATGGGTGTAAAACTGGAGGGAGATGGATCTATCTTTTTGCAAAAAGGAGAAGTCGTAAATTTTGAAATAACAGCAGCTGACGTTTACGGAAATACAACCCGGCTGAGCTTTCAGCTGACTGGAGGGAAGGAAAGGAAGGAAGAAACGGCAACGGTATTGCCGGTCGGCCGGCCTCAACTGTTAAAAGCCGGCAATTATACTTTGGAATTAGCAGCTAAATCTTTGTTTAATGCTGTCGACCGGATTCAACTGATAGATTCCGCCGGTTGTTTTGTTACTTCTTATCGGGAGGAACCTTTATATCAGAAAGCCCGTTTGCATGTGAAGGGGGAGTTCGGGGAAAAGGCCGTAATCTGCCGTATAAAGGAGAAAGGAGACCCCGAAGCTTGTGTCACAAAACGGGACAGTTCAGGATTGTATTCTTTGGTAAACCTTTTAGGGAAATATAGGGTAACCGAGGATACTTGTCCGCCGGAAATTGAATATTTAGGTGTGATGGGAAGTGGGGTAAAGTTTAAAATCCGGGATAAATTTTCGGGTATACAATCTTATCGGGTGGAGGTAAATGGCCGTTGGTGTTTGTTTGAATACGATGCAAAGAGCGGGATCCTGAGGGGCCGTAAAAATGAACCTGCTTTCGTGAGGGGACAGTCTAATCAATTGGTGATAAAAGTGACAGACCGGGTAGGGAATTCTGCTTTAAAGCGATTCTCCATCAGGATTTGATTCAGAAAAGAATGAATGGTTAAAGGAAATACCTCCTGTTTTCCAGTTTAAATATATATTTTTAATTTTATAACTTTATCAGTTTAGATTTAAATTATGGATGAAAAGATAGAAAGATGGGTGGCAGAGGGCCGGATTACTGAAGCCCTTGCTGAACTGGAAAAATATCCTGACGGTCAGCAAGGAGAAGCGTGGTTGATGTATACAGGGGAATTATGTTATCGGTTGGGAAAAAATACAGACGCTTTGAATAAATTTAATGCTGTACTCCGCTTAAATCCGGAAAATGAAAAAGCTAGGGCTTATGTCGAGATGATAAACGGCGTGCTTGACTTTTTTTGTAAGGATTTACTCAATCCCTGACAGCTTTGGGTGTAGGCTGTACTCAGGGAGTAAAATTTACTCTGCTGTGTATTTTCCGGTTTATAGAAAATTCAAAGTTTATCTACGGTGAAAATTTTTCTATAAAATGAGAATTTTGGGTGTGTGTTTTATAACGTATTGTATATGGGGTTGCTCTCAGGGCGATTACCGTGCCGTATTACAAAAAGCAGAGCAATTTATGGAAACAGAACCGGATAGTGCTCTGAGTTTATTGGAAACAATAGATACTCGTCAGCTTACTTCCCGGGAAAATGCTTGCTATGCCTTATTGTACACTCAGGCGTTGGATAAAAATAATGAAGTTATACGAAATGATTCTTTAATTCGTATTGCAGTTAATTATTATGCCGGTCATCGGGATGCATTGCGATTGGCAAAGGCTAAATATTATCTGGGCTGTTATTATATGAGTGACGGACAAAAAGAAAATGCGATTAAAGTATTTTTAGACGCAGAAAAGTTAGCTCTTTCAGTAAGAGCATATAATTTATTAGGTTTAATCTATGATCAAATTGCAGTTTTACAGGAAAGACAATTTAATATTGTTCAAGCTCAAAAATTTCTTTCTCTTTCAGCCCATTATTTTCACAAAGCCAATAATTTGAAAAATGAGAATATTACGCTTTTAGGAAAAGGAAATATTTTTCGGTATACTAAACAATACGATAGTTGTATTTATTATTTAGATAAAGCTTTATGGATGGCGCAAATTAGAAAAGATACTTCTTTATTGGCTTTAACTCATAATTATAAAGGGAATGTATACATTTCTCAGGGCTATACCAGTATTGCAAAGCAAGAAGCCCTGGAAGCTCTTCGGTTGTTGGGAGAGAAGGCCTGTTCGGATTATTATGTTTTGTTGGGTGATATTTATTTACAGGAAAATAAATTAGATAGCGCAGAATACTATATAATAAAATGCTTAGGTAATATTCAGAGAGAAGAAAATAAAGCAGGCGTATGCGCCCGTCTACAGAAAGTTAATGAAAAAAGAAAAAATTTTTCTTTAGCTTTATTTTATGCTAAACAAGTAAACGCTTTGATCGATTCAATGCATAAGGATTTTAAAAAGAAATCGGTACTGGAATTTGAGCAAAAATATCGCTATAAGCAGTTACAGAGTGAGGCCGCTTTATTGAAAGCAAAACAGGCCTGGTTGTGGATGGTGGTAATTAGTCTGGGAGCTTTTATGGTTGTAATCATTGCTTTATATCAATATATTGCAGACAAGCGTAAAAAAGAACTGATAAAATACAGATTGCGTTTAGAAACCTTTGAGCATAAATTGACAATACAGGAGTGTACTTTACTGCAACTGAGTGGGAGAGATCAGAAATTAAAAGAAATTGTACAGCGGCAGATAGAAGTTACGAAAAAAATTATTGTGGCCACAACATTAAACGGAAGACAAGATCTGGACTATAAAAAGATACTGACCGATTTATTGGCAGTTAAAAAATGGGATGAATTTTGTGAGGGAATAAACATTTTATATGATGGGTTTGTGGAGGAATTAAAGAGAAATTATCCGATGTTGACGAATACGGATATAAAACTTTGTTGTTTGGCCTGTGCCGGATTTACAACCAAAGAGATAGCTTCATTTATGCAGGTAACGGATTGTACTGTCAATAACCGGCGTTGTGAAATAATGAAGAAGATTCACAATAACCGTAAACTTAAATTTAAAGATTTTATAAAAGAAATAGCTGGTAAATGTTCTTCTCACCTCTAATATTTGGCATTCTATTTTTTTTTCAAAAACGATGTACTGTTTAAAATAAACCTGATTTAGTATTACAATTATTTATAATTGATAATTATTTTATTCATAATATATGATATTATCAAATTTTTTTTTAATTTCAGGCAGCAAAATTTAAATTTTATGGCTATGAAAAAAATTGTATTGTTTGTATTGTTTAGTTGTTTAATGGTAGGAAGTTATGCTATAGATGACTATGATCCTGCTGATAGTGATTATTGGATTATCGTCTATCCTGAGCGACCAAAGACTACGGATCAGGCTCCTGTTCCGGTGACTGTTACCAAGACTTTTTCTGATATTTCGGTGATGTTTCTGGTAGAAATGGATGAAGTATTAATTGAATTTTTAGACAGCAAAGATATGGTTGTATTGAAAAAAGTTGTAAAAGGGGATCCGCTTCATCCTGTAGAAATTAATATTGAAAATTTGCCCAATGGAACTTATACCATCCGTTTTACGGAAATTAAGGAAACCGATAGTACTTATACCGGTAGTTTTGATATATGTGAGAGTGTAGAACAGGAGTGAATGATATAAATTAGACGTAAAGGGATAGAGGCCTTATAAATAAAGGCCTCTTTTTTTAATGAGGAAAAGGCTGATAAATTACTTATCGGCCTTTTCTTTTTTATGGGGTAACATATTATGTTTATTACACAAGAAGAGTACTTTTGCAAAATTAAATTTATTAGGTGCCCATTTGCAGAAAAGAATTCGGATATATATTATTTTCGATCTGGATCAATTTAAAGGGGTCGTGCAGATACTCCGGAGGGGGTGTGATAAATTTTAAAGAATGACGATTGATAGTCTGTGGATTACAAAATGAGGTGTGATAATTGTTTTTAAATTGATCTATCCTATTTGCAATATTTCCATTTACCTTTATTCTCTACCAAAATTGACGCATTATTAGAGGGATTTAGTTACATTGTAAGTAATATTAAGAGAATATTACAATATTAGGTATTTGCTTAAGTGAACTGTAGCAGCATATCTGCTATTTAGATTTTTTATTGCCGGAATCCCCCTTAAAAAACTTTAAATATTGGATTGAAATCCTTATCAGTCCGGTACGTTTTGAATTTAAAAAAACGACAGTTTTATATTTGTTTGGATACTTAATGTGTAAAATGTATGGGGGTAGAGAGATGGAAAATAAGCTATGGGAAAAGGTTTTTCTTTTTTTTAATTCCATAAAAACAGAATAATGTACATAATTTTGTATTTGTTAATTTATCATGCTTTGAATATAAAATTAGTGAAATACTGTTAATTATTTTATGTATATTAACAATACATATTTATATTTTAACTAAAAGAGACATTTTTACGCATTACAACAAGTGTTCTATAACAAAATTAAACTTTTAGTTTATTCATACAGTGAAAACATTGTGTGTGTGACTGTTTAATTCCTATATAAAAATTCTTTTTGTTATGAACGCTAAAATGTTGTTGATCCATTATCCTTATGGATTAAGGGTAGTACGTGTAAAAAGTTTAAGTGAAAATTTTATTATTACAAAGTTGAATGAGCATGATTATGAAGCTAAGAGTAGATGGAACGAATATGTGACGGTTCCCTATGATTCGAAGGATTATAAAATTGTTTTGCATCCGCTCTCTCATTTGAATAAACCTTTGAAAGTGAAGGATGTAGAAGTGAAAGCATCAGACCTGATCTGTAAAATTATTGCTGAAAGTATGAACTTGTCATTGGAAGGTGAGGATACTTCGTGGATTATCGGAGCAATTGCCGGTTATTTTGAAGATTCGGCAAGTTGCATCTTTTCGAATGAGATTATGCGCCGGGTTTATTATATTTTGCTGACGCTTCATTTTGATATTACGGGTTTGATCAGGAGAAACGAAGCGATGAGTGTAGGAGATTTGAAATATGATCCTTATGAATTTGAACCGGTGTTGATAGAATAATTTCTTCGGATGTTATTACAGTATTAATGGGTAAATGTTTAATTGTTCAAGTGTGGAAAGGGTTTTCTGTGGGAAGAAGGAGGAGAAAGGCATATTCCGTACACGTTTTTATTTAAAATGGTTGGGCAGAATCAGGTATCAGGAAGTAGAAACATTTTTAAATCAGGGCTCTAATGAGGGGAGGATACCGTAGGTAGGGAGGATGAGGTAATGAAGGATCCGTTTCGGTTACTAGGTTTGATCACATTTCTTCCTCTCTGGGGCATCTGGCCTTTAAATTCTGTTCCCCTTCCGCATTTAAACATTTATACTCTTCTCTATTTTCACGATTGAACACTTTCCCGTTTAAACATTTTCTTATTTCGGAATTTCTGAAATTAGAAAAAAAAATTTACCTTTGTCACTCTGTTTTTGAAAATATAATATATTATAAATCAATCCGCTTTGAAAGGAGGTGGGCTTATTCCGGGGAAATATAGATAATTAAACAGGATATTATGTCCAGGAAGAGTTTCTGCTGTGAGTTATTCCTATACAGTAGGAAGGGGTTTATAAAAACCGTATCTTCATCTATTCAGGAATAAGTGAAGGGAAGAATGGGAGTTGTATATATTATATGTATTATTTATAAAATTGAAAAATCATGATTATAGTACCTTTAAAAGAAGGCGAGAATATTGAAAGAGCCTTAAAAAAATTTAAAAGAAAATTTGAGAAAACCGGAATTGTAAAAGAGCTGAGGGATCGTCAGGCATTTACCAAACCTTCCATCCGGAATCGTCAACAGCATTTAAAAGCTGTTTATAAGCAGTCTTTGCAAATTGCCGAAGATTAAAAATATAAAAAGCGGGATTTGTTTATTCCGGACGAAAGTTTTATATTTAGGTACGATTTTTGAAGTCGGAAGCCCTGGATGACCAAAGGAACGGTTGGTTTTTTGAAAAGCTTTTGATTTTTAGTAGTATAAAATTATGGATATTGCACCCTTTCTGAGTTATCTGGAAAATGTGAAGAGGTATTCGCCTCACACGCTGCATGCTTATAAAGAAGACTTGGGGCAATTCCTGGATTATTGTGCTACCATTAAGGAGGTGAAAGATTTTCCGGACATTACTTCGAAAATCATACGGGAGTGGATCGTGATTCTGATGTCTAAAGGGCATAAGGCAACTACAACCCGGAGAAAGTTGAGTGTCTTACGTACGTTGTTTAAATATCTGATGCGGGAGGGACGGCTGTCGGAAGATCCGACGGAGACAATTCTTTTACCGAAGACCGGGCGTCGTTTGCCGGTATTCGTTCCCGATTATCAGATGGATGAATTATTAGACAGTGATGAATTCCAGGGAGGTTTCCGGGAGCTGAGGGACAGGTTGGTTTTGTTGACGGCATATTATACTGGTATGCGTCGCTCGGAATTAGTCGGGTTGAAGGTCCGGGATATCGATTTTGCCGGAAAAAGTCTGGTAATTACCGGGAAAGGGAATAAACAGCGGCTGCTACCTTTGGCCAATGAACTTCTGGAAGATATGCAGTGTTATCTGGAAGAAAGAGAGAAACGGGTGCAACAAGAGCACGGTTATTTTTTTATTACGGATAAAGGCACTCCTGTATATGATAAATTCATTTACCGCTTGGTTGTAAGATACCTGGGGAAGGTCACGACATTGTCCAAACGTAGTCCGCATGTCCTGCGTCATACTTTTGCGACACAGTTATTGAATAACGGGGCTTGTATAGAGGCTATCCGGGCTTTGCTGGGGCATACCGATTTATCTGCTACGCAGATTTATACTCATAATTCTTTTGAATACTTAATTAAGGTGTTTAACCAGGCTCATCCTAGGGCTTAAAATTAAAGGAGGAAATTCTATGGAAGTTAAAATTAATCCTGTTGGTTTTTCTACAAGTTCTCAACTTGAAGATTTTATTCAGAAAAAATTATCCAAGTTAGAAAAATATTACGATGGAATATTGGGCATTGAGACTACACTGAAGTTGGAAAAGGATGATAATTTGGAGAATAAAGTCGTTGAGGTGAGTATTTCGATTAAGGGCCAGGATGTTTTTGCAAAGAAAAATGCTAAAAAATTCGAAGAGGCTATCGATGAATTATATGATGTTTTAAAGCGTCAGCTTGTAAAAATTAAAGAGAAAGACAGAGAAAAATAAAGAGTAAAGTTTAAGGTCAGGGACAAAAAGAAATAGTCTATTCAACTCTAAACCATAAACTTTAACTGAAAATAATTTTGTCACACAAAATTATTTTTCTATATTTGCACGCTCGATAATCGGGCTTTTCTGTCGTATCCTGTATATGAAACTGATAGACAGGTTGTTAAGAATAAGACACAGATTTTTTGTAATAAATTGTTTAATAATAAAATTGTTTTTGAGTTATGGCTAAAGAAAAGTTTGACAGGTCAAAACCACACGTAAATATTGGTACTATCGGTCACGTTGACCACGGTAAAACAACTTTGACTGCAGCAATTACTAAAGTATTGGCTGAAAAAGGTCTTTCTGAAGTAAAATCTTTCGATCAGATTGATAATGCTCCGGAGGAAAAAGAAAGAGGTATAACGATCAATACTTCACATGTTGAATACTCAACAGAAAATCGTCACTATGCTCACGTTGACTGTCCGGGCCACGCTGACTATGTAAAGAACATGGTTACCGGTGCTGCTCAGATGGACGGTGCTATTTTGGTTTGTGCTGCAACTGATGGTCCGATGCCTCAGACCCGTGAACACATTCTTTTAGCCCGTCAGGTAAACGTTCCGAGAATCGTTGTATTCTTGAATAAAGTGGATATGGTTGACGATCCTGAAATGTTGGAACTGGTGGAAATGGAAGTTCGTGAATTATTGTCCTTCTATGGATACGATGGTGACAATACTCCGGTTATCTTAGGTTCTGCTTTAGGTGCTTTGAATGGTGAAGCAAAATGGGTAGAAAAAGTAATGGAGTTGATGCATGCCGTTGATGAATGGATTCCGCTGCCTCCGCGTGACAACGAAAAACCTTTCTTGATGCCGGTTGAAGACGTGTTCTCCATTACAGGTCGTGGTACTGTTGCTACAGGTCGTATTGAAACAGGTATTGTGCACGTAGGTGACGAACTGGAAATTATCGGTTTGGGTGCTGACGGAAAGAAAACAGTATGTACCGGAGTTGAAATGTTCCGTAAATTGTTGGATGAAGGGGAAGCTGGAGATAACGTTGGTTTGTTGCTTCGTGGTATCGACAAAGACGAAATCAAACGGGGTATGGTATTGGCAAAACCGGGTTCTGTTAAACCGCACAAGAAATTCAAAGCTGAGGTTTATATCTTGAAGAAAGAAGAAGGCGGACGTCACACTCCGTTCCACAATAAATACAGACCGCAGTTCTACTTACGTACGATGGACGTAACTGGTGAAATTACTTTACCGGAAGGAACTGAAATGGTAATGCCGGGAGATAACGTAACAATTACTGTTGAATTGTTGACTCCGGTAGCTTGTTCACTTGGTTTGCGTTTCGCTATCCGTGAAGGTGGACGTACCGTAGGTGCCGGTCAGATTACTGAAATCTTAGAATGATCATTCTATAAAAGCCTGAGGCTGACAGTTTGTCAGCCTCATTTTACGGATGTAGCTCAGTCGGTAGAGCATCGGTCTCCAAAACCGAGTGTCGGGAGTTCGAGTCTCTCCATCCGTGCGAAAAATTTTAAATTTTAAATTTTGAATTGTCAGTCAAATACAATTTGGGATTTACAATCTATAGTCTAAAATGAATATTAAAGGTTATTTCTCAGACGTATATAACGAATTGGTCAATAAAGTGTCCTGGCCATCCTGGTCAGAACTCCAGAGTAGTGCTACGATTGTAATGATTGCTTCCGTCATTATAGCGATTGGCATTTTTATAATGGACATTGTATTCAGAAATGTGTTGACCTTTATTTATAAGTTGTTTTATTAATAATCCGGAAAACTAAGATGGCAGAAATTAAAAAGAAGTGGTATGTCCTTCGGGTAATTGGCGGAAAAGAGAAGAAAGTGAAGGAATATATCGAGAGTGAAATTGCCAGTTTGGGGCTTCAGGATTACGTTTCTCAGGTTTTGATACCTACCGAGAAGATTTATCAGGTACGTAACGGAAAAAAAATCAGCAAAGAGCGGAATTTCTTTCCGGGTTACGTTATGATTGAGGCTGCCTTAGTTGGTGAGATTCCCCACATGCTTCGTGATATCACGAATGTAATTGGCTTCCTGGGGGAAACCAAAGGAGGTGATCCGGTGCCTATGCGTTTAGCTGAAATCAACCGGATTCTTGGAAAAGTAGATGAACTTGCGGAACAACCGGAAGAAATAAGTATCCCTTATTTCGTGGGCGAATCCGTAAAAGTTACAGACGGACCGTTCAACGGCTTTACCGGTGTGATAGAGGAGGTGAATAGCGATAAGAAGAGATTGAAAGTAATTGTCAAAATTTTCGGTCGTAAGACACCACTCGAATTGAGTTTCATGCAGGTAGAAAAAGAATAATTAATTTTTTGAGAGGAAAAAAATCATGGCAAAAGAAGTTGAAGCTCTTATAAAGCTACAGATTAAAGCTGGTGCCGCTAATCCTTCTCCCCCCGTAGGTCCTGCATTAGGTTCTAAAGGAGTTAATATTATGGACTTCTGTAAACAGTTTAATGCAAGAACTCAGGATCAGGCAGGAAAGATTATTCCGGTAATTATTCAGGTTTATGGTGATAAGTCTTTTGATTTTATAACCAAACAACCTCCTGTTGCTGTTCAACTTTTGGAAGTAACAAAGCTTAAATCCGGTTCTGCAGAGCCTAACCGTAAAAAAGTAGCCTCTGTTACCTGGGATCAGGTAAAACAGATTGCAGAAGGAAAAATGAGCGATTTGAATGCTTTCGAAATTGAAAAGGCAATGAGCATGGTAGCTGGAACTGCCAGAAGTATGGGGATCACCGTAGATGGTGAAAAACCTTTTTAATGAATTTGTAATACTTCAAACGTAATGAGTAAACTGACAAAAAATAAGAAGTTAGCTTTAGAAAAAATCGAAAATGGTAAAGTATATACCATTGAAGAAGCTGCTAAACTTGTGAAAGAGATTACTTTTACCAAGTTTGATGCGTCAGTTGACATGGACGTTCGTCTGGGAGTAGACCCGCGTAAGGCCAATCAAATGGTGCGTGGTGTCGTTACCTTACCTCATGGTACCGGTAAAGAAATCCGAGTTTTAGTACTTTGTACGCCCGATAAGGCTGAAGAAGCTAAAGCTGCAGGAGCCGATTATGTAGGCTTGGATGAGTATATTGAAAAGTTGAAATCAGGTTGGACTGATATCGATATCATTATTACCATGCCTTCTATTATGGGTAAAATTGGTGCTTTAGGACGAATTTTAGGTCCGCGTGGATTGATGCCTAACCCGAAAAGCGGTACTGTAACAATGGATATTGCGAAAGCCGTAACGGAAGTAAAGCAGGGAAAAATTGATTTTAAAGTTGACAAGTTTGGTATCGTACACACTTCTATTGGGAAAGTGAACTTTGACGCAGATAAAATCAGAGATAATGCTCGTGAATTCATGAATGTTATTCAAAAACTGAAACCATCTTCTGCAAAAGGTACCTATGTGAAGAGTGTGTTCCTGTCAAGTACAATGAGTCCCGGTATTAAATTAGACCTTAAGTCATTACTTGATTAATTATTAACCTTTAAAGGACCATTTGTAGAATGAAAAGGGAAGAAAAACAAGTAATCATAGACAATTTAACCGAGCAGATTAAATCATACAAGCATTTGTATGTAAGTGACATCTCTGAATTGGATGCCGCTGCGACTCAGGATTTGCGTAAAGAATGTTTTAAAGCAGGGATTAAATTAATACAAGTAAAAAATACTTTGTTAAGAGTAGCCCTCGACGGACTGGAAAACAATTATGAAGAACTGTACGGTTCTCTGAAAGGTTCCAGTGCTGTTATGCTTTCTGAAACAGGAAACGCTCCTGCGAAATTAATTAAAGAGTTCCGTAAGAGCCACGACAAACCTGTCTTTAAGGCTGCTTTTGTGGAAGAATGTGTCTATGTGGGTGACAACCAGTTAGATACTCTTGTTAGCATTAAATCTAAAGAAGAATTGCTGGGAGATATTATCTTACTGTTGCAATCACCGATGCAAAAACTTATCTCTTCTTTGGAATCAGGGAAGAATACTATCGGAGGCGTGTTGAAAACGCTGGAAGACAGAGCATAATTTTATTTTATCAGAGTAAAAAACAATTTAAATAATTATCGAAATGGCAGATTTGAAAAAACTTGCAGAGGAATTAGTAAACCTGACTGTAAAAGACGTAAAAGAATTAGCTGACATCTTAAAAGAAGAATATGGTATTGAACCGGCCGCTGCTGCTGCTGTTGTGGCTGCTCCTGCTGCTGGCCCTGCTGCTGCTGCAGAACAAACAGAGTTCGATGTTATACTGAAATCAGCTGGTGCTGCTAAATTAGGTGTAGTTAAATTAGTAAAAGAACTTACCGGTCTTGGACTGAAGGAAGCTAAGGAATTAGTTGACAAAGCTCCGGCTCCTTTGAAAGAAAAAGTTTCTAAAGAAGAAGCTGCACAATTGAAAGCTCAACTGGAAGAAGCAGGAGCTGAAGTTGAACTTAAATAGTTATAGAACCCCTCGGGTTTTAAAGGTTTAGAGTCTTTTTTGACTCTAAACCATTTTGTTGTTATTATTGTTTAGGTTCCAAAAAATTAATAGATGTCTTCAAATCATTCAAATAAAAGAATAAGCTTTGCATCCATAAAAAATCAGTTGGAATATCCTGATTTTCTTGAGATACAACTAAAGTCATTCAAGGACTTTTTTCAATTGGGTACTACTCCCGAAAACAGAAAAAACGAAGGCCTTTACACCGTTTTTAAAGAAAATTTCCCGATAACCGATACCCGGAATAATTTCGTGTTGGAGTTTCTGGATTATTTTATCGACCCTCCGCGCTATACGATTGACGAATGCCTGGAGCAGGGATTGACATACGGTGCGCCGTTGAAGGCGAAGCTGAAGCTGTATTGTACGGATCCTGAACACGAGGATTTTGATACAGTAATCGAGGATGTATACCTCGGAAATGTTCCTTATATGACCCCAAAAGGAACATTTGTTATCAATGGAGCTGAGCGGGTGATCGTGTCTCAGTTGCACAGATCTCCCGGCGTATTTTTCGGACAAAGCGTTCACGCGAATGGGACCAAACTTTATTCTGCCAGAATTATCCCTTTCAAAGGCTCCTGGATCGAATTCGCTACGGATATCAACAATGTCATGTATGCTTATATCGACCGGAAAAAGAAGTTACCTGTGACCACTCTTTTGAGAGCTATCGGCTTTGAAACGGATAAAGATATCCTTCAGATTTTTGATCTGGCAGACGAAGTGAATGTGTCTAAATCGGGATTGAAAAAAGTCGTTGGCCGGCGTTTGGCTGCTCGTGTTTTGAAGACCTGGGTGGAGGATTTTGTGGATGAGGATACCGGTGAAGTGGTTTCTATCGAACGGAATGAAATCATTGTAGACCGCGAAACTGTACTGGAAAATGAACATATCGATGCTATTGTAGAATCGGGAGCTAAGACGATTCTCCTGCATAAAGAAAAACAAAACCTGGCAGATTATGCCATTATATATAATACGCTGCAAAAAGATCCGTGTAATTCGGAAAAAGAAGCAGTACTCCATATTTACAGACAATTACGTAGTTCTGAGCCACCTGATGAAGCAACGGCCCGGGACGTAATCGATAAATTGTTTTTCTCCGATAAACGGTATGACCTCGGAGACGTGGGGCGTTACAAGTTAAATAAAAAATTAGGTCTGGCTACCGATCCTTCGGTGAGGATATTGACGAAAGAAGATATTATCGAGATTATCAAATATCTGATCAAATTACTGAATGCCAGAACAGATGTTGATGATATCGACCATTTGAGTAACCGGCGTGTACGTACGGTAGGCGAACAATTATATAATCAGTTCGGAGTCGGATTGGCCCGTATGGCCCGTACGATACGGGAACGGATGAATGTGAGGGATAATGAAGTGTTCACTCCGGTAGATTTGATTAATTCGAAGATACTTTCTTCTGTCATTAATTCTTTCTTCGGAACAAATGCTTTGTCTCAGTTTATGGATCAGACCAATCCGCTGGCTGAAATTACGCATAAACGTCGTATGTCGGCACTGGGACCTGGTGGTTTGTCGCGGGACCGCGCCGGTTTCGAAGTACGTGACGTTCATTATACCCATTACGGACGTTTATGTCCGATTGAAACTCCGGAAGGTCCGAATATCGGTTTGATTTCTTCTCTTTGTGTATATGCAAAGATCAATGAACTTGGGTTTATTGAAACCCCGTACCGCAAGGTGGAAGATGCTGTCGTAGATCTTTCCGCAGAAGGGGTAAAATATTTGTCGGCAGAAGAAGAAGAAGGTTTGGTCATTGCTCAGGCTAATGCCAAGGTAGATGAGAACGGTCATTTTGTAAACAAGCGGGCTAAATCGCGTAAGGACGGTGATTTCCCTGTGGAAGAAGTGGAAAAGGTCGATTTAATCGACGTTGCTCCGAACCAGATTGCTTCTATCGCTGCTTCTTTGATACCTTTCCTGGAACACGATGATGCGAACCGGGCTTTGATGGGTTCTAACATGATGCGTCAGGCTGTACCCATTATCAAACCGGAAGCTCCGATCGTTGGAACAGGTCTGGAAGGCAATTTGATCAAAGATTCCCGTACACAAATCGTTGCCGAAGGGGCTGGTGTTGTGGAAGCTGTGGACGGCCGTCGGATCGTGATCAAATACGATCAGACAGAAGAAGAGCGGTTTGTCAGCTTTGACGGAGATACCAGGGAATATATATTACCTAAATATAAACGTACGAATCAAAGTACGACTATTACATTGCGTCCTATAGTAAAGAAAGGACAACGGGTAGAAGAAGGACAGATTCTGACTGAAGGGTATTCTTCCGAAGGCGGAGAACTGGCATTGGGACGTAACCTGAAAGTGGCTTATATGCCCTGGAAAGGATATAACTACGAGGATGCTATTGTAATTTCTGAAAACATTGTACGGAATGATGTATTTACTTCAGTACATGTGGATGAATATTCTTTGGAAGTTCGGGAAACCAAGCGGGGATTGGAAGAATTGACAGCAGATATCCCGAATGTAAGTGAAGATGCAACGAAAGATCTGGACGAGAACGGTATGATCCGTATCGGAGCCCGTGTGGAACCGGGAGATATCCTGATCGGAAAGATTACTCCGAAAGGGGAATCTGACCCCAGTCCGGAAGAAAAGTTGCTGAGAGCAATCTTCGGAGATAAAGCCGGAGATGTCAAGGATGCTTCTTTAAAAGCTTCTCCTTCCTTGAGAGGAGTGATTATTGACAAGAAATTGTTCCAGCGTACAATTGGCGACCGGAAATCCAAAGCTGCCGGAAAGACCATTTTAAATGAGATCGACGAACAATTTGAACGCAAAGTCGGCGATTTAAATACATTATTGATAGATAAGGTATTTGAGTTAGTGAATGGAAAAACTTCTCAGGGCGTGAAAAACTATCTGAATGAAGATGTGATTGCCAAAGGGGTGAAGTTCACGATGAAAAACTTACAGAATTTGAATTATCTGGAAGTTAATCCGAACAAATGGACGACCGATAAGCAGAAAAACGATATGATCCGTGATTTGCTGCATAACTATGTCATTAAATACAAGGAAATCGAGGGACAGATGAAGCGTAAGAAATATAACGCTACAGTAGGGGATGAATTGCCTGCCGGCATTATAAAAATGGCAAAGGTATATGTTGCTAAGAAGCGGAAATTACAGATCGGGGATAAGATGGCCGGACGACATGGAAACAAAGGTATCGTTTCCCGTGTCGTAAGGATGGAAGATATGCCTTTCTTGGCCGACGGAACTCCGGTAGACATTTGTCTGAATCCGCTGGGTGTACCTTCCCGTATGAATCTGGGACAGGTATTCGAGGCTGTTTTGGGATGGGCCGGTAAAGAACTGGGCCTGAAGTTTGCTACTCCGATTTTTGACGGAGCCAGCCTGGAGGATATCAATTCGTATACGGATAAGGCCAGGGTACCGAGATACGGGACCACTTATTTGTATGACGGAGGTACCGGTGAGCGTTTCGACCAGCCGGCGACTGTAGGAGTAACCTATATGCTGAAACTGGGACATATGGTGGACGATAAGATGCATGCCCGTTCCATAGGACCGTATTCGTTGATAACACAGCAACCTTTAGGCGGTAAAGCCCAGTTCGGTGGTCAGCGTTTCGGAGAAATGGAGGTTTGGGCATTGGAAGCATTCGGTGCATCCCATATCCTGCAGGAAATCCTGACGGTGAAATCGGATGATGTTGTCGGAAGAACCAAGACTTATGAACATATTGTGAAAGGAGAACCGATGCCTACACCGGGATTGCCTGAATCTTTCAACGTATTGTTGCATGAGTTAAGAGGACTCGGGTTAAGCGTTAATTTGATATAAAAAGTTAAAGGTCAAAAGTTGAAGGGCAAAGGAAATTCCGGCGTTCTTCCAGCTTTCGGCTTTCGACATATAACGAAGTTATAATATGGCCTTTAGAAAAGATAGTAATACAAATAAGCCTAAAAGCTTTACAAAAATAGCAATCGGTTTGGCATCTCCGGAAGAAATTCTGGAACATTCCAGTGGGCAGGTGCTGAAGCCGGAGACAATCAATTACCGTACTTATAAACCGGAACGCGATGGTTTGTTCTGTGAACGGATTTTCGGTCCGGTAAAAGATTATGAATGTCATTGCGGTAAGTACAAACGCATCCGTTATAAAGGGATCGTATGCGACCGTTGTGGAGTGGAAGTGACGGAGAAGAAAGTGCGTAGGGAACGTATGGGACATATTCAATTGGTCGTACCTGTTGCTCACATCTGGTATTTTAAATCTTTACCGAATAAAATCGGTTATTTGTTGGGATTACCTTCTAAAAAACTGGATTCTGTAATTTATTACGAACGGTATGTTGTTGTTCAGCCGGGTATTCTGGCTGAAAAAGGAATTAGTCAGCTAGACTTCCTGACGGAAGAAGAATATATCGATTTAGTAGATGCTTTACCGGTAGAAAATCAGCATTTGGATGACGATGATCCCAATAAGTTCATTGCCAAAATGGGAGCCGAAGCAATCGGTATGTTATTGGAGAGGCTGAACCTGGACGATTTGTCGTATGAATTACGTCATAAAGCCAATACGGAGACTTCCCAGCAACGTAAAAATGAAGCTTTGAAGCGCTTGCAGGTCGTGGAAGCTTTCCGGGAAAGCAAGGAAGTAAATAAGCCGGAGTGGATGATCGTGAAAGTACTGGCTGTGATCCCGCCGGAGTTGCGTCCTTTGGTTCCCCTGGATGGAGGTCGTTTTGCTACTTCCGATTTGAATGATTTGTACCGTCGGGTGATTATCCGGAATAACCGTTTGAAAAGACTGATTGAAATCAAAGCTCCGGATGTGATCTTGCGGAACGAAAAACGAATGTTGCAGGAAGCTGTAGATTCGCTGTTCGATAATTCCCGTAAGTCCAATGCGGTAAAGATTGAAAATAACCGGCCGTTAAAATCTTTGTCCGACAGTTTGAAAGGGAAACAAGGACGTTTCCGTCAGAATTTGCTGGGTAAACGTGTCGACTATTCTGCTCGTTCGGTAATTGTCGTGGGACCAGATTTGAAAATGCATGAATGCGGATTGCCGAAAGATATGGCTGCCGAATTATATATGCCGTTTATCATCCGTAAGTTGATTGAACGCGGAATTGTAAAAACGGTAAAAAGTGCTAAAAAAATCGTAGATCGCCGGGATCCGGTCGTATGGGATATTCTGGAAAATGTGTTGAAAGGGCATCCGGTATTGTTAAACCGGGCTCCGACGCTGCACCGTTTGGGAATTCAGGCTTTTCAGCCGAAGTTGATAGAAGGGAAAGCTATCCGTTTGCATCCCCTGGCTTGTACCGGTTTTAATGCTGACTTTGACGGGGACCAGATGGCTGTACATTTACCTTTGGGAAATGAGGCTATTTTGGAAGCCCAGATTCTGATGCTTTGTGCTCATAATATTTTGAATCCGGCCAATGGTGCTCCGATTACCGTACCTTCTCAGGATATGGTATTAGGCTTATATTATATTACCAAATCGAAAAAGGGGGCCAAGGGAGAAGGACTGAAATTTTATTCTCCGGAAGAAGTTATTATTGCGCTGAACGAGAATGCTGTAGATTTGCACGCTCAGATTCAGGTGAAAATTGACGATATCGATAAGGACGGAAATCCGGTGCGGCATATGATAGAAACAACTGTAGGCCGTGTTATCCTGAATCAGTATACGCCGAAAAACTTCCCTTTCATCAATACTTTGATTACCAAAAAAGCACTGAGGGATATTATCGGAGATGTATTTAAAAAATGCGGGGTAGACGTTACAGCCAGATTCCTGGACGATATTAAAGATTTAGGGTATCTCAAAGCTTTCGAAGGAGGCTTGTCTTTTAATCTGGAGGATGTTATTATTCCACAGGAAAAGGATGCCCTTTTGAAGGAAGGATACGATCAGGTGGAAGAGGTGATGAACAACTATAATATGGGTTTCATTACCAATAATGAAAGATATAACCAGATTATTGATATCTGGACGCATGTAAATGCTAATCTGACTTCAACTTTGATGAAACAATTGGCTGCCGACAAGCAAGGATTTAACTCCATCTATATGATGTTGGATTCCGGAGCCCGTGGTTCCAGGGAACAAATCCGGCAGTTGGGAGGTATGCGTGGATTGATGGCAAAACCGCAAAAGTCCGGAGCAACCGGAGGACAAATTATCGAAAACCCGATTTTGGCAAACTTTAAGGAAGGATTGTCGGTATTGGAGTATTTTATTTCTACTCACGGTGCCCGTAAAGGTTTGGCTGATACTGCTTTAAAAACGGCTGATGCCGGTTACCTGACCCGTCGTCTGGTGGACGTCGCCAATGATATTACCATTACTGAGGAGGATTGCGGTACATTGAGAGGAGTGACTATCTCCGCGATTAAAAACAATGAAGAAGTGGTTTCTTCTTTGTATGAGAGAATTTTAGGACGTGTGTCCGTTCACGATATTTATCATCCGCATTCCGGAGATTTGCTTGTTAGGTCCGGAGAAGAAATAACCGAAAGTATTGCAGAAGCAATTGAAAATTCTCCGATAGAGCGGGTAGAAGTTCGTTCTGTTTTGACTTGTGAAGCGAAGAAAGGAGTTTGTGCGAAATGTTACGGACGGAATTTGGCGACCGGAAGGCTTGTCGAAAAAGGGGAGGCTGTTGGAACGATTGCGGCACAGTCTATCGGTGAACCGGGTACACAGCTGACGTTGAGAACTTTCCACGTGGGAGGTACTGCAGGTAATATTTCTACGGAGAACTCGCTGAGGGCCAAATACGATGGCGTTGTGGAATTTGAAGAAATGCGTTCAGTAGAATACGTACAGGAGAACGGGCAAAAATGCGATGTCGTTGTCGGGCGTTTGACTGAACTTCGGATGATTGATAAAAATACCAATATTGTATTGGTGACACATAATATTCCTTATGGAGCCAAGGTATTTGTGAAAAACGGAGCAGAAGTGAAGAAAGGCGATTTAATTTGTGAATGGGATCCGTTCAATGCTTTGATTATAACAGAATTCGCCGGTACGATTGGTATGGAAAATCTGTTGGAAGGGGAAACTTATAAGGAAGAGTCGGATGAAACAACCGGTTTCCGGGAAAAGGTCATTACCGAATTCAGGGATAGGACAAAAGCTCCGGCTATCTTGATTTTGGACGCCAAAGGAGAGGTGCTGAAGAGTTATAATTTGCCTGTAGGTGCCCATATTGTTGTAAAAGAGGGAGATGCCGTGGTTGCAGGTAATACAATTGTAAAAATCCCGAGAGCAGTGGGGAAAGCTGGCGATATCACGGGAGGTTTGCCCCGGGTTACCGAATTATTTGAGGCTCGTAATCCGTCCAACCCGGCTGTGGTCTCTGAAATTGATGGGGAGGTTACTTATGGAAAAATCAAACGGGGTAACCGGGAGATTATCATAACTTCCAAAGCCGGAGAAGTGAAGAAATACCTGGTATCTTTGACCAAGCAGATTCTGGTACAGGAGAACGACTATGTACGTGCCGGTACTCCTCTGTCTGACGGAGCAATAACGCCGACTGATATTTTAAATATCGAAGGTCCTATAAAAGTACAGGAGTATATTGTAAATGAGGTACAGGACGTTTACCGTATGCAGGGAGTGAAGATCAATGACAAGCATTTTGAAATTATCGTTCACCAAATGATGCGGAAGGTGCTCATTCAGGACTCCGGAGATACCCGTTTTCTGGAAAATCAGATTGTCGACAAGAATGAATTCATGGAAGAGAACGATGAGATGTTCGGCAAGAAAGTGGTCCTGGAAGCCGGCGATTCTGACCGGGTAAAACCCGGACAGATCATTTCTGCCCGTACGCTTCGCGATATTAACTCACAGCTCAAACGCCGTGATATGAAGATTGTACAATCCAGGGATGCCGTACCGGCAACATCTGCACAGGTGTTGCAGGGAATTACCCGGGCTGCTTTGCAGACTTCCAGCTTTATATCGGCTGCTTCCTTCCAGGAAACAACCAAAGTGCTGAACGAAGCTGCAATCTACGGGAAGGTAGATCCTCTGGAAGGACTGAAAGAAAACGTCATTTGCGGACACTTAATACCGGTCGGAACCGGAATGAAGGAGTTCAAAGGACTGATTGTCGGTTCAAAAGAAGAAATGGAAAAAATAACCAAATAAGAAGGGCGCCTCTTTTCGAGGCGCTTTTTTTATGATACTTCATTTAACTCTTGGGAATCCCGTAGAAAATCCGTAATTTTGAGTGATAGAAGTAAAAATGTTAAGTTGAAAATCACTACATATGCCCTTATCCGATAAAGATTCGTTTGAGAGGCTGCCAATAAACGAATTTCCTCCCAGGAATGCAAGAGGTTTAGTCCATTTTTGAAATGTAACCTGATTCATATTGGAACGTTTGAATCTTTTGGACATTTTTACTTATAATGTTGAACATTTGAATGAAGACTTATGGAGGAAAATAAACAACAGATAGATATAGAGTTAAGCCATGACGTCGCTCAGGGAACTTATGCCAATCTTGCGATAATTACTCATTCCAGTTCTGAATTTATCCTGGATTTTATCCGGGTTATGCCCGGAATACCGAAAGCAGAGGTGAAAAACCGCATTATTTTAGCCCCTGAACATGCTAAACGGCTTTTGCTGGTTTTGCAGGATAACATCCGTAAATATGAACAGGTCTTCGGGAAAATAAATCTGCCCGGGGAAATCCCGGCAACCCCTATCTTTCCTGTGAATCTCGAACCCCACGGCCAAGCCTGACGTGACAGGGGGACGGTTCTTTTGTCACCGAATTTTAAATTTAGCTGACGTTTTATTGCTTCGGTTTCAGGGACATTTCCTATTTTAAGTAGCGATTCATTTATTTCCGCTAACTGAATGGGAATTGCTTTAACATAGCAGTGGGAAAAAGAGGTTTTGTTTTGTCAATTGCTTTGTATTCAGTGTTTTGCTTACCTCGAATTCTTCTTGGGACAAACTGTACATTTTTTTTGCATTTTATTAAGATGTCGGAAAAGAATCCTATTTTTTGCGGGCGGTTCATTTTGTTCTCTTATTACCTGTTTCTCGGTACATTATTTAAAATACTGTCGTTATCCGCTGCATCAAACCTGTCCGTTTCTTTCCATTTTTAATCAAAAAAAATTCTTTTTCTTACAAATTGCGGTTTATATTACCTATAATAATAGTGTTTTATATCTAAATTTTTTTGCAATATTATAAATATATGTTAATTTTGTATTAATACTAAAATAACATCAAAAATATGAAACGTTTTTATCAAATGTTCTTGCTTTCGCTATTGATTTGTAGCGGATGTAAAGAGACAGACGAGTCGATTATGGTGGATACATTGCTTTTATCAAGCAATCGTTTTGCCGTCACCTCGAACGGCGGTAGTACTATCGTCGCTATTACTTCGTCGTCAGAATGGAAGGCTACGGCGGAGGCTACATGGATTGCATGTACGTCGGATAGTAATTATTTGACAATTAAGGTGGAACCGAATGTGGAAGAGGCTATTCGAACGGCGGAAATCGCTGTTGCAACTTCTACAATGAGTGAGAACATCATCGTTAAACAGGAAGGAATGCATTCCGGAGCATCTTTTGAGCTTGTCTATGATGAAAGTCATTGTACGATGGATTCTGAAGGAGCTGAATTCACTGTTACGGTGATTGCAGATGTGGATTGGAAAGCTGAGGCGGACAATTCTTGGTTTACAGTAGAGGTAAACAAAGAAGCCAGCCGATTCTCGGTGAAAGCTCCGCAGAATGCCGGGGACGAACGGCAACATACGACCTTAACCGTGTCTGCCGGGTATGTTACACAGCAGATTGAGCTGTCTCAGCAAACCCGTTCGGAAAACGTTTTTTATGCATTGGAAGGTGTATGGAATTGGAATGCGCCAAGCTGGTATTACGGAAATGAAATATTAGGCGGGGGAGTAAATGCTTCGTGCCGTCTGGAGACTTATGTATATAATCAACAATATAAATTATTGGACTTGTTTTTAACAGGGTCAGGCTTGTATGTTACCTATGATCCCCAAACGGGGGGATTCACTATTCCGCTGGGTTGGAGTGTAGGCTACAGTGATTCTTATATATTTTACATTTGTGGAGTTGATATGGAATCCAGGGGATTGTCATTTGAGGGGGCATTGACTTTCGTGCCTGAATCCGGTAAACTTGTAGTCAAAAGTGATGTAAGCGACAAATTCCCGTATGTAGGGATTGTCGGTTATAACGGACAGAATTACACGCTTTTCAATAATATTTGTTATGCTCTTATTGACGGTTCTGTACTCGAAAGAAGTGATTCTCAAAGTTCGGCTGTTCAGCATGCGGAATATGGACGAATTATCTCTGGGGAAACAATGGATCATGCCCGTAAGCGGGGATATGCGACTTTTGAAATAAACCGGAATCTCTAAACGTTAATACAAACTTTTTATGAAAAAAATATTTTTTTCTTTACTGGTATACTGTATTGCACTTTGTTCGTGCGAGAAGAATACCATTACCTACACTTATCCTGAAGTACCTCAGTCTCCTGAGGGTATGGCTACCTTGACTATTTCGTCAAAAAATAAACTTTATACAGCTAAGGATGAGCACACAGGCGATGTGACGTTCAGAAGCCGCGGCGGGCAGTTGGTTTTGAATGTTAATACTAATCAGGAAAATTGGGCATATGATGCTGCTGGTGCTACATGGCTGACATTGGAAAAAAATGAATTGGACGAGTTGCATATTGTTGCAGAGGCGAATATGGAGCTGGAAGGCCGGGAAGCTGTTATTACTTTGCGTGCGGGAGGAGAAGAAGATGCGTCAGCAGCAACAGCAACGGTTAACGTTTCTCAAAATGCTTTTGGTGCGTTGGAAATCGGATCTGTCCCTGACACAGCGCTTATTCCGGCCCGCGGCAATACTGTGGCAGAATTTCTGATCGATTGCGGAACAGACGAATGGACGTTTGATTGTCCTTGTTCCTGGTTATTAGTGGAGAAACAGGATAACGGTAAACTTGTGGCGACAGCAGAAGATAACCTTTCTTTCGAAGAACGTTCAATTGCCATTACGCTGACTGCCGGGTCCGGAGAAAATACGGTTTCCAGTACAATAGATGTTACCCAGCAGGCTGCTGCTAATGTTTTTTCCGATCCTGCAGCTCTCTCGTTTCCAAATGCAGGAGGACAAAATGAGGTAACGGTTATATCGAATTATGAATGGAATTATGCTTGCGAAGCCTCTTGGCTTACTATCAACCGCGAAGGCAATGTGCTTCACATTAAAGCTGCAGATTATACTGAGTCGGAAAACCGGGAAGCGGCAATTGTCATTACGGCGGGCGACGGGAAGGAGAATATTACCACTTATGCTGTTGCTGTAACACAGTTAGGCCATGATCCTACCACTATGGTATTCGTGTTAAATGTTGCGACTGACGGAGCTAAAGCCTATCTTCCGTTAGCCGGAGTCGTTAACTGTACGATCTCTTGGGGAGATACGAGTGTAGAAGATGTGACGACAGTAAACCCGTCTCATACTTATGAATATGCCGGTGAATATATCGTTACGGTTAAAGGAACGGTTACCGCTCTGACTTTCCCGAGTTCAACGTCGCCGATTACGGCTGTAATCCGCAGTTATATTACGGAGGTACGTCAATGGGGAACTACCGGACTAACCAGTCTCAATAATGCTTTTTATAACTGTGCAGCACTCAAAAAAATTCCTACAGATAGTGATCAATCATTTGCAGAGGTAGCTACTTTTTCCGGAGCGTTCCGTAATTGCAATCTTCAGGAGATTCCGGCCGGATTGTTTGTGTCGGCCACTCAAGCTAAGATTTTTGATTACGTATTTTGCGGCAATAAAGCGATTCAGGAGATTCCGGCCGGACTGTTTGATAACTGCGTGGAAGCGACCTCATTTGCTTCAACTTTTTATCAGGTTGAAGGTATCACTGCTATCCCTGCCGGTCTATTTGATAAATGTCCCGAAATTACTTCTTTGAATTCGGCATTTTCCTCTACCTCCATTGCAGCAGTACCGGCAGATTTATTGAAGAATCAGGCAAAATTGACGGTTGCCAGCAGTTTATTCTCCAATACCAAACTGACGGCTATTCCTACCGGATTTTTGGATAATTGCCCTGAAATTACTACGCTTAACGGAGCTTTCCGTGGTTTAGAAATTACTTCTATTCCGGAAGGATTGTTTAAAAATACGACAAAATGTACCAATATGGGGTATATTTTTGCTTTATGTGATAAACTGGAATCCATTCCTGCTCATTTGTTTGATCCGCTTACTGAAAGTACTCGTTTTGATTATGCATTTCAGGGATGTTCTGTTCTGAAGCGGATTCCGAATGCTTTATTTGCTAATTTCACGAAGTGTTCAACTTATGGTAGTGCATTTGCCGATTGTATTGCTTTGGAAAGTGTTCCCGGCGATCTTTTCGCTAATGCCAGCAATGAGACAGGCTCAGGCTCTGTAAGTTTCCTTAAAACATTTATGAACTGCGGATCCCTGACAGACCTTCCTGCAGAGCTTTTTGCAACTGCAGATGCCACTACTTTTGAAAAAACGTTCCAGAATTGTACAGGATTGAAGAATATTCCTTCCGGGTTGTTTGCAAATAAAAACCGGGTTACAACATTTGCCAATGTATTTGATGGGTGTACCCGGCTGACGAAACTTCCGTCAGATCTTTTTGCCGGTTGTATGGGTACGAAGACCGCCACATACATGTTCCATAATTGCGAGGCACTGGAAGAGGTACCTGAAGGACTATTTGATGCTTTTGAACAGGTTACGACTTATGCTTATACTTTCCAGAATTGTACGGCTTTGGAGAGAATTCCCGCTGGTTTGTTTGATGCATCCAAAGGACTTACTACCGTCAATTATTTGTTCGCTGGTTGCTCGAAACTAAGTTGTGAATCACCCTACACATCCGTTGAAGGTGTTAAAATACATCTCTATGAACGTACTACAAGCAATGGTTTTACAAAGGCTATTACTTCAAGGACAAAATGCTTTAACGGTTGTACGGGACTTACTGATTACGAGGACATACCTTTAGTATGGAAATAATCTAAAACGACAATTTAAAACAATTCGGAAATGAAAAAAATAATTTATTCGGTGTTCATTTTACTGTTATTCACAGGAATGGGATGTACCGATGACAAAAATGTATACGAAGTAATGCCTCCGGTTGCTCCGGCACTTTCGGTTTCTTCTGCAAAGGTGATATTCGATGCAGACGGGGGACAAAAGGAAATAGTTGTCCTCTCCGATATAGAAGATTGGTCGTATGAAACAAGTGCTTCCTGGGTAACAGTAACCCGTGAAGGGGATATGCTTGTAATTGCGGCAGAAGCTAACACTACTTCTCAAATTCTGACTTCAACGCTTACTGTTATTGCGGAGCGTGAGGGAAAGTCTGCTAAAAAGAATATCCTTCTTGCTCAAGCCACTTATAAAGCCCGGAATCTTTCAGAGGACGGTACAGCGAATTGCTATATTGTATCCACGGAGAATTCCTATCGGTTTGATGCGACAGTCCGGGGGAATGGCAACAAAACAGGGGATGGTACCTCTGGTTATATTGAAGCCTTCGGGATACAAATCGATACTTCAAAAGCCGCTTATGCTGACTTATTATGGGAGAGTACTTTTGAATTCAACCGTTCGTCCTGTGCGAATGTGATGGATGGTATGCCTTATTACGATAACGGTAAGATCTATTTTTCAACTGGTACTTATGAGGGAAATGCTGTTATCGCCCTTAAAGACGGTGGCGGTAATATCCTATGGAGCTGGCATATCTGGGTTTGTAACGAACAAATGAAGTCTTCGGCAGCTAATGGTTATGAATTTATGGACCGGAATTTAGGCGCGTTAAACAACGTTCCGGGAGATATTAAAAACCGGGGGCTTTTGTATCAATGGGGACGTAAAGATCCGTTCCTCCCCTCTGGTTCTTCTTACGGTTCGAAAGAAAATGAACCCAACCGCCAGGTAGGAAACGGCAGTGGGAAATGGACAATTGAAGGCCAAATGCCGCTTCCTGTTACGACAGCACCGGGGAACATTCCCCATTCGGTTCAGTATCCTATGACTTTTTTCAGTTCTTATACCTCGGGCGTTTATTCGTGGTATATAGCTGTAAAAAACAACGTGGCCTGTAACAATAACTTGTGGGGAGAAGAGGAGAGTAGCAATGGAATACAGAAAAGTATTTTCGATCCCTGTCCGGTTGGATATCGGGTTCCGCCTGCTGTGGCGTTCGGTGACCTTACCCAATCAGAAACGGAATATGCTGCGAATTGGAGTAAAGCGGAGTCTTACGGTCGTTATTGGACCGGAGGAAATGGCGATTACTTTCCTTTCTCGGGTATAATTTTAATCTTTGATGGTATCAATGATACAGGGACACGGGCCTATTATTGGTCAACGACAATGGTTCCGGATGATGTTTACAGTCGTGATCTCTATTTGGCATCCGGACGGGCAACTATATTCCGGGCAGGACATGCATACGGATGTAATATACGTTGCGTGAAAGAATAGTAAAAATTTCTGAGGAAATATCCGGAAAGTCGATTTTGAAGATAAAGAATGAATACTTTTTGAGGGAAACAGACGGATAAAACGGAAGTTTCTGAATCAATGATTCACCAGACAATAATAGTCTCAAAGGTAAAGCATTACTAATCGGAAGAATAAACTTTCCGGATGTTTATTTTAATTCCGTTAACAGATCAGTTTCTTCCTTTTTCAGAAAGGGAGAGACTGATTTCTTTTTGTGCCCTTTCCGAAACAAAATAGGCGGGCTTGTTGTTTAACTTATAAACAGAAAATGAAAACAAAATAGTAAAGGGGTCTTTAATAAAGGAAAAATGAGAGAGCGGCTTACACAGGATTTATCGGGAGTATTTGCAAAACATCAAATATTGACATCGGATTTATACCGGGAGATTTATTCGAGGGACGGTTCCTATTTTAATATAAAACCGGAGGTGATCGTACGTCCTGCAAATGCTGCCGAGGTACAGCAATTGTTGGCAATTGCCCGTTTACACCAGGTGAGTGTGACGTTTCGGACAGGTGGAACTTCTCTTTCCGGGCAAAGCGTAAACGAAGGGATTATTTGTGAGTTAAGAACGGCCTGGAAGAGGAACGAAGTGAGGGAAAACGGGAAAAAGATTTGGTTCGAACCGGGATTGACAGCTACTCAGGTGAATCAATTGTTGCGGAAGTATCAGACGAAAATAGGTCCGGATCCGGCTTCATCCATTGCTGCCATGATGGGAGGGATTCTCTCGAATAACAGTAGCGGAATGCAGGCGGGTACTCGTTATAATGCGTATCATACCTTGAGTTATATTGAATTTATATTAGCAAATGGGCATTGGTACAATAGTAGTTCAGCGGAAGACCGGCATAGATTTGAAGAGACGGAGCAGGAACTTTGTCAGGGGCTGACAGAAATCCGGAAAGAGATATTGAGTAATGAAACGCTGCGGAAACGTATAATAGAAAAATACAAAATAAAGAATGTCACGGGTTATAGCGTCAATGCTTTTATCGATTTCGAACACCCTATGGATATTTTTGCTCACCTTCTTATCGGAGCGGAGGGTACCTTGGGGTTTATTGTTTCTGCGGAGTTGAACACGATTCCATTACTGTCGGTGTATAGTTCCGCTATGCTGTATTTTGAAAATGCGACTTTAGCAGCGGCAGCGGCTCCGGTTATTGGTAGTAGCGGGGCTGTTGCGGTTGAAATGATGGATTATGCTTCTTTGGTTAGTTTGGATTCCGGTAAATTAGATTTTCCAAAAGGCACTACAGCTCTCTTAATCGATTATGGAGCATCCGGTTCAGACGAGATGCAGGCTAAAATTGCAGAATTGACTCCGGCTCTTCGTAAATTAAAAGGAATTTTGCGGATGGAAGATTTTACCCGTACCGTAGCCGAACGGGAACATTTATGGGAAATCCGGAATGGGATATTTCCTTGCGTGGCAGGAGCCCGTATCCCCGGAGATGCCGTTATTCTGGAAGATGTTGCGGCTCCGGTAGACCGGTTGTATTTGTTAGTGGACGGTTTGCAGCAGTTGTTCCGGAAATACGGTTATGTCGGTGCTGTATTTGGACATGCCCGGGACGGAAATTTGCATCCTCTGGTTACTTCCGGTATGCAGGAACGGAAAAAAGTTGAGAATTTTGCCTATTTTATGGATAGTATGGTGGACCTTGTTTTGTCTTTAGATGGCTCTTTAAAGGGAGAACACGGAACCGGCCGTGCTGTTGCCCCTTTTGTAGAGAAAGAATGGGGGAGTGAGATCTTCAGTATTATGCAGCGATTGAAGAAATTAGCTGATCCTCAGGGGATACTGAACAGAGGTGTCATCCTGAACCCTGATCCGGAAGCCCATCTGCATCCTTTGAAAGAAATGACACTTTTTGGAGAGGATTTTGGATACGAACATGCGGATACTTGTATAGAATGCGGGTATTGTGAACATGTTTGTCCTTCCCGGAATGTAACCTTAACGCCGCGTCAGCGTTTACAGGCCCGTAGGATTATTAAGCGGGAAGGCGGTAAAGAACTGGAGAAAGAGTATGATTATATTGGAGAGAAGACCTGTGCTGTTGACGGAATGTGTCAGTTACCTTGTCCCATGGGAATTAATACAGGAATTGTGACAGATGCGTTGAGGGTGAAAAAGGCCGGAAAAGAAGAGTCAAAAATTATGATGTATGCGGCTGAACATTTTGAAACAGCTGAAAAAGAGATACGGGGCGTTTTAAAACTTGCAGTGGGTACGGAAAAAGTTTTATCGCCTTATCCCTTGATATGGGCTACTGATATTATGCATCGGATCATTCAGCAATTCCCTCACTGGTCAGAGCATTTTCCGATGCCCCGGAAGTTACATTTCCGTGAGGAAGCCTATCCGGATTTTATTTATTTCCCCTCTTGTGTAACCCGGATTTTCGGAGCTTCTACACTGAAGAAAGTGGATTTGATAACGGCCGTCCTGAGAGTAGCAGATAAAACAGGAGTAAGGGTCCGTTTACCTGAGGATACCCAGGGTTTATGCTGTTCACAGATTTGGGGACATAAAGGAAATCCGGAAGGGCAGAAGTGGATGGCAAACCGTACGGTCGAATACTTTTATAAATGGTCGGATCAGGGACAAATTCCTATTTTTTGTGATACGACCTCTTGTACTCACACCCTGTTGTATGAAACCGGAGAAAAAGTACTGACACCGGGAAATTTTCAGAAATACAAAAAATTGAAAATATTGGATATTACAGAATGGCTTAGGGATTATGTCCTACCAAAGGCAGAACACATAAATCCTAAAAGCCGTATCCTTTTGCATCCTACCTGTGCTTGCCGGATTATGGGATTGGTACCGGCTATGTTGGAGATTGCCCAAAAATGCGCTAAAGAAGTTGTATTACCGGACAATTGGGGATGTTGCGGAGCTTCAGGAGACAGAGGTTTTATATTCCCCGAACTTTCCGAATCCGCTACCCGGGAAGAGAATCAGGAAATTGCTGCCCAAAAATTTGACGGTTGTTATTCTTTGGCTCGCACCTGTGAAATAGCCATGCAGGATCATATTAAACAACCTTACGAATCGATTGTATATTTGGTTGATGAAACGATAAGGTGACAAAGGAACCGTCCCTTTGTCACCATTTAGAGTTAATTTTCAGGTTGATAAGGCACAATGGATTTCCAGTCGTAACCTTTCCAGTTTGTAGCTGTTACATTTTGTATCTCGATGCCATTGGAATTGAGATAGAGGTCGCAAGTAGAATAAGAAGCCTCCAGAAATACGTCGGTAGCGTTGAATTTGATTTCTTCGGTGGTGCCGAACTTAATGGTCGTCAGACCGGTACATTTCCGGAAAGCCTTAGAATCGATATAGGTCACACTTGGAAGCGAGATTTCCGCTAAACTTGTACAGGAAAGGAACATTTGATACCCCAGAGTGTCGGCTTTCGGAATATTTATTTCCTGAAGTTTGATACAGTTATTAAAAGCATTGGTTCCGAAAAAGGTTACTTCCGGTAAAGAGATCGATTCAAGAGCACTGTTGGTATGGAAAACAAAATTACCAACGCGTTTTACGTTCGGTAGGTTTACCTGGGTGAGTGCCGTACAACGATAAAACATATAGCTGCTGAGATTGGTCAGAAGTGGAATATCGACTTCTGTCAAGGCAATACAATCTGCAAAACAGCGGGGATCGATTGTTTTTACAGAAGTGGATTTAAAACTTTTCAAAGAAGAACAATATTCAAAGCATTCCATACCTAAATATTCTGCTTTAGGAATGGACACTTCTTTTATACCTGCACATTTAGCAAAGGTATAGTTGTTCAGGGTTTTTGCATGGGGTAAGTCCAGGGACTGTAAACTAATACAATTGTTAAAAGCAAAGTTTCCTATATTTTCTGCTACAGGTAAGGAAAGATTTTCCAGTACCTGACAATCCTGAAAAGCGTTTTCACCGATGTACCGGGCTGAGGGTAATGAAACATTTTTCAAGGCTGCACATTTGTAAAAAGCATTTCCGGCAATCGTATCGGCTTCTGTCAACGTAACTTCTGTCAGCTGATTACAGGTGTAGAACGCTTTTTCCCCGACTCTGCCGGTATTCTTCAGACAGTCCGGAATCTTTTTTATAGCGGTATTGGTGAACATAAAGTCGGTAACCGTATTTAAAACCGGAGCTGTAAGGGTTTCAAAAGAGGTACACTGTGCAAAAATATAAGTTCCGGTCTTTCTTAATTTCGGAAATTCTGCAGAAACGAGGGCCGAACAATGTGCAAAAGTATAATCGTCAAATTCAGTCACTTCCGGAAGTAAAATAGAAGTCAGGGATTTACAATAATAGAATGTACCGTAATCTAACTTTTTAACTTGGGGAAGAGAAACATTTTTCAGAGCGGAACAAGTATAAAGAGAAGATTTGCCGGCTTCCTGTAAAACCGGAAAATTCACTGTGACAACCGCTTTACAATTGGCAAAAGCATAGGGGTCCAGTTTTTCGACTTTTTCACATGAAATCCGGGTTAGCTTGGAACAATTATAAAAGGTATGATCTCCTACGATTAGTGCTTCGGGGCAATCTATCGTCAATAGTGATGAGCAGGCCCTGAAAGCATTTGCTCCGATTCCCTTGGCCTGCAGTGCTTTAAAAGTAGTAAAGGAAGCCGGTAATGTAGTCTTTTTGGTGTCCGGATTATAGAAACAATTTTCCGGGATTGTTCCCGTATAATCCTGAATGGTAATAGAGGAAATACGCGGGAATTTCAATAAGGCTGCCCATGCTTCTTCGTTCATGTCCCCTGTGACAATTAATTCTTTGATATAAGGTGCTGTTACTTCCGAATAAGAAGCTAAAGCTTGTCCTTCAATGGTGAGTATTGTGTCTACGGGTAATGGTTCTGTTTTACCTGAATCTCCCCATTCTCCTGTTTCGACTTTTGCTACGACAACGGATTCCCCTTCAATACTTAGTGTATATTGATAGGCATATCCGGCGGTCATAGCCGGTATTCCCTGTAATGACATTTCTTTGTCGCCGGCCACAAAAGTAACGAAGTTTTCAGCGGCAGCTTCTTTATTTCCGGTTATGATCAAGGCTGAATAAACTGCGGACTGATTTTCCCCGGTTTGATAGGGAGTAACGACAACCGCTTCTTTTACTGCCACACCATTGGCAATACCTTTACAGGGAGAAGTAATCTTTACCTCTGTAATTGTACCTTCATAATCCGGAATGCGGAAGCTGACTTTCGTTGTAAGGCGGGAAAAGTGAAGGGTGGCGGTTTTGTTTGCCGGACTTTCTGCTATAAGAAAAGGATCGCAAATCATATAGTCGGCTGCAGCCAGATTTTTTTGGTCTTTCTGATCCGCCGGCAAAGAAAATGTTTTCATGGATATGTCGTCTGTGCCCGGATAATAACCGCTTAACTCTAATCCTTCTTCTCCCCAAAGTAGATATACATTGCTATCCACGGGTGTCCACACATTGTTGGTAAAATAGTAAAGGAAACTACTGTCATTTGTTACGACACAGATCTGATTGCCTGCTGCCCATTGCGTTCCTTGTACATCCTCCGGGTTTGTCCTGCTTTCCAAACCAATTACGGCATTAATAATGACCGCCTCTTTTTGAGCCGGAGGCGGAATAATTCCCTGTTCATCATCCTCTTTACATGAAAATGTCAAAATTGATAAAATTAAAACAGCCCACACTAAATAATTCTTTTTCATCCCAATAAGATTATAAGTTCTGTTACCCTTAAACAGAAATGGATAAATTTTTAACATAAGAAGGGTAATCTTTCAGACAGATCTTATGTTATTTTTCATAAGTTTTGGTTTATAAGATCAATTGCCTACTTAAAAAATACGACTTTAGGTATATTTATGCATTTCCTAATGTAAATTTCTTCAAATGAAAGAGAAAATAAAGTGTTTATCCCTTGTAATGCTCTTAATTTTGAAGGAGAAGAAATTATAAACTGCATAAAAATACAATTATATTTAAAAATAATTCATTTTTTTAAGTTAATTTTAGAAAGAACTGAAAAAACTTTTTTCAGTTCCGGCAAAACGAAAAGCTATCTATTGAGCCGGAGGACGATAGATTTCAGTAAGGGAATAAGTTGAAAATAGCCGTGTCACCTTTTTCTTCAATGGGGATTATGTTGTAGTTTCGTGTTGTCCGCAGGAGTATGCCGGTGGTTTTAAAGTCAATTATGGAAAAAGAAGTAGTTCTGTCTTATGCAAAAGGGAACTACTTCTTTTCGGGCAGATTATCTGTTCTGACCGTTAAAATGCCAGAATAGGACGGGCTACACAATCGCCGTCGTACCATTCGGTCATGCATTCGACAAGTCCGTCCTGACCGATGTTCATTATACATGCGGATTCAGCATCGTAAGGGGTTGAAGTCCACATGGAACCGTAATTATGGTAACTGTCGCTTCCGATTGTATGCAGTTCGTCTTTGTCTGCTGCGGAAATTTTGGACATAGTGGCGTTAAAGCGGGCCAGTACATCGTAAGAAACCTTTTCCGAGCAATAGAAGGTTGCATCTTTGGAAAGTGTCTGCCATTCTTTCATAACGGAGGCTACATCGCTGCCGCAAAGGTTGGCGACCATATCCCACATCTGCCCCGTACTGGGCAGGAACCAACCACTGGTAGAAGCCGGCGCTTCGAGGGGAAAATGATTTAATACCAGATCGAAAGCAGGCATCATCGTTGCTATATTATCAGTATAGGTTTCTTTTACGGTCTGGGTTTCGGTATATCCGTTTACATTACTATACCAGGTAGAAGCCAGTTTGGCTCCTTTCAGGCAGGAAAAATCCCAGTCCTGCGACCAGAAAGTTGTTTCTTTTTCCTCCCCGTGAGCGGTTTTGACAGCCATAACATAGCCGTGTGTATAACCGGCCTCCTGATCTGTTGGGGCAATGCGGTCGGGAAAGGTTTGAAAAACGATGCCGATCACTGTTTTATCTGCCAAAGGAGCTGGTTTGGTTTCTGCCCAGACAGCATTCAGCCCGTCCGCTTCTATGCTGATAAGGCCGCCATCGCTCCAACTTCCGTCGGAGTAAAAGTAATCTCCGATTTTAGGAGCCAAGGCGTTGACTTTTACCGAACAAGTTGCAGAGAAGTCGCCTGCAGTTGCCGTAATGACGGCATTTCCTGCGGCAATTGCTGTAACAATACCGTTTTCGACAGTAGCTACTTTGCTATTGTCCGATGCCCAGCTTACGGTTTTATCCGTTGCATTTTCGGGAGTAACGGTAGCTACAAGGGTATCCGTATTACTGATATAGAGTGTCAAATCCGTTTTGTTCAGGGAAATTCCGGAAACCGGTTCCGCTACTACCTTTACTTTACAATGAGCCGTGGCTTCTCCGGCTTTTGCAGTAATATTTGCTTCTCCGGTGCTTACAGCAGTTACGACCCCATTCTCCACCGTAGCTACGACTGTATTATCTGAGAACCACGTAACGTTTTGTCCAGTAGCATTGGGGAAGATCTGAACTGTGATCGTAAGTGTTTCACCTACCTTGATGGTACATTCTTCCGGATCTAACTTTATGACCGTGGACGGTCCTTCCTCTTTGTCATCCTCACAGGCAAATAAGCAAAGAGAGACAAAAATCAACAAGGTCCATTTGAAGAGTAATTTTTTCATACATTTTGGGTTTAATTATTAATATAAAAGTGATTTTTATACCGACATTCCATCAATCGGAAGCTCCAGAAATACGGATTTGCCTGTTTCTGAAGCCCTTGTCGAAGGGATGACAATCGATTTATTTAATAAATTTAAATATATAAAAATAATTAATATGTTACTTGTTTTAATAAAAATAGATGATATGAATATTTAATATTATCGTAAAGTCAAAAGAAGGGATTTAAAATGTATTTAAAATTTCCTGTTTGATAATAATATATATTTTAAGCATTTAAGCAGAGGAACTTTTGAGTATGTTGAACAGATGTATACATACATTTTTCTTTTTTATCCGGTGAACATTTATCTTTGTATACGGGAAGAGAAGAAAAAAGAAAGTTATGTGTAAATGGATAACTTTTAAGGGAGTATTTACGATAAAGGAGTAGGGTTAAAGATTAAAAATGAGAAGTTTAATAATTGTAATTGCATTACTGGCAGCAGGTCATTTATCCGGAATGATCTGGAAAGGAAAACCTGTTGCCAAAAAAGAGGAGGGGAGCGTAATGGATAATCAGAAGGAGATTTATTTAGCAGGAGGTTGCTTTTGGGGGACGGAGCATTTTATGAAACAAATCCGGGGGGTAAAAAGTACACAAGCGGGTTATGCTAACGGAAATGTCGTCAATCCGACTTATCAGCAAGTTTGTCGGGGGAATACCGGATTTGCAGAAACTGTAAAAGTCATATACGACCCGCAGGAAGTAGATTTACCGCTTTTACTAGGACTCTATTTTAAGACGATAGATCCGACGAGTTTAAACCGTCAGGGAAACGATAGGGGTACACAGTATAGGACCGGAATTTATTATACCGATAAGGCAGATCTTCCGGTAATAGAAGAGGCTGTCCGGACATTAGCCCGGAAATATGCGGAACCTTTGAGGATAGAAGTAAAACCTTTGACAAATTTTTATTCAGCTGAAGGTTATCATCAGGATTACCTGGATAAAAATCCCGGCGGTTATTGCCATATTAATCCGGCATTGTTTGAAGTTGCCCGGAATGCAAATCCGGAAAGACAAAAAGGAGCGGAATCCTCAGCTTCTGCAGCGTCCGATAAAATCAGGGGGCGGGAATACCGTAAACCGGATGATGACAGTTTAAAGATCCGTTTATCTGCGGAACAATATGCGGTTACTCAGAAAAATGCAACCGAACCTCCTTTCCGGAATAAATATTGGAATGAGTATAGAGAAGGTATTTATGTGGATATTACGACAGGAGAACCTTTATTTATCTCTTCGGACAAATTTGATTCGGGTTGTGGCTGGCCCAGCTTTTCACAACCCATACAGAAAGGATTGATTGAAGAAAGAATGGATACTTCACACGGGATGAGAAGGATTGAAGTGCGCAGCAAGACCGGAAATGCTCATCTTGGGCATGTTTTCAATGACGGGCCGAAGGAGAGCGGAGGTTTACGGTATTGCATCAACAGTGCTTCTTTACGGTTTATTCCCAAAGAAGATATGGAAGCGGAAGGATATGGGGAATATCTGCCGTTATTAAAGAAAGAAAATAAAACGAAGTAAATATTCAAAATTTCGGGTGATTAACAAGGGGCTGTGTCCCGTTAACACCGCCTCTTCTGTTCCGCAGAGGAACGAACCTCCGATTCTGTTTAAAGGCTATAATCAGGAGTTTCGTTCGTCTGCGGAACGTTTCTTTCCTTTTAAGGGGGAATTACCGGGAAGAGAGAAACACTTTTAAAACCCTACTTTGAATTCAGCCATCTGTTGTGTATTTTGTAAAGAAGAAGAGCTGTCTGAAGGATCGGTACGGGTGCAAGGTGGAAATCCGCACCCATAGGTTTCAGCCAGATAACCGGACAGTTGATCAGCCCGGGAAGCCATTTCCGTAATATTTTTCTGAATAATACGATCTGTATCAGCCAAAATGTCGGAAAGGTGAATCCGGTAAGATAGGAAAATCTGATTTCCATTCAGGCCGATTTGATAAGGACCCAGGTCCGGAACAGTTAACAGATAATTTAATAGAGGGCCGAAGTCCTTTTTGGGTAAAGTATTAATCGGAGAAGTACAGAATAAAAACGATTGCTGGTAAATGAATATACGGATTTCGGATTTATCCCGGTGAAAAGTCCAGTTTTCATGTCCTCTGCGGGCTAAAAGCGGGTTCACCCCCATATCTTCGATTGCTCTTTCGCAGTATACAGCGATATCGGTCAAGGGACGTTCGTTAAATAAATAGAAGGGAATTTTATTGCCGCAGGAGGGACAATAGTCTTCTTCCTCTGTGATGATTTCGTCACAGCAGCTGCATTGGAGATTGAGATATTCCGGGTTTAAATTCCGGCTTTTCTCCAAAAGGGGAAGTAAGGTCGGAATGGGAATTCCGAATCCCATATTGTCTGCATTCGTAAATTTACTGGTAGTGACAGCAATGACTTCTCCTTTTTCATTCAGCATGGGGCCTCCGCTATTACCGGGATTAACGGCTGCGTCTGTTTGCAGATGGTAATAACCGTCCATATATTGATGGGGAGAAGAAACCGTCCCTTCTGTAACTGTAAAGGGCATACCGAAAGGGTAACCGGCTACACGGATTTTACTACCGATAGCAGCTTCTTCTGAAGCCAGTTGTAATGCGGGCAGAAAGGAAAAATCGCTTTCTGCTTTCAGTAAAGCTACGTCCAGGTCCGGATTTGCCAGGACAACCTTTGCCGGATAACGGTTACGATGGTGATCCTCCAGGGCAACCTGACGGAATCCCTCTACTACATGACTGTTTGTAACAAACAAATTATAGTCTTTCAGGTAAAAACAACTGCCGGAACCTCTGGCTTGACTGACTTTATATATAGATTGATAAATTTGTTCTAACATGGTATATGATATTAATAATCTTTAAGCTGCAACCGGATTTTGATTGAGAGTTGTTTTCTGCGGGCTTTGCATAATGGTTTCCAAAGCCTGATATAAAATAGGGGCCGCCTGACTCCAGGGACGGGCTGAGGCTTGGGTTAAAGCTTTAACCAGAATATCATTCAAATCCTCCTGCATATGGTTGTAATAATAAGTTTCGTAGAATTTGTGTGTAATCCGAAGACAGACATTCCTATAGTCGCCGGCTTCCAGACTGGCAGTAACCTGTTTATAACATTTTTCGTAATTTTCCCTTATATTTTGTAAATTAGATCGCTGTTTATCAGAGATAAAAGTTGCTGTATAATAAAGACTTTCCGATAATTCTTCCTGGGAAAGCGACTGCAATTCTTCTAAGGTTTGTCTGGCACTCGTAATAATGGCTGCCAAAGGAATCGTACGGTCCAGATCCTGAATTGCTTTTTCCAGGGTATTGCGCAATTCTCCCTGAGGATGAACCGTATACATTATTTTGAAAAAAGTTGTGGAGAGGAGATTCCACATATCTCCGAATTTTCGCGAAGATTCAAAATACCTCAATCCTTGCAGACATTCCTTACAACTTTGCTGTATGGTATTATAGACATAGGCTGTTTCTTCCGGAGTATAGGGAGTAAAGAAAGGACGGTCTATCCGCTGTGCTGCAAATAAATCCCGGAATTCATAGTCATATTTACTCCCAATAGTACAAATCTCTTTCAGAACGTAACGGATTTTGCGGGGATGGGAAAATGTCAGAGGGCAATGGTATTCAAAATAAAAACGACCTTCTTTTAAAACAATGCATGCTAAATCGAGTTCGTTAAAATTCAGACTACTCACTTGCCTCATCATCGCAATTAAATTTTTTTCCGGCAGGGTTAGAAAAGGTACAGTAATATGGAGTTGTTTTTCGTCCTGCTTTAAGTGAATAAAAAGGGGACCATGAGGGATCTGGAACGCATTGCCTTGCGGATTATTATATGTATTTCTCAAATTCTTGTCAATAGAATCCAGCAACAAGTGAAGAGATTTTAAATATTCTCCGTTTTCAAAAGCTTCTATACTTAAGTCAAAGATTTCAGTATTGCTTTTGCTGGCTGTGGAAGCTATAACAGAAGGATAAAAAGTAAATGTCTGTTTCATGAAATAAAACTGTTGTTTAGATTTTAAGTTTATTTATCGGGCACGTATACAAAAATACATCGGCAAGAAGGATTTTGCAATATGTAACTAGCTGATTTTAGTATTTTTATGTAAATATTAGTTGCTTTAAATTTGATTAAGTAAACTTTAGATTTATGTCTTATAAATGAGATTTCGGGAGGTAAAAAAGGAAATAACAAGGTAGATATTAGCTAAAACAACATTTATTGGGGAATATAAAAATTTATTGTTTTTTTGAAAAATACTTATATAAAATTCCGGAATAAAATAGGCGGAAGTAAGCATAAAAGAGGATATAAAGGAATGAAATAAATTTTTGCTTATGGGTAATTTGAATAAAACGGGAAGCGGGGAAACACTGATGATATGGGAACGCGTAGAGGCAGATGCCATTCCTTATGCATTGCTTTATTTGGCAGATCCTTCCGGGGAGGATGTAGGGGATTAGATAAAAAGAGGGATTTGTTATCTGGCCGAATATAGAGGGGAAATTATTGGTGAATATGTATTACTGAAGACCCGGCCTTTCTCAATGGAATTGGTAAATATTGCTGTTGCTGAAAATTGGCAGGGAAAGGGTGTGGGGAAATAATTAATTTTTCATGCACTTGAAGTGGGACGAAGAAAAGGAGCTCAGATGCTGGAAGTGGGTACCGGAAATGCAGGGATAGGCCAATTGGCTTTATATCAGAAATGTGGTTTTACAATAATAGAGATAGATTTCGATTTTTTCCGGAAAAATTATACGGAGAGCATCTTTGAGAACGGGATTGAATGCCGGCATATGGTCCGTTTGAGTATGGATTTATAAGCCAGATGGATGTATTTATTTTTGTATGTTTATAATTCTGTTTTATTTATTTAATTTTGTAATATCTATTTTGTAAAACAGTCTCATCTAAAAACGAACAGATATGAAAACAGGACAATTATTATTCGGGATACTCTTCTTGATTTTTTGGGGGAGTGCGTGTCAAAACAGTAAAGTACAATCCATAAAGGGGGTGATTACTGAAGCTTCAATGAATACACTGATGATCACTACTGCCCGGGGAGACGTATTGACAATCAGTACTGTAAATGCAGAAAAAGTAGTAAAAGATGGGATTTTATTGGGGGATACTGCGACTGTATATTATGCCGGAAAGCCTGAAAGGGGAGTATTAATGGCAACTAAAATTGTAGTAGTGCCCGGACAAAGGGAATGTCCGAAGATAGTGGGGACATGGTTGGAGACTGTTAACGGGATGCCGGGAGAAACGCAGGGAATACGTTTGGAAACAGATGGTATGGCGGAATCAGTCAATATGGCTACTTTGGTATACGAGCGGTGGCAGAAGGAAGGGGATAAACTGCTGTTGAAAGGAAAAAGTCTGGGAAATGGACAGACCATTGTTTTTACGGATACATTGCATATTGAAAAACTTTCAGCTGATTCCCTGATCCTGAAGAATGGGGATTACAGCTTGAGGTATTTCAGAAAGAAATGACCGGTTTACTATCTTGTTTTGCCTGAAAGCTTGGGGTTGCGTTCGTTATAGCGTAACATTCCGTTTCCGCTGTAGAGCCTAGACTTCCTCCTTTTAGACGCATGCGCCTGATGCTGGTGGATAACCCGGCTGTAAGGCCGCTGCAGCTTCCCATCCTCTTCCCTCGCCAGGCCTCTGAGGCAAAACAAGACGGAGGAGAAGCTGTCTGTACCTTGAATAACCGGTATTCAGGGCGGTTTGTTCAGAACCGGAGGTCTGTTGTATTTGCCGGATCCTGCAGAAATAAGTGTCTTTTCATTTGAAATCCGGAATGTTAAAAAGCACCGGGTTATTTGCCGGCTGATCAGTTCCCGTTTTAGAGAACAGACTTTTCGGATTTCTTATTGTCTGCTTAATTCAGGTATTTTTTTAGCATGGCGCTCGTTAACAGGATAAGGGCGCGGACTTCCGGAAGTTTTGCAAATCCGTTAAGCATGCCCCAATCGTGTATAACTCCGTTAAAACGGACTGTTGCTACATCTACTCCTGCTTCGTCGAGAAGGCGTCCCAATGCTTCCCCCTGATCGCGGAGAATATCGTTTTCGGCTACTTCGATTAAAGTGGGCGGAAGTCCTTCTAATTGTCCGGCAGAAGCCTGTAAAGGGGATAAATGGATGTCCTTTCTGGCTTTTTCGTCCGTAGTATACTGATCGAACATCCATTTCATCAAAGAACGGGTGAGAAAACGTTCTTCTCCATATAAATCATAGGATTCCCAATTGAACGTTGCGTCCGTTACGGGCCACATCAGAATTTGTACTTTGATTTCGGGGCCTTGTTTTTCTTTTGCAAGGAGACTGGTAATAAAGGCCATATTACCCCCTACGCTGTTTCCTACAATGCCGAGTTTATGCCCGTCTACTTGAATTTCATCCCCATTTTCAGCAATCCATTGGGTAGCAGCATAAATTTCGTGTATCGCTTGTGGAAATTTTGCCTCGGGCGAAGGAGTGTACTCGATAAAAACACAGGCCAGACCGGATTCTGTCACCAAATCCCGGACTAATCGTTTATGAGTAGGATAATCTCCCAATACCCAGCCTCCTCCGTGAATAAATATAAATGCAGGTAGTTTTCCTTCCCTTCCTTCAGGACGAATAATATGGAGTTTGATTGTAAATTCTCCCGCCTGTATATTTTTTTCGGATTCTTCTATGCCGGAGAGGTCTGTCTTTACATTTGCCTGTGCATCTGTCAATACTTTACGTGCTTCCGGGACCGGCAGGGATTCTACAGGTTTCCCTCCGGCATTGAGAACTTTCAAATATTCTTTTGTGCCTTTGCTGAGATGTTTATCTTTCAGATAATCAGGAGTTTTCGGCGAATTTGTTTTCATTATTTTGTTTTTATCGGGTTTAAATGTTCAAGTGATATCGTGCCTGAAAGATCAGGTGAAGAAATGATTGACAGTACTTTGTACCGGATCAGAATACAGGTAATCAGAAACTTTTATTTTGCAAGTCGGCAAAATAAAAGTTTGGCAAGGGAAGATAGGTGAGCATTTTTACGTTTGAATAGACTTAACTAGTGTGATGTCCTCCGGTGACTCCGTATACTTCTGCAGTTGTATAACTCGATTCATCGGAAGCCAGTAATACATAAGTTCCGGCTAATTCTACAGGCTGACCGGCTCTTTGCAGGGGAGTTGTCTGTCCGAAATGCGCCAGTTTCCCTTTAGGTTGGGCTTCTGTTACTTGCAAAGGCGTCCAGATGGGACCCGGAGCCACACAATTTGCCCGTATTCCTTTAGGGGCGAGTTGTTTTGCCAATCCCCGGGTAAAAGCGATAATAGCAGCTTTTGTTGCTGCATAATCGAGTAAGTCCGGATTGGGTTGAAATGCCTGGATCGAACTGGTCGTTATAATGGAAGAGCCTGCAGGCAAATAGGGCAGAGCGGCTTTTATCAGCCAAAATAAACTGAATACATTGGTTGTGAAAGTCTTTGTAATATCTTCTGTTCTTATTTTTTCGATGTCGTCTACAGATTTCTGATATCCGGCAACTAAGGTCAGGATGTCCAGACCTCCCAGTTTTTGATTTGCTTCCTGCACCAGTTTACTGCAGAAGTGTTCGTCTTCCAGATTCCCGGGGAGGAGAAAGGCTTTGCGGCCTGCTTTTTCAATATAACAGGCGACTTCTTCGGCATCACATTGTTCTTCCGGTAAATAATTCAGGACAATGTCCGCACCTTCCCGGGCATAAGCTATAGCGGTAGCCCTGCCTATTCCAGAGTCTGCACCTGTAATTAATGCCTTACGTCCGGCAAGGCGTTGATGACCTTCGTAGCTTTCTTCTCCGCAGTCCGGCTGTGGCTGCAATTTTTGTTGTATACCCGGTGACGGCTGAGGTTGTTCTTTATACCCTCCCGTATAATAACTTGTCAGCGGATTTTTTAATTTTTCTTTTGTGTTTTTCTTTTCCATATACAGAGATTTAATGAATAACTTCTTTAGTGAAACGAAGGGACCTTCAGGTTTGTTTATTTGTTTAACGGATGCTTTGGATTTTAAATAATTTCTTACTTTTGGACAGATCAGGAGGGAATGTATTAACCTTACAGAAAAGGAAAACGCTTTTTTAGATAGGTAGGAAGGTAAATGAAAAGGCATAACTGACTTTTATATAAATCATGAGATATCGGATTCGTAATGCAGAGTATAGGGAAATTCCTGTTTTGGCCCGGCTTTTTCAGGAGACATTGGTTCAGGTGAACAGCAGGGATTATACCGGACCGCAAATAGAAGCATGGGGACGAAGAGCGGATGAAGAGCGTTGGAAAGAGTTATTTAATAGCTCTTTACAATTTATGGTTGCTGAAAATGAGGAGTATGAGATTGTCGGATTCACGTCCGTCAATAGCCGGGGATATATTCATTCGATGTTTGTCGATTACCGTTTTCAGCGGAAAGGAATTGCTTGCTTGTTATTGGCAAAGGCCGGAGAATATGCACGTGAAAACGGGGCTTCTGTATTAAGCGCAGATGTGAGTATTACGGCCCGTCCTTTTTTTGAAAAACAGGGTTTCTGCATAAAACAGAAAAACAGGGTAAATTTAGGGGGCATAACAATGATTAATTATACCATGGAAAAACAGCTCTGATTTCCGCCTTTTCTTACATAAGATATTTTTTAAAATCAGTAAATATATCTGTTATTTTCACTGATTTTCAGATGAATATGGGAATGGGTGTGGCTATATTCTGTAATCAGGGAGTTCCTTGTTCAATTTCGGCTGGCACTGCTCCCGGGTCAAGTTCATTTTCTTTTACATCTCTTGTTCTGACGAGGAGTATTACGATCAGTAGAATGCAAATGATGGCTACTATAGCAAAGGCTGTTATGGTATTTTTCTTTTTTTTCATCTCTCCTTTTTTGTCAGCCAAAAGGCTACATTGACTCTATTTATAACGTAAAAGGAGATATTCTTGTTGTGTTTTTACGAATAAGGTCTGAAATTTTATTTGAAAAAGTTTAAGTGTTTTGTATTTTCAGGTAAATATATTTTTCAAATGTAGTATATACTTTTCCGGGGAATGAAAAAGGCCGTTCCTGATAACTTTTATTATTAAAGTTATAGATAAGTCTAAATGGACATTTACACTTTTGAACCCTTATACCTTTTTATCTTTGAACATTTAGCCCCTTAAACATTTGCATCTTTTATCAGGCCTTTCGTTTGGAAAAAAGCCGGGAATCAAAGTTTTGAAAATCAGGGAATCCAGTGCAGAATACCGTTTACGGGATTTTGTGCCCTCCATTTTTCAAACTCGGAATAATGACGGATTCCGTCCCGGAGTACAGCCTGATAATACTCTACCCCTATAATTTTTTCATTTTCGGGAGTTTCATTTTTCAGACGCAGTATCGTTTCTTTGGTTTCCGGTGTCAGGAGAGCGAGAATACGGTCAGCCATTTTTTCAAAATACCCGTCATAAAAAGATCCTTTTAAGATATGGATCATATCGATTTGCCATAAATCGTTCTCCTCATCTCTGTACCAGGCGTGCCATTCGAGGCATTTTTCTTCCGTAGCGGAGAGATTTTTGTATTCAATTTGTACAATAGAAGGGTTTTCGGCTATTTTTTGGATAGCGGTAAAACTTTGGGTAAGGTCTAATGGATCGGAGTAAATATGAAAATCAATATCCCGGTGTTTCATTAACAACCCCATACGCAGGGAGCCCACTAGGTGCGGTTCGGCTCCGACAGATTTCCAGATGGGGATTAAATTGATTTTATCAATAATTTTCCGGGCTTTTTCCTGATTTTGGAGGGCTATACTTAAAATGTCTTTCATAAATTCAATTGTGGGCTGCAAAATTAATTAAATTTCTGCTTTGTCCAAAAATAAAGGGATATCAGTAATTTAATGTAATACCGGCACCCCACTTCAGATCATTATCATAGCCAGCGGCCATGCGGAGGTAAGGCAGCAGAATGTAGGCGAGGCCAAACGAATATTCCCGGTCGGTATTGCCCATGACATTCAGACGTAAACGGGAAGTTAAGGGGATATCGTCCCGTTCCAGTTGCAAACGGAAATGTCCGTAGGTGTCGATTTGGGCTCCGGCATTAAATAAGAGGGGCAAAGTGTAACGGATACCGGCCGTCCCGGCCAGGCTACGGTCGTATTTTCTCTTTTGTCCGAACAAATTTTTCTCCCCTTTTTCTCCCTTACGGTAACTCCATTCCACACCTAAGTAAGGATAAAGCCATTGCATTTTTCCGAGATAACGCCCTAGCCGGATTTCTGTTTCATAGCCATGCCTGTCGTTGTAACCGGTTTGCCATTCTCCCTGTAAACTCCAGCGCGTATTACTGAGTTCCGTTTGTCCCTCATTACCATTCGTCGCAAAATTATTTTGAATAGTGAAGTAAAATTTACGATCCGGATGATATACTCTTCGCCAGGCCTTGGTGGTATCAGGAAGTTGCGGATTAGGAGGCGAATCTTCGTACCGGAAAACACGTCCCATACCGCTCATCATGTGGTAGAGAATATGACAGTGAAAATACCAGTTTCCCCTTGTCTTTTCATTGGCATTGAATTCGATCGTATCGGTTTCCATCGGTAGGAGGTCAACCGTAAATTTTAAAGGAGCGTAAGCGCCTTGCCTGTTTTTAAGCCGGAAAAAATGACCGTGTAAATGCATGGGATGCCGCATCATTGTATTATTATACAGAATAAGACGGACATTTCCCCCTTCTGTTAGGGGGATCAAATCCGCTTCCGAAAGCGTTTTATTATTGAGCGACCAGACATAGCGGTCCATATTTCCCGTTAATTCCAGGTATATTTCTTTGAAGGGTCTTCCGGAAGGAAGATTTGTGGAAACCGGCGATTTCAATAAACTGTAATTCAGTGTTTTTATATTTCTGTTTCCCATTTCGTGCCGGGTATGCATAGAGGAAGTAGTGTTTGTATCCTGAGAGCTTTTTTTACCATCCATTGTTTGGGAGGTTCGTTCGGGATACATGACCTGATTCATGTCCATGCGTTGTAGTTCCATTTTCATATTTCCCTTTTTCATATTTCCGTCCATTTTCATCATTTTATTCATCATTTTCATGCCGGCAAAATAATTGAGTTTTGGAAGCGGAGCTACCGTTTTTTTGTTTCCCTTTCCTAACCAAAGGGAAGCAGAACCCTCCCGGTCTTCAGAAGTAGCCCGTAATTCGCAGGAAGTGCTGTTGTCCGGTACCGTTAAAAGAATATCATAAGTTTCTGATACAGCAATCATCATGCGGTCCACTTCTACAGGTTCGACCTCTTTTCCATCGTTGGCGACTACCGTGATTTTACCTCCGGCATATTGAAGCCAGAAATAAGTGGAAGCCGCTCCGTTAATAATACGCAAACGTACTGTATCTCCTGCCTTTAATGAGTACAGTTCCGATGTCTGCTGTCCATTTAATAAAAAACAGTTATAATATACATCGCTTACATCCATGGCTTTCATCCGTTTCCATTCATTGAGGAATTTCGTTTTGAATTGTCCTTTCCGGAGAGCTTCCCCATAACTTTGTACACTTCCTTTGCGGATGGAAAACCAATCCGAACCGATGTGAAGCATTCGGTTTACCTCTTTAGCCTTCCGGTTTGTCCAATCGCTCAAAACCACTGGATAATCCGGTAGAGTGTCCCGGTGTTGTATAGCAGAATAGTCTTTACCTTTCCGGATAATAAATGCTCCGTACAGGCCTTTTTGTTCTTGTAGACCGAAATGGGAATGGTACCAATAAGTTCCGTTTTGAATAATTGGAAAATGATAAATATGAGTTGTATGCGGTGCTATAGGTGCTGAGGTGAGATAAGGAACCCCATCCTGTGGTTGGGGCAATAGTATACCGTGCCAGTGAATGGAGGTTGGATGTCCGGATAAATTATGTACCCGGATAACGGCCGTATCCCCTTCTGTGAAATATAAAGAAGGAGCCGGAATTTGTCCGTTTATGGCAATTGCTTTTCTGGCTTTACCGGTGTAATTTACTATTGTATCATTTACATATAGATCGTATTCCACTTTATTCTGGGCTTTTACCCCAAAAGTAAGAAAGAGAAAACTGAAGCAATATATACAGATCCGGATTTTTTTCATACCCTACTGTTTCAGACAAAAGGTTTACTTGTATCCAATGGGGAGACTATGTGGTGTTGCTGTACAGCCTAAAGGGAAAGACTCATACTTTTTGTTTCTGATGCTGAAGCACTTCCCGGTAAATTTGACGAAACCATACGGTATATTTTTCCGGATGAATTCGTTCGTCCAATCGGATGATGTCTAAGGGTAAATATTTCCAGTCCCAAACTGTAAGGGGATTTACGTCTGGTATATTCTCCGTAAAACCGGTAAATACATGTTCGTATTCATATTCTGTAACCCCGTGATCCAATTTTGCTTTGTAGGTAAAACAAAATGACTTTTCGAGGGAACATTTTAATCCCATTTCTTCCTGAAGCCTTCGTTGGGCTGCTTCCAACGGTACTTCTCCCGGATGAGGATGCGTACTGCAGGTATTGGACCATAATCCTCCCGAATGGTATTTAAAGGCTGTGCGCCTTTGCAAAAGCCATTCTCCTTTGTGATTAAAGACGAAGACGAGTACAGCCCGGTGAAGAAAACCCCGTCGGTGAGCTTCTAACTTGTCCATAGTACCAATGGGTTGGTCGTTTATATCCACCAATATAACTTGTGTGGCGTTAGGGGTATTGTATTCCATAATTCTTCAACATTTAATTCCTCAACGATATTTCGGAAGACAATAATGCCTCGTTTAATTTTTATTTTCTAATTTATATTTCCTGTTTTTCCAGGAACTTTCCAATGATACTATCATTTGGGACCGTAAGCCTTCAGCTGAAAGTGAAATAACAGTTAATCGATATAAGATAAAAAAGAATAATTTCAGAATCCCTTTTCTGTTCTGATAAGTCGTTCTGTCTTCTTTCTATTCTTATCCCTCATCCTGCTGCAGATCTACTCTCCGAACATAGTTTACGAAATTGTCAGATAGTTGGTTACCTCTTTTATGCGCCAAGAATAATTTTTTAAATGGGATGGGAAAATGAAAATGAATGCTTACGCCTTAGAAAAGTTATCAAAGGTAAATTAGAAACATTTTTTTACAATTATTTTTGGTTTAATAACATAATATATCATTCTTTTTATGCGTAAAGAAAGGGTGAAATGGATAAATTTGCAAAATTGGTGATTGAATAAGTATGGGTTTAAGGTGGGGTATAAGTGTATCCCTATAGAAAAAGGCTGTGAGGAAGAATATTTATCTTTATTTTCTATGGGGAGGGATATTTATATTTGATAATAATAAACCATACGATTATGGATGTGGAGGCTTTTGAAAAAAGAATAGGACAATATTTAAAGAAGTCGAGGGAGGAGCAGGTGTTATATTTTGCTTGGCATTGTGCTGTCCGGGCTTTGCCTTTTTTAAGTATGGAAGGGAATTTTAATTATTGGGAAAAACAGGAGCGGCAGCAATTTTTATATACAATTTTTTCTACGCTGGATAAAAATATCTGGGCTGTTTTACAAAGGAAAGAAGAAGGTTTTTATGATGTAGCCGGTGTTGCTGTGGAGAATACCGAAGGATTGGCTTTTACAGCTCATCGCAATACAGTGGCTTATGCCATTTTTACCGTTACGGATGCTGTCTATTCTTTGCTGGATAAATATTATGCTGTGTATGCAGCAACAGACTTGATATATGCAGCGGAAGATTATTGGGGCGAACAACCGGATTTCATTTCATTGCTTTTACGGGATCTGAGAGGTTTAAAAATGCCGTCTTCTTTAAAAGCTCAGGAATTACAGAAAAAGTATCACAAGCTTTGGTCGGTTTGGGAAGAGGCTATGCGGACAGAAGATTGTGCCTATTGGGGACGTTTATACCGGAATATTTACCGCAACGGATTTACTTTTGACCGGGAAGCTTTAAAACGGCGCCTGAGCGTACCTAAAGAAATCCGGGAACAAGGAGCTGCAGCGGTTGGCCATTATCTGGAAGAACTGGAAAAGCAGGGGGCCATACAATTCAATGAAGCCCGTATCATTATCCTGGGAGATAAAGGAGCCGGAAAGACGAGCTTAGCCAGACGTCTGATTGATCCCAAAGCTCCGATGACAGAAGATAATGAGAGTACTGCCGGAGTGGATACTTTACTTTGGGAATTGGAGAAGCAAAATGTAAATGTACACATCTGGGATTTTGCGGGTCATACGGTTACTCATGCTGTACATCAGTTTTTTCTTTCGGAACATTGCTTGTACATTATCGTTTATGATGGACGCACTGAAGGAAGAAACCGTCTTGAATATTGGTTAAACCATATGACAAATTACGGAGGGGATTCAGAAGCTATTATTCTGGTGAATGAGCGGGACCTTCATAAGGTTGATATTCCTATTAATTCGTTGAAAGAACAGTATCCGATAGCAGCTTATTATTCTTTTTCTATCCGGGATAATAAGTCGGAATTAGCTGATTTCCGGGAATTTGTAGTGAACTATATCAATAGCCATCCTTCCTGGAATAACCAGGAAATTCCGCAAAATTATTATAAAGTAAAAGAGGAACTGGAAGAATATTTTATTCCGAGCGATCCCGTGAAGAAAAAAGAACATATTACAAAAAGTGAATTGGAGAGAATTGCCCGGAAATATTATGTACAGAACATCGAGATATTGCTGAAAAACTTACATGCTTTGGGTATCAGTCTTTGGTATAAGGATATGGAGGAGTTTGACACTTTGGTATTGAATCCCGAATGGATCAGTCAAGGCGTATATAAAATTATCAACTGGGTACATCAGGAACAGCGGTATTCGCTGACGTTGAAAGATTTTGAAACGGTATTCCGGGAAGAAACGGATCGTTATCCGGTAGAAAAACATCCGTTTATTTTCCGATTGATGATATTTTATGAGTTGGCTTATGAAACAAAGGAGGGCGGATGCCTGATTATTCCTCATCTCCTGCAGGAAGACCGTCCTGTCCGTTTGCCTGATTTCCCTATTGGAAATAGCCTTATGTTACAATATCGTTCCGAACAGCCTTTACCTCCCAATACTGTTTCCCGATTTATTGTCAGACACAACCGGGAAATTAAACACGAAGGAGGATTTTATCAGGTATGGAGATACGGGGCTATTCTGGAAGACGGTTGCGGTACCATTGCCCTGGTAAGAGAGGAAGACCGTACAATCAGTGTCTCGGTAAAAGGATTTCAGAAAACAGCTTATCTCACTGCTCTTCGGAAAACACTTAATGATATCTTCAATTCGTATAAAACCCGTAAACCGGAGTTGAGGTATGCCATTAAAATCTTTGGAGAGATTCCCGGGAAAGAGGAAGGTATTTTATGGCTTACAGATAAAAAGATATTTAATCATGCTCAGGATAAAGTGCCTTATTATGACGATATCGGACAACAGAATATTGATATGGATAAATATGTGGTGAATTATAACATAAATGCTGAGAATATTATCGGAGGGAAAGGAATTCTGATCAATAAATCTGTACGGAATAATTTTAATTTTTACGACTGTAATATCCGGGTACAGGGGTGTTTAAACGATTTAGCCCAGTTATTAAATGAAAAAGGAAAAAAAGAAGAAGCCCGGGAATTGGAGACAATGGCAGGAATGCTGGAAAAGGCTGAGTCTTATAAAACACCGGAGGAAATGAAGAAAAAAGGGGTTTTGAACCGGTTAAAACGCCTGACAGAAGAATTGGGAAATCCGGATTCTCATTTATCTAAAATAGTGGAAGGAGTAAAGGCAGGAGTAAATATTGCCAAGGATATTATAAAAGGTTATAACGATTTGGCCCGTTGGGTAGGATTGGATTGAAATATACGTAAAATGAAGTTTCTCCTCTTGAAAAATGAAGAGGAGAAACGGTAGATCTTATTGAACGTAACAGGCAATTACGATTGTTTTACAATCAAAAGTAGCACAGCCGCAACTTATTACCGGACCTTCGGTTGGAGGCTCCGGACCTACGCATTTTTCTGATTCGCATTTTTGGGATATAGGTTCTACGGTACATTCCATTTGCCAGGTATCACAGTTACCGCTTTCTGCACACGCATAATCTTCCGTTGGGCACTTGCCATAATCAGAGTTAGCCATCCCTCCCCGGAGTTTTAAAAGTTCATTTCCGGATAAAGTGGATAATACTTCCTTCTGAAATTCTAATTTGATTTTTTTCATAATTTAGATTTAGAAATAATATAAAAGATGTTTTCTTTTATTTCGAAGGAGTTTAACATATCGTATCAAAACTAGGAATTGTAACACAATAACCGCTTTCTTCGACTAGAGTCCCTTCATCTATTTTGTGTTCTAGTTGTGGCTCTGTGCTTCCGCTTCCGCAGGATAAATCACTAAGGCATTTACCCTGCCAGCTGTCTTGGTCTGTACACTCGCTTGATGCCGTACAGGGACCGTCTACTGTGGGACAGCTATTATAGGAAAAAGCCGTGTTTCCCCCCTGAATTTGAGAGAGTTCATTACCGGATAAAGTAGATATAACTTCTTTGCGGAATTCTAAATTGATTTTTTTCATAATGTAAATGGGGTATGTTATTAGCTAAAAATATAAATTCTTTTATTCTGTCTTTCATTCATTATCGTTATCTGAAAAAATCTGACAATAATCGCTTGGATGTTTTTCGGGGGCCTGCTCCAATACAGGATCGTTGGATATACTTCCACAGGCTTTATCGCTAAAACATTTGCCTTGCCAGCTATCTAAGTCTGTACATTCACTTGTAGCCGTACAGGGACCGTCTACTGTCGGACAACTATTGTAGGAAAAAGCCGTATTTCCCCCCTGAACTTTTGAGAGCTCCTTTCCGGATAATAGGGATATGACTTTTTTCCGGAATGTTAAATTTAACTTTTTCATGTTATTTCAGTAAATAATATAATAACTGTCCTTTTCCTATTGTCAAACAATTCAGGACAATCTTATATTTCCATTATTCCTCAATCAGACAAGAATAATCAAGCGTATCACATCCGCCATAAGAGACGCAACCACAAGATTCATGTGCCACAGGAATATCGTCTGTAAAATAAGATTGATACGGCTCTGTGGAACCTCCTTTACAACCTGCATCACTGAAACATTTTTTTTGTACGCTATTCTGGTCTGTACACTCGTTTGTGGCTGTACAGGGGCCGTCTACTGTAGGACAACTGTTATACGAAAAAGCTGTATTTCCTCCTTGGATTTTAGAGAGTTCCTTCCCGGATAAAGTGGAGATAACTTCTTTGCGGAATTCTAAATTGATTTTTTTCATAATGTAATTTTTAATCTTTCTTTTTGTCGGTTTTAAAAAATATATGGGAATTGGGTAATTTTTTGTTTATAATTTTATACAATTGTCTGCTGTTTTACATTCACTATAAGTGGCACATCCGCATGTCCCGGGATCAACAGGGTTAACAGGACCGAGACATTCTTTGGTTATGCAATTTTTAGATTCCAGTAGGCACACTGTTTGTACAGAATCCTTGTCTGTACATTTACCAGTTGCTTGACAATAATGATCGACAGATGGGCAACTATTGTAGGAAAAAGCCGTATTTCCTCCCCTGATTTGAACTAAGTCGTTTCCGGATAATGTAGAAATTACCTTTTTCCGGAATTCAAGTTTTATTTTTTTCATATTTGTTGTTACAAATGAATGACTGAGTTTGTATTTTATAAGGCTTCACAAGCTATAAATAGAGATTCACAGTTGTCATAGGTTACGCATCCGCAAGTACCGGGATCTTCCGGTCCTACCGGAAATTCACATAAATTTGTCTCACACTTCTGGGTATTATAAATATCGCTAAGGCATTTGTTCTGCCAGCTATCTTGGTCTGTACATTCCCGGGAGGCTGTACATTGCTTGTCTACAGTCGCACATCCGTTATAAGAAAATGCCGTGTTCCCACCCTGGAACTTTGCAAGCTCATTTCCGGATAATTTAGAGATTATCTTTTTCCGGAATTCAAGTTTTATTTTGTTCATTTTTAAACTTTTAAAATATATGAAACAAAGAAATTAAATATCTGGTAAAATTTCTATTGGAGCACATTCATGTTTTGACAGACATTCGTATGTATAACAGCTGTCACAACTGCCACTATTCGGTATGGGGTCTAGGCGATAATGTAACTTTCCTCCGTGTCCATTGTTGTCGCTCAGACAATTTCCCTGGATACTGTCCTGATCTGTACATGCATTGGTCGCTCCGCACTGGCTGTCGACTGTCGGACAACTATTGTAGGAAAACGCTGTATTCCCTCCTTGTAAACGGGATAAATCATTTCCGGATAAAGTGGAAATTACTTTTTTTTGAAAATCTAAATGAATTTTTTTCATAATTGTATCGTTCGAGTTTAGGAATTTTAAAAGTGGATTGACAGTTATTATTTTTATAATGCTTCTGATACACACAAGTTTGATTCCTGACAAAATGTAGTTTCCGGACAGCGGCAAGTATAGGCTAATTCACAATATTTGGGAGTCGATTGATCTGTATCTACCCCAATTACCGGGCGATTACCGCCTCCCAGGCCGTTGCTAAGACATTTACCTTGGCAACTTTCTTGTTGACTGTCACAGTTTACAATGCTATTACATTCTTCTTCTGTATTACAAGCATCGATTGAATAAATTTTTTTAGCACCGCCCAAAAATTTAGATAATTCAGTACCTGATAATACAGAAATTACTTCCTTCTGAAATTTTAATTGAATTTTTTTCATAACACGATCTGTTGAATTTCTATTTTATTCTCTGTCTTAACCACAATAAAAGAAATAAAATCATTCAATGTTGACTGACTGTCTTTTGTTTGTGTATAGTTGATTTAATAATTTTTTTTTGTTATAATTTGTGATTTAAATATTCCAATTTTGATATATTTATAATAATAATTTGAATATGATAATATAATAAAACATAATGTAACAACAAATTTAAAGATATTATAGAAATATCCTAATTTTTAACAATTTATTTTTAAATGGAAAGGAATCAAAATCTTTTTTAGCGTGAAAAACTTTCGGAGGAGAACGATGAGATTCGAATTTTATTTGTTTAAATGTTCAAATTTATTTATAGTTGAATAACAGATGACTGCTTTCGGGAGAAATATATTGACAGGACAAATATTGCAGATGTATTTTTTTATCAGAACCGAAAATCAGTTTCTCATTGAGTTGTCCGGTAAGTTCCAGTCAGATTATTGTTTTTGTTTTATTGTTCTGTAAACTTTTGGTGTTGTTAATAAATCATCCGATCCGATTTTTATTAAATAACATTTTCTAGTTTTAATGTCCAGGCGTAGTTGCAAGGGACTTCGTCGTATGAAATCAAAGGCATATTGATTATTAAATTATCCCCTTTCTGTTTCCATTTGATTTTTTTCTTTAAACCTAATAAACTGACTTTGGTTTTGGGTGTTGAATAGACATTTTTTAAAATGAGTTTTCCTTGGGGAAAATGGGGAAGGATTGCATAGATACAACTGTTGTCTTGGGCTGTGAAAAATACTTCTTTTACGGCGTATCCTGGTTCCGGGTCGACTGTTTGTTTCAGGATTTCATTCCCACTGACATAAAGCTTCCCTTCTGTTTGCCAGTTTTGATCGCCTTTTGACCATTGGATACTTTGTTTCCAAGGGTGTGAACCGTAAATAGCTTCTCCGTTTACTTTTAACCATTGTCCTATTTGTAATAAACGTTCTTGCATAATCGGTGGAATTTTTCCATTGGCATTTGGACCGATTCCTAAAAGAAAGTTCCCACCTTGGCTGACAATATTAACCAGGGTTAATATCAAAGCCTGTGGTTGTGTATAATCTTCAATATCTTCATTTTGATTAAGCCCAAAAGAGAAGCCAATTCCCCTGCATTCTTCCCAGGGTTTATTGAAGGTACTATTGTTTTTACTGTATTCACAAGTATAATAATCTCCATGACGCTGTCCTGTATTTTGGGCCCAGCGGTCATTGACAACAACACTATCTTTGACGGGAGATTCATTGTATAACCAAGCGAGTATTTCCGGTGTTCTCCATTGTTTATCTGTATATTGGTCCGGACCGTCTACCCAGATTAAATCGGGTTTGTAATTATTTACTAAATCTTTGAATTGGGGGAAAAAGTGTTTTTCTACGAAGAGTGCCATTGTCTCGGGTTGATAGAGAGGATTTCCCCATTCCCGTAATGAAAAATAATATCCTACTTTTAGGTTTGCTTGTCGAAGCGCATTAGCGTATTCTCCTACCAGATCCCGTTGAGCTCCGGTTTCCATACAATTCCAGGGACGCCCGTAAGCAAGTGAGGCCTCTTTACTGGGCCATAAGGCAAAACCTTCATGGTGTTTGGTTGTCAGGACGACATATTTGGCTCCTGCCTCCAGAAATAATTTGGCCCAAGCTTCCGGATCATAATCCTGTGCCTTGAACATTTGAGCGAAATTCGCGTATTCAAAGTCTTTTCCATATGTTTTTGAATGGTAATCATAGACTTCCGTACCTTTAAAATCCCCATTCCCGAATAGTTTTTTATTGTCAAGCCAGTATTTATACCATTCTTCGTAAGTACCTTTGGGAGACCAGCTGGGAACGGAATACAATCCCCAATGAATAAAAATTCCAAATTTAGCGTCTTTGAACCAGGCAGGGGACGGACGTTTATCTAAAGATACCCAGTCTGGCGTATAAATTTGAGGTTTAGATGAAAAGGGAAATAGACTTAAAAGCAAGAGTAAACAGAAATTTTTCATAAATTGTATCGGACTGATTAGGATTTTGTCGTATTCAAAGATATAAACTAATCTATACTTTTGAAATAGGTTGAGATATTTAAATGTATAGAGAATATGTGACGGGGAAGAGAGTAAGATTTCCATGGAAAGCAGAAAATAACGTATGAATAAATAAAGATCACATTCAGTAATGCTTATAATAGATTTTCGTTTTTGAAAAGCTGTATAATATTTACTTCGGATCTGTTACTGGCTACCAGTAGAAATGAAATAAATTAAAAGTTTTTTCTATATAAGTGTATTTATACAGAAAGAAGTCTTATTTGTTTTGCTCATCTGATTCATTTAATTGTTTTTGAGTGTTTTTGTATCACGATAGCAATTTATCAGAATTTTTAGAATGACGGTTATTGTGAATGAAATTATGAAGTGAAGAATTTATATTCGGATACAAAGTATGTATGATAGTATTTCCTGATTTTCTCTTGGTTTATTACGATTGAGACGCTTTATATGGTGTTTCTGTCCACACAATTATATGATGACGCATATAACCATTGCTGTACAATTGCTATAAGAGAATGTTATATTTTAGCACTTATCTTTAATAATGAGTACATATTCTTTAATTTAGAGTACTTGTAAAATAGTTTTTGGCATATAGATTACATAGTTAAATTATAAAATGTAAAAATAAAATTTACAGTAGGTGAATAGAGAGGGCAAAGATTGTACTGAGGAAGGGGATATGAAAAGTTTAATGTTTTGTTTGTGTATACTTCGTTTTATGTGTTCTACCGTATGAGGCAGGAAGTGGAGGGTATATTTACAATGAGAAGACGAATGAACCTTTGGCGGGGTAAATGTCGCTTATCAGTTAAAAGGAGAAACCAAAGGGGCGCTTGGGTCATAAATGGTTTTTATGAAATTGTTATGCTTGCAGAAGGGATTGATTTCTCTCATTCCCGTCGTATCGGAAATTTTGATGAGTGCAGAAGAATGAATATCTTTTCGGATAAGGGTTACCAGCAGGGAGATTGTAACCGAAGAGTGAGAGCCGGAGGAAATGCGACTTATCATCAGGCCGGTAAAAAGATAGTTAATTACGGTGCCGGCATTCATTTTTTATCGGATAAATACGGCGATTTCCTTATTTGGCGTTCTCCCTCTCAGGCATATCGTCCTTCTCCTTTTACAGATATGGGGAGAGATGGAAATCCGTTTCAGGTGGTTCCTTTCTATAATTTTAACCATCCGGACAGGTAAAATAAGGGATGTTTTTGTCGGTCAGATAATATTATACAGACGGTTGAGCCAGCTACTTTATCCGATATGCTGAGTAATAGGGGAACCAATGTAAATGAATTGGCAGGTTTTATTTCTGAAATGCAAAATGGAGACTGGATGAAATATTTAAGACCCGTGATCAGATTGGCTTTAGCTGAAAATTAGCAGGAAATTATTGACGCGTTAGTGGAAGAGTTCGGAAATTTGTTGCCCACAATTTTTTTCAATGCTACTACGGCAGATTATTGCGATTTAATCGCTTGGGGGTTGAATACTTTGAAATATCAGGAGGTCAGAAAATTTACTTCGGGATACTTTTAAGGTAAATTAGAATCCGGTTGCAAGCCCATACACCCTATTCATTTATTCCCTATTTTTGCGATAAAAGATCCCGGTCTTTTAAATAAAATTCATTTGTATCATGCAAATCATAAATTGTATACAAACTTTTAGGATAAAAAATTTTCCAAAGACCGCAAAGATATGCGTAATACAAATTTTAAGATGAGACCGTCCTTCAGGTCAAATTGCTAGATGAATATTAACGTTGAAAATGAAGACAATGCAATGGAAAAATAATCTCCTTTTTCGTTCAGGCTGGTCAGGAGCGATTGTGAACCGGGAAGCCAAAAAGGGGGTAGCCCGGAAACTGGCAGAAAGAGCCAAAAACGGCGATACAATAGGGGCAGGTTCCGGTTCTACGGTCTACCTGACAATACAGGCTTTAGGGGAAAGAATCCGGGAAGAAAATTTGCATATAACCGTTATTCCGGCTTCTATCGAAAGTGCTATGGCTTGTTTGCAATTTGATATTCCGCAGACGACTCTTTGGGAGAAAAGACCGGATTGGACTTTTGACGGAGCAGATGAAATTGACGGGGAACATAATTTGCTGAAAGGACGTGGGGGAGCTTTGTTTAAGGAAAAACTGTTAATCCGGAGTAGTAAAGAAGTATGCATTGTGGCGGATAAATCGAAATTTGTTTCCCGTTTAGGCGTTAAATTCCCCGTTCCCGTTGAGGTATTTCCGGACGCTTTGACTTATGTTGAAAATAAAATCCGGCAGCTCGGAGCTACGGAAATTGTTCTGCGTCCGGCAAAAGGAAAAGACGGGCCTGTCATTACAGAAAATAATAATCTTATTTTGGATGTCCGTTTTGAACAGATTTCCGCTGATTTAGAAACGGAAATAAAAGCCATTACCGGAGTGATTGAAAACGGTTTATTTATAGGATATCCGTTGGAAATAATAAGTTCGGATCAATAGATTTCTTAAAAATTATGCCGGAATAACTTTTATAAGAGAAAGGGAACTGGTTCTGTTTTGTAAAGTTTTTTCTTTACGTAGGAAACAAATTCCGGTTCTGAAAATAAAAAGTAAACCGGCACAACTTAAATTTTGAGGACCTGTATTTAATCGTGGCCTTCTGTTTTGACAATCTTATTGTAAAGCCCCATAATCAAAAAAGGAGCTGCCCATTGTCCGACAAATAATGCGGCATGGTTACGTTTCATACATTTTAAGGCTAATGAAAGCCCCATAGCTGTCAGTGCGGCTGTTAAATAAACTCCAGACGGTATTTTAGACGTCTGCTTCTCAATGGCAATAGTGCCCTTCCCTTCTCTTGGTGTATCTGGATTCATATATTCAATATTTATGGGTTAATAATTCTCTTTTTAATTCTCTCATGGGAAAAAAGGGATGCCAGAAATTTCCGGACAATATGTATTTTTTACGGACAAAAAGAAGAATGAGTTTCTTTTTTGATGTTGTATATTGTTGATAATGAATAAATATTGTTGGTTTTATCCCCGGGGACGGGGGAAGGTGCTATAATATAAGGCCGGAAGAAAATGCCTTATACATATATGTCCATAATTTTTACAAAGATTGTCTAAAAAATAGACAATATAAAAGAAAGATATTGTTGTATGTGATTGATTTATAATTATATACGTAAATGGTACAAATATTGTTTATCTTTACAGCAATAAATCGGTTGAAATAATGAGTCTTTCGAATATCAATTTATTTTTCCGGAATCTATGTCGAAATAAATTATATACAGGTATCACTGTTTGGGGATTTGCTTTCTCGTTGACCTTTGTAATCTTGTTAGGAGCTTATATCCGTCAGGAATTATCAGTGGATCAGTTTCATAAAAACAAAGACCGGATCTTTCGGGCGGTAAATGAAATACAATCGGGGTTTGGAACATTGATAGGAGGAGAATTGCAAAATAAATATCCGGAGATCGAATGCTATACCCGTTTGCATGAAAATTCCGGTTTTATAGAGAACTTACAACACGAGAAAGTTACGTTTAATTTTTTGATGGTGGATTCCACCTTTTTCAGAATGTTTTCTTTCCGTTTGTTGGAGGGGGAACCGTCAGAAGTGTTGAAAGGCCGGAATTCGGTAGTACTCACCCGTTCGTATGCCCGAAAATTGTTTGGGGATGAGGAAGTGATAGGCAAAGAAGTGAATATTAACGGAAATTTTAAATTAATTATTACGGGAATTATGGAGGATATGCCGGATAATACCCATTTCAATTCCTGTGACGGTTTATTACCTTTTCCTTTTTTGGCTGATTTTTGGGATAATCCGGCTTTATTTCAGAATAATGGGAATAGTTCTTTCGGATTGTATTTTCTGGCTAAAGAAGGGACAGACTTGAGAGCGAAAGCTCCGTTGGTGCTAAAAGATTTTCAGGAGAATTACTGGATGTATAAACGGGGGTATAAAAAAGAGTTTGCCTTTGAGCCTTTGACGGAAACCTATTTTGGCGGAAAAAGCGGACAGGGAATACATGGAAATAGTAAAATGCTGGTGATGTTGCTGGCGGCTATTGCCTTTGTGATTTTGTTGTTGGCTATGATCAATTATAATAATTTATCGGTAGCTCAGGCAGGATTCCGGGCGAAAGAAGCAGCGATTAAAAAATTGTTGGGAACCGACAACCGGCATTTATTCCGGCAATTTATACTGGAATCGGAAGCGCTTTGTTTTATTTCTTTTGGATTGGCTATTGGTTTGAGTTTGTTATTTCAGCCTGTTTTTAATCAGTTACTGAATACAAATGTATCGATTGGAGTCCAATTCACAGGGATGGCTGTAGGAATCGCTATACTGGGGGTAGTGGTTTTGGGATTGATTGCGGGTATTACACCGGCTTATTTGATTACTCGTTTCAATCCGGTCGATGTCGTAAAAGGGGCTTTTCGTAAAAAGACAAAAGGAATTTACAGTAAAGCCTTGATTTCATTTCAGTATACCGTAGCGATTATTTTAATCGTTTGTACAATAGTGATTTGGGAGCAGACAGAATTCTTACGTAATTATAATCTGGGATTCGATAAAGAGAATATAATTTATATAGATAACAATGCGATAAGCGGGGCGCAAAAGATGGGGTTGCGAAGTGAGTTTGCTCAAATACCCGGAGTAGTCGGAGTATCATTTGTGTGTGGAAGTCCGGTAGATGGCGGAAACAATCAATCTTTTATGTATAAAGAAAAACCGCTTAGTTTTCAGGAATTTAAAATTGATACGGCTTTTTTTCAATTGATGGGAATTAAGGTGAAGAGGAACGATGTGGCAGAATCGAAACGAGGATTATGGTTGAATGAAGCCGGGGTAAAAGCATTAGAATTGGGTGAAAATCCTACAGAATGCAATATTTTCGGAGAGAGGAGTGTACCGATAGTAGGTGTCGTACAGAATTTTCACTTTCGTGATCTTACAGAAGAGGTCGGACCGGCTTGGTTTCTTCCGTTGGAAGAGGGGGAGTGGCCTTGGTCCATTTTAGTGAAAATAGATTCTCCCCATATAGGTAAAATATTTAAACAAGTGACAGAAACATACCGGCAGTTTGCAGGTGGGGTCCCGTTTGAAGCTGAGTTTATGGATCAAACCATCAATCAATGGTATGAAAACAGCGAGCGTACGGGACGTCTGATCGGTTACTTTTCTGTTTTAGCCATTATTTTGTCGATGATGGGCATTTTGGCTATGGCTACTTACTTTATTCAGCAACGGGTAAAGGAAATCGGAATCCGGCGGGTAAATGGGGCTTCAGTGACGGAAGTATTGCATATATTAGTGGGTAGCTTTATGAAATGGATAATTCTGGCCTTTATTTTAGCTTGTCCGTTTGCTTGGTATGCGATGTCCAGTTGGTTAAGTAATTTTGCTTACCGAATCGATTTAAACGGGTGGATTTTTGGGATTGCCGGTGCGTTTGCAGCCTCTATTGCTTTACTTATTGTGGGTTGGCAAAGTATCAAGGCTGCTACGATTAATCCCGTGAAATCCTTGAGAAGCGAATAGCACCCAGGGACGGGGGAAGGTGCTATAGAGGACAGAATATTTGATTAGGTGATTATATACTTCCTTAGCGTATAGGGGCGTAAGAGGATGTTGATGGACAGACGTTTCTACCCTTGATTTGTTTACTGTTACCCTTAATAAAACAGGTGTTTCACCGTTTTTAGACACTTTTGTTTTTTGATGAAAAGCAGGATTTTAAAGTTTTTTTCTCATACTTTTTAAGTTGTTCTGAGGTTGATAAAAGTAGGCAATGAAGTTGAATTTGGCGTTGTACAAAATATAGCAAACCATTGGACGAAAACGACATGACTGGAAATTGGTGACATTTTTCAAAATATGTGAGTGTCCCTGATTTCTGCTATTTTTTGCTTTTTTGCCGGAAAGTAAAAGCCCTGTAAACTGCTAATTTACAGGGATTTTCTTGATTTTGCTTTCGTTCTTGGCGGAGAGAGAGGGATTCGAACCCCCGGAAGCTCTCACTTCAACGGTTTTCAAGACCGCCGCGATCGACCACTCTGCCATCTCTCCAAAAGCGATGCAAATATAGCGGTTTTTAAGGGAATAACAAAGAAATATATTCTTTTTTAGAAAATAATTTGAAAACAGATCGGCCGGCTGGAGCCGGTTAAGAGAAATGATGAGAGGATAAGATAACCTTTACAATAAAGGAAAACCGGAAGCGATAAGGAGTTGTTGAATATGATTGCTGATTTTAATCGGTGTTTTTTAATACTTTATTCAGAACCAGATAACCACATATACCGGCGAATATGGAGCCTGAAATGATGCCCAATTTGGCTTGATTTAACAACATGTTTCCGTTTTCGCCGAGACCGGCATACGAAAGATTGGCGATAAAAAGGGAAACCGTAAAACCGATACCTCCCAACAAAGATATACCAAAAAGATTCCGTTTATTCATTCTTTCAGGCATTGTCAGTAAACCTGTTTTGACAGCCAGCCAGGTAAAAGAAAAAATACCGATTAATTTTCCGAATACCAGGGAAATAAATATGGTGAGTGTCACTCCTTCTAAAGTCCCTAAAGAGAAATCTGAAAACGTGATACTTGCATTTGCAAAGGCAAACAAAGGCATGACAATATAGTTTACTAAAGGATGCAGATTATCGTCTAGAGATTGAAGCGGGCTGATGGCTTTGTCGGAGGTGGCTTCTATATGCTTTAAAACGGAAAGTTCAGCATTTGAAAGTATGTTCGAAGAGGGACTTGTTTTTTCTGGTAAACGGTCCAGACTTTGACGGATATCCCGGGTATAGTCCGGCAGATAAATTTTGGGACGGGCAGGAACAGTAAAAGCGACAATTACTCCCGCAATAGTCGGATGGATACCGGAATTGAGGAAAAGATACCAGACAATAATCCCAAAGAAAATATAGAATAATTTACTGCTGATTCCCAGACGGCCGCCTCCCCATAATAATCCAATAAAAAGGAGAGACCAAAGCAAGTATTCTAAAACAAGTTGATTGCTGTAAAACAGGCCGATCACGATGATTCCCCCGATATCATCCACTACGGCAAAAGCAGTCAGAAAAATTTTAAGACTTAAAGGAACTTTTTTGCCGAGGAGAGAGAGTACCCCCAGGGAAAAAGCAATGTCCGTAGCCATGGGAATAGCAGCTCCTTTCGCTGCCGGACCGGCAGGGCTGATGGCCGAGAAAATTAAAATAGGGATAATCATGCCGCCACAAGCAGCAATGACAGGCAGTAAAGCTTTGCGGGGCGAAGACAGTTCCCCTACTAAAATTTCCCGTTTGATTTCTAAACCGACTGAGAAAAAGAATATTGCCATTAAAGCATCGTTGATCAATGCCAGAAAATTCATGTTGGAACCATGGCTGTGAAAAAGACTGAAATCTCCGAACTGGAGCACAACTTCTTTGGCGAACCAAGAATTATAGTGTTCCCGGAAAGGAGAATTGGCAATGATCATTGCAATGATTGCAACGAAAAGCAGAACGGCACCACTATTGATTTTGTGCTGAATGAAATGACGGATAGGGTATTTGAAAATATCTTTGTTCATTACAAACGACTTCAATTTATAGGGCCAAATTTATTAAAAAATACTAATAAATTATAAAAGAAATACAACTAAATTTTAAGATTTATCCTATAAAATTTAATTGCATTTCTTTTTTACCGGGAGATGAAAAATAGTACTTTTTATTTAAGTCTGATATTGCCCCAATCCGTTCCTAAAGAAGGGGAAGGGGTAACAGAGGGAGTTTGAGTATGTCGGTTGATTACCCGGGCTTGTTTTTGTACCTGTTCGAAGAGGTAATTTCCTAACTCTTCTAAAGTGACTTCTCCCTGGCTTTCCTGTAGCTTTTTCAATAAGAAATAGGTAAACAGTCCATGCCCTTTTTCCAAATAAGGGTAAGCGGTCTGATCATCAGAAGCAGCGCTGAATACTATTGTATTCCCGCTTGGGGTAGCGGGTACCGCTTTTAGAGCTACGCTCCGGCTTTGGGTTAACATCTCACCGTCTCGTTTTGCTCCACTGAAACAGGCATCCAGAAAAACGATGACATTTTGTGTATTCAGATTGCCTAATTCCCGGTATAATTCTTTTAGAGGATAACAGACCTTGCTGTCGATTCCGGAAGCATCTACGGGTAGCAGGCAGGCGTCCCGCTTATTATCATCCGGGATTCCGTGGCCTGCATAATAAAAGAGAATCCGGATATTTCCTTTATGGGTATAGGCTAATTCCTGCATATCCCTTATTGCTTCCAATAGAATGCCGTAAGTGGCATCTTTATAGAGACGGATGTTTTCCTGAGGGATTCCCAATGTTTTATGGCAATATTCACTGAAAATATTCCCGTCATTGGTGGCCATAGGAACAGGAGCTAACAGCCTGTAATTTTCGTTTGAAATAATAATGGCAAAAGTATTTTTATTTTTTGTCTCTGTTAAAGGAATGTTCTGATCTACATCGGATTTTGCCATTGTCATTTTCTTTGTGGAAATCCGTTGCTCTCCTTTTGTTCTTTCCGAAGGATGGGAGTGGGGGACAATTTCTATGGAATCGAAATCGTAGTTGATTTCGGTTGTCGTATAATTTAGAGAAGCTTCATTACTGTATTTGTAAGCCATTCCGTCTGGCTGGGTGAATATCAGCTCGGCTATGGCAAGCCGGTCATTTTCGATAAAATAATGGGGATAGAATTGTGTCTTATTCCACTGCAACAGAAAATCCTGTGCTTTACCGAGGGGTACAGGCAACAGCATTTGACCATATCTTTCACATTCTACCAGATAAACCTCGTGATCTGGATCGTATGGACCTAGGTTCAGCTGTTCCGGGAAAATCATCCCGGCTTTGTATAGGAATGCTTGTTCTGCTTCCTCTGTCAGTTCTTCTACTTTATGCTTTCGGCTCGGTTCGTTTACTCTTTTTTGCCAGTCGGCCGTTTTTTCATAATCTCCTTTTTTTTGCCATTTATTAATGATATCTTCTACATATTGTTTGGCGAAATCACTGAAGCTGATTTGTGAAACCTGAATGTAATTTTTTAATATTCTTTGCGTGATATCGTGGTTAAAAGAAGAACGTCCGTTGAGCTGAAGTGAAAATTCTTTTCCGCTTGTGTCAAAATAACCACATTTATTTTCCTGAGTAAAATAAGCCAGCTTTTCAGAGAAAGGATGAATATAATCGTATACGGGAGATTTAAAATAATTTCCTTTTTTATCGATAAGTCCGTAAGTTTTTTTTCTGTTTTGACCGTCTGTATTTTCTGAAATAACGATAGCCAATCCGTTGGAAAACTGATAGATATTGGATTCTATATGATCGTCGGATTGAACTGGGATGATCATTTTGCCTGTTTTATCGATAAATCCACTTTTCCCGTTATCCGTACATACATAGGCCAGTCCTTCGGAAAAAGGTAAAGCATAGGTATAAAGTCCCGGAAAAGCCTGTTGTCCGTTTTTATTAATATAGCTATAACTCTTCTCTTTACAGACAGGGACTAGTCCTTCGGAAAAAGGCCGGGGTTCATATTTGTATTTTAAAGGAATGACTAATTTTCCGGTCTTGTCGATATAACCATACACCCTGTCGTCGTAATTTTCGCCGCAATCTCCGTTTCCAACAGCTGCCAGTCCTTCGGAGAAGGCTGTCCCCCATTCATATGGGAGTTGAATGACGATCCGGCCGTTTTTGTCGATATAGCCGCTTTGATGATTGAGAACAACATAAGCCAAGCCTTCGGAAAAAGGAGAGGCTATATCGTATTGAAAGGGGATACTGATTTTTCCGTTTTTGTCGATATAGCCGTATTTTCCGTTTTGTATCAAAACGATTAAGTCTTCTGTAAAAGAAGTACCAAAAGGTATTTCATAAAGACAGGGAATAAAGATATATCCTGTCTTGTCGGCATATCCTTTTTTGTTGTCGTCCGAAGTTAACTGGAAAATTTTTTCTGTTTCATCGTAACAGATGTATTTATATTTTGCAGGAATAATTTCTTTGCCGGAGAGGTTACAAATGCCTTTCCGGCTTCCGATAGAAACTTCATAGTAATCCATACCTGCAGAAATGGATGTATACTTATCAGGTGCAATAATTTCTTTGCCGTTCAGATCATATACTCCTGTATAAATATTTTGTTTTACCAGATAATACCCCTCATCCTGATTAGAGGTAATATATGTAAATTTACCGGGGGGAATAATTTCTTTCCCGAATAAATCACATATCCCTTTCTTATCCTCTATCTCTACCTGATAGTAATTATTCTCGAAACAGGAAATAGCTGTATATTTTGTAGGAGGAATGATTTCTTTTCCGCTGATATCGCATACTCCCTGATATTTTCCCTGATGCACTTCAAAAAAATGTCTCCCTATTTTTATTTCGTTAAACCCCATGGGTTGCCAACAGGAAATAGAGGTGTATTTGCTGGGAGGAATAATTTCTTTGCCGTTTAAATCGCAAACGCCATAATATTTATCCTGACAGACAATATAAAAAGAAGTATTTCGGGTGAATACAGAAGTTAAATGGTCTTCATTTTGTATGTAAGTATATTTGTTCGGTGCAATGATCTCTTGTCCGTATAAATTACATACTCCGTAGTAATTTTCACGGCTTACAATATAACTGTTTTTCGCAAGATCATAGAGAATAAAGTCGTATTTGTGTTCCGATATAGGTTCTCCTTTTTTATTTATAAACCAGTATTTTTTTTCTTGGCTGACATAACCTATACCCGAACGGAAAGAACTCGCATAATCGTATTGGAGAGGGATGATTTGTTTGTTATAGCTGTTTATATATCCGTATTTCCCCTTCAGGCAGGCAGGAGCTATTTCTCCTGGCCTTTCATCGTCAAATTCCCCGAGATTTTCATATACGAAGGGAATGGCAATTTCCCCATTTTTACGGATATATCCGAATTTACCTTCCTGTTCTACCCGGGCCAGATTATTTTTTCCGAATTTAAATGCCTGGTCATATTGGGGAGAGATTATCCATTTTCCGGTTTTATCCGTATAGCCGTATTTTTTAGAAGTTCGATCGAGTTTATAGTTTAGTTCTTGTCCGGAACTTAAAATTGAAATATACAGAAGCAGTACAAAAAGGACAGGCTTTTTCATAGGATTAAGTTTAAAATCGTATCAAATATATTAAAAAATATTTTTTAATATAAAAGAAATTAATATTTAATTTAAAAGTAGAAATTGTTTTTAAAAGATGGATAGGGAAATTTGGTTCAAGTTGGTTCAAACCAGAAAAGATTTAGATAATCCTCAATAAAGAAAGGTAGCCGAAGTATTTTTATCGGATAATGACTTTCCGTACCTTACCGGTATCTGTCGGTAATTCCGTAAACCGGAGTGCTTCAGGATTTGACTTAAATCTGAATTATTCGTTATACTTCGGAGGGGCTGTTCCTGTGTTGGGGACAGAAAACATTAATCCCTTATTGAAATAAGGGACTTTTTAGATGCTTGGATTTCTTCGGTTTTCTCTGAATCGGTTTGGGCTTTTATTTGTAATACGCTTTATACCAATCGGCAAAATTTTTGATTCCTTCTTCCAGAGAAGTAGAAGGAGTGTACTGATAATCTTCCTTTAAGCGGGAGGTATCTGCCCAGGTTTGATACACATCACCGGGTTGCATACCCACATATTCCTTTTGGGCTTCTTTACCGAGATATTTTTCCAATAGTTGGATAAAATCCAATAATTTTATTGGTGAACCGTGTCCGATATTATAGATGACGGCAGGCACTCCGGCAACTTCCCGTCTGGCTTTTTCCGGATGGGCAACTATTGTCGTAATGCCTTTTATGATATCGTCTATGTAGGTAAAATCCCGGGATAAGTTCCCGTTATTAAAGATATGGATGGGTTCATTACGGTCGATCGCTTTGGCAAAAAGCATAGGGGCCATATCAGGACGTCCGTAAGGTCCGTAAACAGTAAAGAATCGTAATCCGATCGTATGTATTTGATACAGATAAGAATAAGTGTATGCCATTAATTCGTTACTTTTCTTGGTTGCAGCATACATACTGACCGGGTGATCCACTTGTGCAGTCTCTTTAAAGGGTATTTCTGTATCGTTCCCATAGACGGAGGAGGAAGAGGCATAAATCAGGCGGGGACAGGAATAATATCGGCAGGCTTCCAGAATATTTAAAAAACCGACGATATTGCTTTCCAGATAAGCTTGCGGATTTTTCAGGCTATAGCGTACTCCAGCCTGAGCTGCCAGATTAATGACACAATCGAATTTATTGTTTTGAAAAACAGCATTTAGATTTTTTTTGTCGCATAAATCTAATTGCTGGAATCTATAGAGAGGATAAATCCCGGATGGGATAATTTGTCCGTATGAACCTGGAAAAATTCCGCATTTTTTTAAACGGGCATATTTTATCGATGTATCATAATAATCGTTAACAGAGTCGATCCCATATACTTGATGTCCCTGAAGTAAGAGAGCTTCCGTAAGGAATGAGCCAATAAAACCCGCAACACCGGAAACTAATATTTGCATGATTTGAGCGTTTAGTTGTTTTTCAGAACAAATGTATAAAAATAAAATTTTTTCCATACAAAAAGGAGAAGAATAAAATAAGTCGTTGGTATTCCAACGACTTATAACTACTAACCCTAAACAGAAACAAACTATGAAAAATTTCTTATTGCAAAGATACAATTTTGTTGAGTTTTGTCTAATTAAATATTGTTAATTACCTACAATAATTATAGTAATTCGGAAAATGAGCCGGAGTATTTTGCATGGATTTAAGTTTATATTTTTTTATAAACAAAACAATTTTATTTTTTTCAAATTACTCTTTCCTGAAGACTTCTGCTTTTAAGGTAAGAGGCAGGATCTGGTTTTTCCATTCCGCACGATAGGGCGATTCTACCCTTATGTAATTGTCGGTAAATCCGCAAATCATGCCGTTTACCTGATTGTCTTCCCACAAAACGGGCCGGGTTTGTCCGATAAAACGGTGATAGAACTGGTTTAATTTTGTTTCAGAAATACGAAGAAGTAAATTTACCCGCCTGTGTTTTTCCTGAGAGGAAACAATGTGGGGAATTTCGAGAGCTTTTGTGCCTGCCCTTTCAGAATAAGGAAAGACATGTAACTGGGAAATATCCAGTCCTTCAATAAAACGATAAGCGTCTTCAAAATGTTGTTCTGTTTCTCCCCTCATTCCGGCTATAACATCGACTCCGATAAAAGCATCCGGGCGGTACTGCCGGATTTTATTTATTTTTTCTGCAAAAAGCTCCCGGTTATATCTTCTTTTCATCAGTTGTAAGACTTCGTTATTTCCCGATTGAAGAGGAAGGTGAAAGTGTGGCATAAATCTGCCGGAAGAGGCTACGAATTGCAGAATTTCGTCTGTCAACAGATTCGGTTCAATGGAAGAGATCCGGAAACGTTCCATTTCCGTAGTCTTATCCAGTGCAGAGAGCAGTTTTATAAAACTTTCCGATGAATCTTTTCCAAAATCACCGGTGTTGACCCCGGTGAGTATAACTTCTTTAATCCCTTTTGAGGCAACGGCTTTTACAGCCTGGACAATCTGCCCGATAGAAGCGCTGCGGCTCTTTCCCCGGGCAAAAGGAATAGTGCAGTATGTACAAAAATAATCGCATCCGTCCTGTATTTTCAAGAAGCAACGGGTACGGTCTCCGAAAGAATAAGCTAAATCAAAGTCTGACAGTTTAAAAATGTCGCAGGAATGGGATTCTCTTTCTACCGTAGTTTCATAATTTTCTAAATGCTGACGTACCTTAAATTTTTCGGAGGCACCCAGTACCAGGTTTACACCTTCTATTTCCAGTATTTCTTTTGCTCTTAACTGGGCATAACAACCCACAACTACTATATAGGCGTCGGGATTACGATGGATAATTTTGCGAATGAATTGCCGGCCTTTATGTTCAGCTATATCGGTGACGCTACAAGTATTGATGACGAAGATGTCTGCTTTTTCTTTTTCCCCAACGGTAATAACATCTGCTTCTTCCAGACTGTGTTTTATGGTAGAGGTCTCCGAAAAATTTAATTTGCAACCCAGCGTAATGTAAGCCGCCTTTTTCCCTTTCAAAATCATATCCGTCTTAATTTAGGGCAAAAGTAATTATTTTGAGTGTATTTTTTATCTTTGCAAAGGAAAGTTACTGCTAAGAGTCCTGAACAGATGTCAGATAATCTTTAAGCTGTAATCTGCATAATTGTAATTTCTGGTTTACATGAAATATTATATTATATCCGGGGAAGCCTCAGGAGATTTACATGCTTCCAATTTAATCAAAGGATTAAAACAAAATGATGAGTACGCTCAGTTCCGCGGTTGGGGAGGGGATATGATGCGGGAAGCCGGATGTGAGGTCGTGCGTCATTATAAAGATACCGCCATCATGGGTTTTCTGACGGTATTGAAAAATCTGGGGAAAATTAAAGAGAATATTCATTTGTGTTGTAAAGATATAACAGACTGGAAACCGGACGTATTGATTCTTGTCGATTATGCCGGTTTTAATTTACGGATAGCGAAGTTTGCTAAATCTTTCGGTTTGCCTGTGTTCTATTATATTTCTCCTAAATTATGGGCATGGAATACAGGCAGGGTGAAGAAGATCAAGAAGTATGTAGACAGAATGTATGTGATTTTTCCTTTTGAAACAGCATTTTACCGGCAATATGCTGTTGAAGTGGAGTATCAAGGTAATCCATTGGTAGATGCTATTGCAGAAAGGCCTTATCAGACAGAGAATTTCTCAGAATTTATTACCTGTTATCAATTGCCTGCTAAACCGATTATTGCTTTACTGGCCGGGAGCCGCTCACAGGAATTAAAACATGTATTACCGAAGATGTTGGAGATGGTCAAGCATTTTCCGGATTATCAATTTATCATTGCTGGCGCACCTGCCATGACGGAGAATGATTATAAACCCTATTTAAAGGGGAGGAATATTCCTATTATTTATGGACAGACTTACCGTTTATTAAAACAGTCGCGGGCAGCATTGGTTACTTCCGGGACAGCTACCCTCGAAACAGCTATTCTAAAAATTCCTCAGGTGGTATGTTACAGCGGAGAAGGGGGAGCATTCAGTTATCTGATGTTTAAACTTTTTGTGAAGGTCAACTATATTTCTTTGGTGAATCTGATTTTGGGAAAGAAAGTTGTAAAAGAACTTTTGATGCAGCAATTAAATGAAAAGAATTTAAAGCGTGAATTACAGCTTATTCTGCCGGAAGGACCTGCACGGAAAAAAATGCTGGCAGACTACGACGAGATTAACCGGCTTTTGGGAGAACCGGGAGCTTCAGGACGATTTGCCCGACAAATGGTAAAAGATTTGGAACTGGTTTTAGGTCAGAAAAGAAATGAGCTTTGAGAAAGCAAAACTTAAGATATTCATATAGTTTATAAGTGAAATAAAAAGCTGAAAGGTAGACCTTTTAAAAATAGTTAGATTTTTTCTGATCAATTTTTATAGTAAAAATCATTCTTTCAAAGGGAAAATATTCTATGTAAAAAAAAGAATTAAAAAAAATATTCTTATAAATAGTTTATAAAATATTAATATTATCAAATAATTTACTCATTTAAAATACAAATGAAATAAAATAAACCGTTTGATTATTCAATTTTCGTGTACTTTATAAGAAGTTAAAAAAAAATTTTTTAACCCGGAACGAAAGAAAAATAAATACTTTTTATAATTCATTTTACTGATATTTTTTACTGATATCTTCCTAATTAAGCTTATAAATCAGTATTGACATTTATTATCTTTTTTTTGTTTTTCCTCCAAAGAATTTTTAGGTAAAATTTTATTACTTCATTTATTGACTTTAAAAAATTCAGGTAAAAAGTTAAAGAGTAACTTCTTGATAAACAGAACGTATTTACACTGACAAATTTATTTTTTATCAAAGAAAATCAGAGGGTAGGGCATGAAAAAGAGAATAATGAAGCATTTTCTGTTGGTAACTATTATTTTGATAGTAACTTTAATGACTTGTCACGGTCAAGAAGTTGCAGTAAAGACAAACTTGCTTTATGATGCAACGACGACGCTTAATCTGGGGTTTGAGTTCGGATTAGGCAAACGATGGACGATGGATCTTTCCGGTAATTATAATCCATGGAAATTTGGAAAATATCGTTTAAAACACTGGTTGATACAACCGGAATTCCGTTATTGGTTTTGTGAAAAATTCAATGGTCATTTTATAGGTTTGCATGGACATTATGCAGAATATAATGTTGGAGGGTTATTTTTCAATGATAATATGCGGAATAACCGTTATCAGGGACATTTATACGGAGCCGGCATTTCTTATGGATACCAGTGGGTCTTGAATAATCGGTGGAACTTGGGTGCTACTATAGGGGTAGGCTATGCCCGATTAAAGGACGATAAATATCCGCGGGCAGCCTGTGGAGAAAAAATCAGGACGGAAAGCCGCAATTACTGGGGAGTTACTAAGGCTGGCGTAACTATTGTTTATATTATCAAATAGCTAAAATTCCAGGCGATGAAAAGTATATATTTTCTATTTATAGTGAGTATTTTATTAGCAGGGTTGGATGCCTCTGCCCGGAAAAGGGAGATCGGTATTGTAAGAGTGGTAAATGCACAGACAATCCGGAATGGTTCTCAAATGGATGTGGATTTGGTATTAGATTGCAGTAATCTGGCCATCCCTTCGAACGATCAGTTGAAAATACAACCGGCTATTATTGACAATACGGGAGATACAGTGCGGATGCCTTATTTGCTTTTCCCCGGAAAGATAAGAGATAAGGTCAATCACAGAAAAGTACGTTTATACGGAGATAAGTTGCAGAAGCCTTATCAGACGGTTTATTTTGTACCTCAGCAAGAATCGGTGGTCGTTTATAATCAAAGTATCCCTTTCGATGAAAGTTTGTACGGAGGACGACTGGTTTTGTTGCCGGAGATTGAAGGCTGCGCAGAATGTCAGCGGGATCTGGCCGAAATACCTGTTGCGATTATTCCCTATCCGCCCAGAGTAGCTTATATCATTCCACCGGTTCAGACCCGTGAAGAGCAGTGGACGCCGATTTATATTTATTTCCCTTGGGATAAAGCCGTCATTTTGCCTGATTTTATGGATAATCAAGCTGAATTGGAAAAAATAGACCGGTCTTTTGAGCGGGTAGCAGATAATCCCCGTGTAAAACTGGAAAAAATATGCCTTAAAGGTTATGCTTCGCCAGAGGGAGCTTATGCCTATAACAGCCGTCTGGCCGCACGGCGGGCTAATGCTGTACACCACTATATCCGTGATAAATATTCGGTTAACGATACATTGTTTTTGGTAGAATCTGTCCCGGAAGATTGGGAAGGGCTGCGTAAACGGGTGGATTCTTCGGATTTAAATTATCGGAATGAGATTATCGAAATTATTGATTCTACCGTGGACCCTGATGCTAGAGACAGCCAATTGAAACAGATAGATAATGATGTGACTTATCGTTACCTGCTAAGGAATATTTATCCTGTATTACGCCGGGTAGATTACGGAATCCGGTACAATATTGAAGAACCTTATACGGTACAGGAAATAGCAGAGATGCTGAATGCACATCCCGAACAGATTAGTTTGAATGAATTGTTTTTGACGGCAGGAAATTATCCTCCGGGTTCAGAAGAATTCAATCAGGTCTTTGTAATTGCTTCTCAGTTTTATCCCAACGATGAAATTATCAATACTAACCGGGCTGCTGCAGCCCTGGAAGAAGGGGATTTAGAAGGGGCACGGCAATGTCTGGAACAAGAAAATCATTGTCCGCAGGCATGGAATAATTTGGGAATTTTATTATGGCAGGAAGGCCGGCAGGAGGAAGCTATCAGCTGCTTTGAAGAGGCAAGGGCCAATGGATGTCAGGAAGCAGATTATAATCTGAAACAATTAGTAACTCAAAATAATGTTCAAAATTAAGAAAAGTTTGATTCAGGATAATTCCTGCGAATAAATTCAAAGGATAAAATTCAATTTTTATAACTAGAATATTAACCAAATTAAAAAAAAGTGAGATGAGAATGAGGCGAATGTATTTTTTTATGGTTTTGGCTGTACTCGGTATGGCTGCTTGTGAAAAGGAGGATATGAAAATATCTCCGGAAGATCAAAACTTAACTACGGTGAAATTCGAAATGGATGCAAGTAATCTTATACATGGAGGAGCAACCCGCTCTGTTCAACCTGTATATTCGAATGCTGGTTTTTCTATTTATGCTTTCCGTCAGGAAGACAGTGGGAATGATTTTATCTGCAATCAGGTTATCGATGGTTCCAGCATGAGTTATGATGCTGATAATAAAAAATTGACAGGTACGGCGCGCTTACCGATCGGAACCTATCGGTTTATATCTGCTTATGGTTTGGCAAATCCTGCTAATATCGCTATGCCTGCAATGATTTCACAAACATTGACGGATGATTTAGGATATACGCATCAGAAAACCGGTAGTGTACCCGAAATTTTTCTGGGAGAAGGAGTTGTAGCAAATCTTCCTTCTTATACGCTTGGTTTAACTTCACAGGCGAATCCTGTTGTGACGGCTACATTGAAAAGAGCCGTATCCCGGATTGACATTTTATTTATTAATGCGACTAAAAACGGGACTACTTATACAGAACAGGTGTATCCGGATGGAGAAAATATTTTTGGTAATAAGGATTTGGAAGTGATTCAGTTAAAATTAGCCGGTCTGAATGAAAAAATGAATTTTTTAGGCAATCGGTTAGGGACTGCTACTATAGATGCTGATCTTAATGTGTCAGATTTAAATCAGGCTGTAGTTATCGGAACCAATCCGGGTCAGACAGCTGTAGGAACAGACGGTTTTGTCAATTATGATAATATTCAGGGGAAGGATGTGATTTATGGTTCTGCTCATATCGCTGGTCCTTATGTATTCCCTGGGAATGATGCTTCTAAGAATACAAGCTTGAATCTTTATATTAAACCCACGGATAGTGTAGGGCGTACAATCACTATTGCTGATAAATTACCTTTGGAAAGAAATAAAGTGACTTTAGTAAAAATATATGTATTGGAAGGAAATGTATTTACTACTAAAGTGAACTTTGAGGTAGAGATCCAAACCGAATGGCTGGGAGAAAATGAAGTTGTCGGAGAAGTAAATTAATTACGGGAAAATAGAATCAAGTATTGATAGTAAAAGGAAAGTTTCGAACCGATTGATTAAAACTGTAAAACATGAAGGGAAGGAATATTGTATACTGGGCGTTATTGTTACTGGCTGCTTCTTGTGTGAGAGAGAAAGAAGGGAGAGAAATAGAAGAATCAGTTTTAGCTACACGTTCCGTTACTTTAAATGTAGGGATGGAAGATGTTTCAGTTTTAATCTTCGGTCGGAACGATCCTGATTTTACGTATCGCAGCAGTATTGTTTCGGGTTGGGATACGCAAGGAAAAACAAGTATCCGCCTGGAGGTCGGAGATTATAAATTCTTGTTTTTCAAATTGTCGGGGTTACATACTTTTTTAGATCCTGAATCATTAACAAATGCTGTTACTTTTGCAGACATAAAGGTTAAAGCAGAAAAAGATCCGGCCCGGGACGGATATGTATGGCCGGCAGATGAACTTTGGTTTCCAGAAAGTGCTGCTATGGCCGATGAGATCTATTCTATCCAGGGAGGAGAAACGGTACGGAATACCTTAACAAGAGCTGTAGGACAAATTGTTCTCCAATTAAAACGCGGGATTCCGGAAAACGGGGAAATCGATTCTTTGCCGTATCCTGCAGGGAAGACGATTATGGATAATATAGAAAAAGTTTCTTTGGACATTGCGGGAGTAGGAGAGGCAGCAGATATTAGAGGAGGAATCGGAAACAGCAAAGTGTTCTGGACAACCGCTCAGGCTAACCGGATTACGAAAAGTGGTTTTGCCATATTTGAAGGTCCTTTCGTATTTCCGTCCGGTACGGGGCAGGAAACAAACGTGAATGTCGTTTTGCTGCCTAAATCAGGCAGTGCTTTCCCGGAACTTTCAAAACAAGTGAAGGGAAAGGTAGAGAGGAACAAACGTCTGGTCATTACACTTTGGGTAACTTCTACCTATAAATTTATCGGGATTACAGTAAAAACTGATCCGATTTCGGCAGAGACCGACGGGGATCAGGGAATATGGAATTAGAAAACGGCCTATTTATGATGCCCATTTACGGATTTGCGTATTGGGTTTCGTAAATCTAAAGATGAGGAGTTATTTGAATATATAAGTTAGAAATAGAGGAAAGAGTTTAGCGTTTATTTAAATAAAAAGGGAATGAAAATAACAGGAATATTCCGGATAATATTTTTTTTGGGATGTGGCATAATGGGAATAGCTTGTTCCGATTCCTGGACAGGGAAAAAGGAAGGAGGAGATACCGATGGTTACCCTGTACTGCTGGAATTAAAAGGAAGGGGGGCATCTGATAATTTAATATATGAATTGTGTATTTTCCGTAAATTACCCGCAGATCCTGATTATCTTCTGGATACATCTTTGGTCTTGCAGGGCAATGGCCAAGACCGGCTCCGGCTGATGAACGATGATTTGAAGAATTACGATTACCGCTTTTTGTTTATAGCGACTCCCGGAAACCGTCCGGAGATAGGTATAGGCGGAAAAAACGGTCAAATGCCGCTTCCGGAAAAGAGTACCTGGGCCGATACCCGTATTATTGTACAACAAGATTCCCTGACTTTGGATAATTATTATGCTATTTTGGATAAACAGGGAAAAGAATTGTGGGATAACGGAGAAATCGAAGGAATATTGACCCGTTTGGTGGGACAAATGGTATTTGATTTTTATAAAATAAATGAATTAAATGTTCCGGTTGATGTAGACCCGTTAACAGCAGATTCTGTCGTTTCTGTTTTCGATCGTGTCTATCAGATTGATATTACTTATACAGGATTAGCGACAGCTATCGGATTTCCGGAGGAGACATTGCCTGTTGGGATGATGGAGCAGGGTACGGTCGTGAGACATATTTATCCCCGTCAAGACGAGCGGTTTAGGGTAAGCATACCTCAGCCCGAAAATCATTTATATGCGACAGCTTTTGGAGTAAAGGGGAGTGCAAGAATTTTAGGTGACTGTTTTCTGCCTGCGGATAAAACCGTCAGAGTCAATATGGTATTTCACTATTTTGATACGACTCCTGTCTGTGAAAATGGGCATGGAGATGCTCCGCATACAAAGGATTGTTATTCCAAAGCACAGATTGCTCTGAATTTGCCTGCAGTTACAGCGTCTTCTGGTTTAAAGATATTGCCCGATTGTTTTACACGAAATAAAGGAGGGATTTATTGTAACCGGATTATTGATATACCTCATACAACGGGTATAACGATTGATGTAGATTGGAAGAATACATTTAAATAGAAGAGAGATGAGAAGAGATAAGATTTGGTGGTTCGGGATACTGGTTTTATTATTTCTGGCTTGTCAGCAGGAGCATTATTGGGAAAGTGACGAAATACTGGCTGAAGGAGAAGAAAATATCGGGGTATCTTTTACTATTTCTCTGGCATCCGGAATGAAGCTGGATTCGGAAATTGTACCGATGAATATAACCCGGGCCGGAGGGGATACCGTTTTGACCCGTATTTGCAATGAATATAAGGCTATTGTAGTAAAAAAGGTAGATACCCGATGGATTATAGACCGGATTGTTTCTCCAAATCTGGGAAAAGGTTCGGCTTGGTCAGAGTTTGGACTAAAAAGAACGGATGTGCTGAGCTCTCTACAACTCGAATTACGGCCGGGCACTTATCGTTTGGTCCTTTTTTTAAATCCTACTTCTGCGAAGTGGAATGAGGACTTAAAACCCGGAATGGTCGTGGAGAATGAAGACGGAACCGTCGTTCCTCCAAAAGTATTGGAATACCTTATTGGTGATTCCGGATATCCAAATGTCGGACTCCGCATGCTGATCCGGGAACTTTTTACTGGTTCTGTGGATTTTGTTGTGAGAAAGACCGATCAGTTGAATCAGGATCCCCATGAAAATCTGCATTCTGTTCAGGTATCCCGGAAAGTGGCTTGTTTCCGGGTCGTATTAAAAGAAAATCCGGAGGCTCCGCACTTTGGAACTACAGAACAGAGTTTTAAGGCGGTTTTTACAGCAGCTGCCGGAAAGTATTTTCCGGATGGACTGGATATATGGGGGAATGCCTGGTATGATAAGGTAAATCCTTGTCATTCAATGGGGGTGTGTATGGTATCCCGTTATCCGCAAGGAAGAACGGATTATTTGGTTTCTTCCTGGACAGGAGTGACTGTTTTCTCTCCTTATTATATCGTAGATGATCAGAATGAAGGGTTACCCTACACAATCAGTGATATTAAAATATTCGGACAGTCGGGAGTACCTTACCAGGTATTTAAGTGTCCGCAAGGTTATACTACCACCCGGGTTTTCAGAACGTCTTATATCGATGGCATTGTTTTGCGACCGATCAATAAGATTTTTTCGGATGAGACTACGCAGGCCGGAGTTTACCTGGAAGAAATAAATGAAGATCCGGGAATCTTATTTGGTCCTTTTATGGAATGGAATAATAAATATTAGTATATTAAAAAGGAGAAAAGGATGGAAATACATTTTTCCTGATAAATGAAATACGGAGAGAGCTTGAAGTATGAAAACGAAAGTATGGTTTATAATGGGGATATTCTTTATCCTGGCAGGTTGTATCAAAGAAGATCTGGATCCTTGTCCGCTTGGAAGGGTAAAGGTAAATGTCTATGCTGAAAAATTTCAGAATTCTTCAGAAAATGCTATGGATAATGTGGAAGGAAGTATAAAAGATCGTATCCGGCATTTGCGTTATTATCTTTACCGGGAAGGGAAAATGGAGCAAAAAGGTATTGTCAGTGATTGGTCTGCTGTAAACGGAGCTTTTTACGCTTTGACTTGGGAAGGGCTCGAATGGGGAGACTATGAATTGATATTGGTAGGTAATTCTACGAAAAATGCTTTATCCGGGGATGAAAATATTGCTGATAATTTAGTGTTGACTTATCCGGGGAGCGAACTGACAGAAGATTATTTTGCTGCCGTTTTGCCGTTTACGGTAAACTGCGATTGTGAACTGGAATTTAACACGGCTTTGTCCCGTTTACAGTCAGTTGTTCGTTATACATTTAAAAACATGCCTGCGGATCTGACGGATATCGAAGTAGAAATGTCCCGTCTGGCAACTAAAAAATATATTACGGGAAGTTATGAGGGAGAAGGAAGTGCTGTAAAGAAATATGCTGTTCTCCCTGTACGGGCAGAAACTGCTGCCGGATTTATTATCGGGACTTTCCCGACACTTATGGATACTAAGGCTGTTTTGAATATGAAGTTATACCGGAATCATGAAGTGGAGCCTTATTACAATCAGGTAGTGACAGACACTCTTAAAGTAAAGCGGAATCAATTGTTAGATATTATTACTACGTTCTCTGACGGTAAAATTGATTTTGAAGTCCGGATCGACGGTAGTTGGGACGGTTTTACCCCCGGCGGAGATACGGAAATAGAATGATGCGGAAAAAGAATAATTAATAAATTCATTTTCAAAGATATAAAATTTGTTTTGTCGTATGAATGTCCTATTTTTGTTCTGTATTAAATAATAATAGTGCAATCATGAAAATATCTTTGTTTAAAATTATTGTTATTCTTTTCCCTTTCCTGTTCTATGCTTGCGTCAATTCCGATTCTTTGAATAAGACGAAGTTGCAGGATAAGGTAACGGAGTTGAAAATTCCAGCCGGATTTGATTGGAAGACTTCTGCAGATATTCGCTGTGATTTTACAGCTCAGCACGATTCCAGGGTGTACGTTTCATTGTCCCGGAATACATCCCCTTTTGCTTCTTTTATAGTGGGAGAAAATGCAGATCAGGTCACTTTAAATGTCCCTACTTATTCGGAATGTTTGTATGTACAGTATGAAACAACGGAAGGATTGTCCGGAGCTAAAGAGCTGCCGATTACGGAAGGGGTTGTTGCTTATCGTGTTCCGGATGACAGTAAAGAATATCGTTCGGAAGGAACTGCCGTTTCGGCTCAGGCAGATGAAAAACCTTATGCTGACCGGAAAGAAAATGTTATTTATTACCCTGCAGACGGTTGGGGTACTTTAATGTTCGAAGATTTATGGCCGGACTACGGAGATTATGATTTAAATGATATTGTAGCCAATTTTAAAGCTCAGGTATATGTGGATGACAAGAATAAAGCAGAGGCTATTTTAGTGGGTATACGTTTAAAAGCCGTCGGAGGAATCTTCCCGTATGAATTTTATTTGCATTTACTGGGAGTAAAGAGTTCAGATATTGATGAGATTGTTCCGTACAATATAGTCAATGCCTCCCCTGCTATTGATTTTGTAGCGGTAGAGCCTGCTAACGGAGATAATGCTCTTTTCCTTTTTAAGGATGTAAAAAATAATCCAAACCGGCCGGCCGGAGGAAAATATATGAATACAGAACCGGGTTATGAGATGGCAGAAAAAGATTTGGTTGAAGTTGCCTATGTGTTATATTTGACGAAACCGCTGCCACTGAATAAAGTATTGTACGATTCTTTTGATTTCTTTATCGGAAATACTTCCAACCAGAAAGAAATACATATTAATGGTTATAAGCCGGTTCTTTTCAATCAGTCTATTTATGTAAAATATAGAAATGAAAGTGTAAATACCGACAGATCAAATGATTTTTATACTTCAAATACCGACTTAATTTGGGGAATAAAAGTACCTGCAGCGATTCCGCATGCTTATGAAAAAGTTGAATTTACCTTGGCTTACCCCAATTTTGCAACCTGGGCCCAGTCCGGAGGAAATCAGTGTCAGGATTGGTATGAGAATACAGGTAACAACCGGGTAAACAGTAATTTGGTAAAATAATTTGCCCTTTAAAGGCGGACCTTTGGAAGTTTTATAGATTTTTATTTAGTTGAGATTTTGTGGGCTGTAAATGCTGATTTGCCTGTTAGCAGGACTTAAATCTCTTCCTGTATAAATAAAAATCAAGAGTACGAAAGGTCCGTCTTCTTTGTATTAAAGTTTTAAGCGAAAAATTTCAGATACGGCTGAAAATCCGTTTTTACGGAAAAAACCATGTGCTGAATGATTATCTATGCCGGATTCCAGATAACAATTTTGTATGCCAAGCGCTTTAAAACAATCTAAAGCTTTTGTCAGGAGTTGTTGTCCGATATGTTTTCCTCTGCAGGCCGGGGCAACCCCCAGATCAAAAATTACACCATAGGGCTGGGCTCCGTCGTTCGTAATACCAAATAAGGTAAATCCGATGATTTTACCTTTTTCTTCATATAAGAGTATTGTATTTTCCGGATTAGCAGATTGTCTGTCCAGGTATTGAAGCCATTTTGTTTTATAATCTTTTGCTAGTTGTCCGCGGTCTGTTGCAATTCCCATTTGGAGTTCACCGTGTGAAATATATTCTTTATGAATCTCTATAAGGGAAGAAAAAAACTCACATAGGGCGTGCCGGTCATCTATTGTATATTTCCGTATCATGTTAAGAATAATTATCGTATTTACAAACTTTTCTTTGTTTAATATATCTTGCTGTCATTTTCAATAAAACCACCAGGCCGTAAGCGATGCCAATGGAAGTAATGATGACTAAAACGATAGCTGTTTGTCTGCCGAGCGCTTTGGATAAACTGGACAGCAAAGGTACATTTTCTCCCTGTAAAACTACACTAAAAAGGGAGGCGACAGAAATAAACAGAAGGATATATTTCGTATCGTTGGATTGACGAATTTCTATGACATTATTGGCATTGTTCAGTGATTTGTCTACCCGCCTGATGGTGATGTCCAATTGTTTTTCGTCTTCTTCAATTTTTAGATTCCGGGCCGTTTCGTAAAACATGTGTTTATGCGACATATAGCGAAGATAACGTACGGAATCCAGTTGGAGGAGAATATTAGATAATTTTACACTGAGGCGTGCATTTTGTTCGATCATATTGTGAATGTTTTCATTCACAGCATTTTTAGAATTATAAATGTACTTGTTTAAAACATAATTGATGGTATGTTTTTTAGCCAGTAAAATTTCCAATAAAACCAGGTATTCCGGCCAGCTGACATGGTAACGGTCCCTTCTCCCCAGATGTTCCTGCCAATCGGTAGGAGCTTCGTTCCCTCTTTTGCCGTAGGTACCGAAAACGACACTCATGTTTTCATTGGTTAAAACCAGATCGTCTGTGTCAATGGCTATGTTTCTGCCGCAGATTTCCGGAAAGCTGGAATCCATCCGGTAAGGCCATTCTTCAGGGTAAAGGGTCATTAATCCAACGAGTTCTGCCTGATGGGCTGTTTCGATATGCTGGATAATGTCGTCTTCCCGCATTTGAGAAAAATCGATATTCCCTTGATGTCCGATAGATTCCCAGATATCAATAAAAATATAATTGTGTGCAGGATAGTAGAATTTGCTTTCCGGGGATTTATCAAAAAAATTCCGGTACCGTTTTTGGATTTCTTCAAAAGTGATTTTTACCTCCTTTACAGGTTCTTCGCAAAACAGGGCTTCTGCATTTAAATGGAGATTGGTGATTTTTACCTTTTTCAAAGCCCCGTCTATTTCTTGTTTCTCTGCTTCCTGATTATAAACCCAATGTTCAACATGCTGTACAATTCCGGCTATAATAATTAATTGGTCCGTATTAAAAGGCTCACTGATTTGACAAAAAGGGGTCGTATCAATTTTCCCTCCGGGAGGTACAATAATCCGATAAGAGATTTCTACTGTAGCATCAAAAAATACAGCCGCCCATACATGTACATGGCCTTTTAAAGTAGCTGTATTCGGTTTATCAATTGTGATTTCGATATCAAAACCTTCCAATTCATACCGGTCTACAATCTTGTCTTTATGGGTAAAAAGCTGGTCGTCTATATTCCCTTCTTTTATCGGTTTTATAAAACCGCAATGGGGGATTTTTATTTGAGGAGAGGTAAATGTTTGAATCAGTATGATGGAAAATTCATTGTATAGTAAACCACATTCACATTGACCTAGATTTTTCATAGCAACACTATTTTTTACAAATATAGAGATTTTTTGCAGGTAAGCTTTCGGGTTTTACGATAAACGTTGACGATTTTTATTCACAGGGAGGGACTTTTAGGATTAAATCGGAATAAATCTATATATTCAATTATACTTCTTTTGAAGGAAGAAAAGCCTGATAATGAGGAAAAATGCATTTCATATAAGATTAAACTAAAACAGCCCGAAAGCCCATTCCTTTTACAGACTTATAGAAATTCCAGCAAAAGTTCTTTTTTTAGTATTTCTACATTCATATTTTCGATGCAGAGGTCCCCCTCTTTGACCATTTGATTAATTTCTTTCGATTATGCCGGGCGTTTTACATTTAAATAATCGGCTAACTGAGTTTTGTTATGCACCATTTTGATAATATCCGAGTTCGGGCGTTTGGGGGCAGGATCCGCAAATTGATAAAAACGGAAGATTTGTTATGAATGAAGTCTGGGCCCGTTTGAATTTTGGAAAAGGTTTTTTACTCAGTTGGGGAGACAGACTTTATCCTATGATGATGAACGTATTCTCGGGGGATTGGATTGGAATGTGGCAGGGCGTTATCACGATGCATTAAAACTAGGGTATGAAAGCAAGGTTCATCGGCTTCACCTTATTCTGGCCTTTAACCAGAATGATGAAAAGGTCCTGGGCGGAACCTATTATAAGGCTGGAGGACAGCCCTATAAAAATATGCAGTCAGCTTGGTATCGTTATCAAGCTGAACAGAACCGTTTCGGGCAGACTCTGGAAATGTTGAAGGCTTATCCTTTGGAGGAACGGATTTGTTTTGAAGAGTTGTGTCATTTTGAATTGAGCGATTTATATATGAACGTAAATGATAAACGTGCTGTTGCTGAGATCAAAAAAATGGCGGAGTTACACAACGAAGGGATACAGATGAATCTTACTTTCCAGCGTCTTTTGCAGAGGAATATTTGGAAAGTAAAAGTGAAAGGGCTTGCCTGCGTTCCTCTGGAACAAGTCGGATCCGGGTTTCACCATGAAGTATAATGCTTTCATAAGCAGTCGTAAATTTATCTGCAATAACCCGGGTTTTCCCGACAACACAAAAGGAGACTTGCGGGCAAAGTACAATACAATGTAATTTACGGCCTTCGGGAGCACAGTGCATGTAGATCGAGTTACGGTTATCCCAGACGTAGTTGACAGGGACTCCATAAGCTCCTCCCTTTTCACCTTGCAAAGAAAGAATTCCGAATTCCCCTTTCCTCTGCAACATAATGGCGTTTTCTTCTTCTAATAGACGATCCTGTCGTCTGATGTTTCTATTGTTGTAATCCAAATACTCTTTTAAAAATGAAGGAGGGATTTTATACAAAATAGGGGCAAAATTAATTATGCAATTGTCATCCGGATGACAGTTAATCGGATTTCAGTTGCCTCCGGTATTCCTGAAGCAATCAGTGGGCCGCATTTTCGTATTTCTTAAAGAATATTGTCAGTAAGATAAATCCCAACAGGGCGAAAGGAACACCGATTAAGGCCGGATACTGATAACCGAGACCGGCTTTCAGAGGCAACCCTCCAAGTGTGGCCCCTATCGCATTTCCTAAATTAAAAGCTACTTGTATACAGGCGGCTCCCAATAATTCTCCGCCTTTGGCGAAATGAATGATGGAAACTTGCAACGGACTGGATACCGCAAAGAGTCCCATTGTACAAATACACATCAGTATTGCAGTAAGCCAGTCGATACGGGCAGCAAAGAAGATGGACAACAAGGCAAAGCAAATTATTATCTGCGTAAAAGCTGCGACCCGCCCGGGACTATATTTATCTGCAAGGCGTCCGCCTGCCAGATTCCCAAGTACCATACCCCCTCCAGCCAATATCATCAGAAAGGTAATACTTCGGGCAGGGAAACCTGATACTTCCGTCAGAAGCGGGTTGATATAACTGTACCAGCAAAAGACACTCCCATTGCCAAACAGTGTAGCACCCAGAATAAGCCAGGGGGCCGTTGTCTTCAGAAAGCGGAATTGCCCTTTAAAGCCTCTATCCGGAAGTCCTTCTACCGGGGGCACCCACTTCCAGATGAAATAAAGTACGATAATACCCCAAACCCCGACGAGCAAAAAGGTAAGCCGCCAGGATAACAGCGTGCTCAGAAAAGTGCCTAGAGGAACCCCGAAGAGATTGGCTACGGTCATACCAGCAATCATAATGGAAACTGCTTCAGAACCTTTCCCTTTATCGGCCAGTTTTTCAGCCACAATAGAAGCTACTCCGAAATAAGCTCCGTGTGGAAGGCCGGAGATAAAACGGGCCCCTAACATAAACCAGTAAGTGGGAGAGAAAGCAGCCAGGGTATTACCCATCATCATGATAGCGATTAACCCCAGTAATATTTTCTTTAACGGCAGTTTGCGGGCAAGTGTCAGCAGGGGAGCTCCGGCACAAACACCTAATGCATAGGCAGAAATCAAATGTCCTGCCGTTGGAATAGTGATGTGCAGGTCTTTGGCTACGTAAGGTAATATAGCCATCATAACGAATTCTGCTATTCCAAGGCCCAGAGTACCGAATCCCAAAGCAATAAGACTCTTTTTCATGACAATCAGAAGTTTAAAAAATAAGTAGAGGAACGCTATTATTTAAGTGTCCGATTCTTTTATCGAAATCGTCTCTTTTAAAGTTCAGGTAGTTTTAGATTATTTTTACCGGAATGATTCCGTTTAAATAAGTAAAACAGGGATGATTTATGGATTATCCTTAAAATAAAGACCGTATAAAAATTGTTTGTTTATTCTATTACAGAAAATACATTTCCGGCTGTTTTTATTTGTAAAAAAAGCACCGGTTTCCGCATCGTTTCCTTTTTTCATTTACTGAGCATTTAATGAATTGCCAAGGGCTGAACGGGATGTTCGACAAAGTCAGCGCAAAAATAATTATATTTTTAACTTCCTATTTTTCCCCTTTGAATAAGGTAACTATTTTTTGAAAGTTTTTTTCGGATGTTGTAGAATTATGCCTGTTCAAGATTGAAAAAATTTAAGAGATTAACGGCACTTTACACCGGATGGGAATTCGCCCGATGCCTCACAGAACCCTTCGGTTCCGATTAAAAAAGAATCAGGGGCCGTCGTTCTTCGAATCAGCAAAGCATTTGTACCCTTGTTCCTTGGAAACCAGCCTGAACATTTTTCTTTTTAAACAAATTTAAATCTGTCCTTTATGCCGTTCTGTTGTTGACGGATTTGAATTGTTCAGGCAGTTATTCCCCTTTTATTTGCATGTATAATTTATGTTTCGCATGGATTTGTTTTGTGAATAGAATTGTTGGGAAAATATTATTTTTGTCGCCAAAATAATTGCTATGAATGTAAAAGCTAAAGGTTATTTGTTGGGCGCTATTGCTGCGGCTACTTACGGGATGAATCCTTTATTTGCCCTTCCGCTTTATAAGGCGGGGATGAATCCGGATTCTGTCCTTTTTTTCAGATACCTGTTTGCTATTCCGATTTTGGGCATTATGCTTAAAGCGAGGGGAAGGAGTTTCAAATTAAAACGAAAAGAGGTTATTCCTTTGATAATTATGGGATTATTGGTTGCCCTTTCTTCTCTCACCCTATTCCAGAGCTATAACTATATGGAGGTAGGAATTGCTTCGACTTTGTTATTTGTATACCCGATCATGGTGGCATTGATCATGGCAGTGGTTTTTAAAGAAAAATTAAATTTACTGACTGTTTTGTGTATTTTACTGGCATTGGCCGGCATAGGGTTGCTCTATAAGGGAGGAGGTAATTCCACTCTCAGTCTGACGGGTATAGCTTTAGTCATGGTTTCAGCCCTTTCTTATGCTATTTATATTGTAGGGGTAAATCAATCTGTACTGAAAGATATTGCAACGCTCCGGCTGACTTTTTATGTTTTGCTTTTCGGACTGGCATTGTTTCTGGTACGTGTAGATTTCGGGAGCCGTTTGATTGTTGCAGACGAATGGTATCTTTGGGGGAATCTGCTGGCTTTGGCTGTTTTTCCGACTGCGATATCGTTTCTTTGTACTACTCAGGCCATACAGTATATCGGTTCTACTCCGACAGCTATTCTCGGGGCCCTGGAGCCAGTGACGGCTGTTTTTTTCGGGGTTGCTGTTTTTGGAGAATCATTGACGCTGAGACTGGGTTGCGGAATACTGTTGATTATTTTGGCTGTGACCTTGATTATTGCCGGAAGTAATATTACAACATATCTGGTGCGTTTCAGAAAACTGTTTCCGAGAATCCCGGTTAAGAATAAAAAAAATCGGTAATCCGGTTCAATATTCCGGACCTCTTTTGTCTGGCCGTTTTTCCTATTCAGTATTATTCAGATTGGTTTAGCTGGAAAGGGATACGGAAAAGCATATATTTTTCAGTTTTGCAACTCAGTTGCATTTCGTTTGTTGTATTTTTACGATCAGGTAAAACAGAGGAGGCCGAAAGGAAATTTCATTGACAGACAGGTCGTTTTTTAAAATGGTTCCCGGCTTGTTGATTCAATATTCAGCTATTTGCAGGTTCGGCTATTTCGGATCTTCTGATAAATTTTTGGGGGGAAGTGAATAAACGAAACGATATTCCGGACTGATCGGTTTTACGCCGGACTGATTGTTTGTCAGACATGGAATTGCCGGACAAATAGAGGCCAGGTACAAATTGCCCTTCGTCATTTGAAAATAACACATTTAAGTTTGGAATAAATAGAATAAAGAAAATTATGTCCGTAGAACAATGTGAAGAAAAGCTGAAAGATAAAGGTGTACGTCCGACAGCAGCAAGGATTCTTATTTTGCAAAAATTATCTGAATTAACCCGTCCTGTTTCTTTATTTGAACTGGAAGCACAATTCGGAACTTTGGATAAGTCGACAATTTCCCGTACACTATCTGTTTTATTGGAACATCATGCTATTCATTCCTTTGAAGATGGCAGTGGCTCTATGAAATATGAAATATGCCGGAGTCCGTCCAATACTTGCTACATTGGTGACAGACATATACATTTCTATTGTGAAATATGCCATAAAACAGAGTGTATAAGCAATGTAAAAATCCCTTTGGTACAATTGCCCGAAGGATATGTGATAGATACGATTAATTATACCGTGAAAGGAATTTGTCCGGCTTGCCGCAGGAACGACAATTCGTTATCCGTTTAAAAATTCAGTGGTTTACCGGACTGGAAATCCGGTTTTTTTATTTTCAGGTTGTACTTTTCTGGGAAGCAGTTAATGTCTGGCAAATGAATTACAGGAATATTCCTGATAAATTTTTCCCCGGATTTATGCATAATTTCAGGTCTGTAAAACTTACCCGGTTTCTGCCCGGTCTTTTTCAAACGGACCGGCATTGTTCTTCTCAGTACTTTTGCATTGATCCGGTAAAGGTAAATTTAGAAATTACCTGACCGGATTTTGCAATCCGGTTGCGAAACTCTTCTTCTATTTTTGTAACGAATAAATTAAAAAGATACAGTTATGGGAGAAATATACCAGCATCATGCGCATTCCTTTCCGGGTTCCCGGGCTCAGGCCGGGATGCCTTCTCCTGATGGAGAATGTTGTCATAACAGTTCTAAAGAATGTGCTCACGATCATGCAAGTAAGGCCTGGGGACTTGTATGTATCCTTACCTCTTTTGTGTTGTTGGGAATAGGACTTTTTTTACGGCATTCAGGAACGGCTTGGTTTGCTTATGCAGGAATAGAATTGGTTTGGTTTTTGGTTGCTTTTCTGCCGGTGGGATTACCTGTTTTACAGGAAGCTTTGCATGCATTGCGGCAGAAAGATTTTTGTAATGAATTTTCATTGATGGTTATGGCTGCAGCAGGTGCATTTTGTATTGGAGAATATCCCGAAGCGGTGGCTGTTATGCTTTTCTATACAGTAGGTGAAATGTTACAACACCGGGCTGTAGACCGTGCTTCCCGGAATATCAGCCGATTGTTGGATGTCCGCCCGGAACAGACGGAGGTATTGCGTGCACAAGGGTATATCAGTGTATCCCCCCGGACCGTGGGTATTGGTGAGCAAATTCAAATAAAACCCGGTGGACGGATTCCCTTAGACGGCATATTGCTGGAAGAACAGGCTCTGTTTGATACTTCGGCATTGACAGGGGAGAGTGTGCCGCGGACCATAAAACGGGGCGAAGAAGTACTTGCCGGAATGGTGGTTTGCGGTCAGACGGTACATTTGCAGGTAAACCGGCCTTACGGCCAAAGTGCACTGGCCCGCATACTGGTTTTGGTGAAAAATGCTGCGGAGCGTAAGGCTCCTGCGGAATTGTTTATCCGTCGTTTTGCGCGGATTTATACTCCTGTGGTAACCTTGTTAGCCCTGCTCATTGTCGTGCTTCCTGCTTTTATAAGCCTGTGGATTCCTGCTTTTCATTATGTTTTTGCGGACTGGTTGTACAGAGGATTGGTATTTTTGGTTATTTCGTGTCCCTGTGCGTTAGTCATCAGCGTACCGTTGGGGTATTTCGGAGGAATAGGGGCGGCATCCCGTGCCGGAATTTTGTTTAAAGGCGGGAATTATCTGGATGCTATTACAAGAATAAATACAATTGTTTTCGATAAAACGGGTACGCTCACAAGCGGACATTTCAACGTAACCGGCATACAGTGTCAGGGCATTTCCGCTGCTGATTTATTGGGCATTTTGCTTGCTGTAGAACAAAAAAGTACACATCCCGTTGCCCGGGCAGTTGTTTGTTATGCAAAGGAGCGGGGAATTATAGCCGGAGAAGCCGGAGAGGTAAGTGAGCTGGCAGGTCATGGTATGGAAGCCATTGTAAACGGGCAGCGGATCGTGGTAGGTAATATCCGTTTACTGACAGGACGGGGTATCGCTGTGCCGGTGCAGTTGTCCGATAACATTGCGACTGTTGTGGCTTGTGCCGTCGATGGGCAATATGCCGGGCATTTGTTATTGTCCGATACCTTGAAAGAAGATGCCATAGAAACCATCCAGCGGTTGAAAGAACTGAATGTGACGGATATTCGTCTGTTGTCCGGTGATAAAAGTGAGATTGTAGCGGAGTATGCCGGACGTTTGGGTATTGATAAAGCTTATGGAGACCTCTTACCGGAGGATAAGGCGGTCTATGTGGAAGAGATGACTGCAGAACCGGGTAAATCAGTGGCTTTCGTAGGAGATGGTATGAATGATGCTCCGGTATTGGCATTGAGTCATGTAGGAATTGCTATGGGAGGATTGGGATCGGATGCTGCCATAGAAAGTGCAGATGTCGTAATTCAGACCGACCAGCCCTCGAAAGTAGCAACGGCTATTATCATCGGACGTACGACCCGGAATATTGTTCGTCAGAATATTGTGGGGGCCATTGGGGTGAAGGGAGTTGTTTTGCTGGCAGGAACTTTGGGATATGCTACATTGTGGGGAGCTGTTTTTGCTGATGTCGGAGTAGCCTTGCTGGCTGTTCTCAATGCTGTCCGTATCCTGAATAAGAAATTCTAAAAAAGTACCCCGGGGACGGGGGAAGGTGCTATTTTATATTTGTTGTTGGGTTTTACTTGCGTCCTGGTCTGCTTATCGGCTTATTTAGCAGAGTTTTTAAAATCGTCCGGAGGATTTTGATTAAGAGGTAGTCGGAAATGCGACAAAATTGCGACAAGACATTAAAGACAAAGAAAAAAGCAGTCACATTTTCATGTAACTGCTTGATTTCCAGAGAGCGGAAAACGGGACTCAAACCCGCGACCCCCAGCTTGGAAGGTGGACAAAAGATGTACGTATTCTATTTGAAGTTCTTTAAGTCTGATGTAATTTTGCACTGTAGATGAGATAATCGCGTGTTCAATTCTCTTGGATTTACTTGTTTTTGTTTGTATTAGAATTGTGACAAAAACGCGACAGAACAGTGAAATAAAACATATTCTGCGACAAAATTGCGACAAAACAACACGCATGAATTGAGTTAATAATCGATTTATTGCGTACTTATGTATCAGACAACAATTCCTAACAAAAAAGGTTGATTATTCAAATTAATGACAGCCGAAAACCGGAAGCGTAAAGATTCCACCTTTCCAATCGGATTAATCCTGAATTTCTGCGGTCAGCGGAAACTGATCATATTGGATATATCCGCAAAGCCCAAACAATGGAATACCGATTTTGAACGGTTCATCGCAACAGGTTCACAATCCTATCCCGATGCACTGATATGTAATGCATACCTGAATTCATTATGATCTGGAAGAAGCCGTTTCCGATTTTGTCAAACGAAAAATCTCTTTTATAAACACGATGACTATAGAACGTCTGTTTGTTGAAAAGAAAACAACCAAATTCAAAAGTTATGTTCTGCAATTTATAGAATAACTCGAAAAACAAGAGCGTTTCGGACACGCCCGGACTTTCCGTGAATTACTATATTATCTTGGATGATTTGATAAATCCTTAGACAAACGCATGTTTGCAGATATCAATTATGAATATGTTAGGAAATATGTCTAGGAGCAATTGAAGAACGGATGTAAGAAAGGTGGCATATCCGTTAACGTCAGATCGCTAAGAACAGTACACAGCCATTCAGGATAATGTCGGAAGTCTTGAAACCTACCCCTTTTCAAACCGCTATAGGACAATGACGGGCAAAAAGATTTTCAGCGTAGATACGCAACTGAAAACCAAAACAAGAAAACGATTTATTCCGAAAAAATATCTTCTACAGTTTTATAACTATCAATTCAAGAATCCTGTTTATACGAGAACACAATATCTATTCTTCTTCTCTTTCTTCTGTGGGGGAATTAACTTTGTGGATATGTCAACGCTAAAGAATACCGATATTCTTAGTGGCTATACCAAAGAGGGAATAGCACAGAGATATTTTATATACGAAAGGGATAAAACCCATGAACCGATAGAAGTGGATTTGAATAAAGACATAGAACAACAAATCAACTATCTGAAAGAAAACTTTCCCTGTATGGAAAACTATCTGTTACCCATCGTAACCACTGATGAAAACGGAAAGGCTTTGTATGAACACATCCTGAATAAACGGAAGAAATTCAACAAATACCTGAAAAGGATGGCAAAACTGATGGAATTTCCGGAGGGATTAGAAGACCTTTCTACCTATTTCGCCCGTCACAGCTTCGCCATGATTTTATTCAATAAAACCAAGAGTATTGATATCGTTTCGGCAGGTTTGCACCACGTAAGTACAGAAACGACCAAAATATACCTTGAGGGATTTGGTAAGGATGAAATAGCGGGAATGACGGATGGATTATTGGCTTCGTAATTAATTTTATAGCTTTGCATAAAATAATGGAATCATGAGTAAACCAATCAAAACCGATAATAGTTACAAGGCGTGGATTATGGAGCTAAAGCAACGTATCCGGCTGTCGCAGATCAAAGCAGCTGTAAAGGTGAACATAGAAATGTTATACCTGTATTGGTCTATCGGCGAGGATATAGTGAATAGAAACGCTGAGGCGGTGTGGGGAAAGAGCGTTATAAACCAACTTTCACAGGATTTGAAGGATGAATTTCCGTATATGAAGGGTTTTTCTCCACGTAATTTGGTTTATATGAAGCAAATGTAATTGTTATATAATAGTGGCGAGAATTTGCAGCAACTTGCTGCAAAAATTGATGATGTTCCTAATGTTATTGATGAAGCTGTTTTTTTCTATTCCTTGGAGACATCAAATGTATATCCTTGATAAGATCAAAGATGTGAAAGAGGCGTTGTTTTATGTGCATAAGACCATAGAGAACGGATGGAGCAGGAATATGTTGCTGAATATGCTTGATACGAGGCTTTATGAGGTACAAGGGAAAGCAATAACTAATTTTGACAGATTATTGCCTGTTCCGCAAAGTGATCTGGCGCAAGAGACACTGAAAGACCCGTATAATTTTGATTTCCTAACGATGAGGGAGGGATATGTGGAAAAGGAGCTGGAAGATGCGTTGACAGAGAATATCACTAAGTTTCTGCTTGAATTGGGAAATGGGTTTGCTTATGTAGGAAGGCAGGTGCGGATTGTGGTGGGGCAAAAGGAGTTGTTTATGGATTTGTTGTTTTATAATATAAAGCTACATTCGTATGTTGTTATAGAATTGAAGACCGGAGAGTTTAAAGCGGAATATGTAAGTAAGCTGGGATTGTATGTTACCGCGGTGAATCACCAGATGAAGCATCAGATGGATAATAATACCATCGGTTTGCTGATTTGTAAGACGGAAACCCAAAGTCAAATGCGTCCTAGTTTGGGAAATAAGGTTGGTCATATATCTCTTAGCTTTTCTCCTAAAGATAAAGAACGCCTGACAGATAAATACATGACAGATACTGCTAATGAATATCTGAAAGGTATGGGAATAATTGATACACAATATTTGATCGTCCGTCATAATGATCGGGAACATCCGCATTGTCATATCGTTTATAATCGTGTCAATAATTTCGGACAGACGATTAAGGATTCTAATAATTTTCGTAGAAATATAGAGGTATGCAGAGATATAACTCTTTCACGTAAGTTATACATGCCACAGGGAAAAGAAAACGTTAAGATAGAGCGTTTACGAGAACCCTATCGAACTAAGTTTGAGATTTGGCAAACAATAAAGCAAATATTAAATAATATCCGTTCTTGGGAAGAATTAAGGTCATATTTGCATAATCAAAATATAGAGATCAGTTTTAAATATAAGGGAACAACAAAGGAAATACAAGGTATTATTTTCTTGAAAGGAAAATATTCTTTCAAAGGCTCTGCCATAGATCGCAGTTTTAGTTATGCAAAAATAGATCGTCAAATAAAGAGAAATATTTCTCCCAAACAGCAAGAAACTTTGGAACAGACATTACAAAAGCCATGTTCTGATCAATCAAAGAGCCTAAATGACATCATTTTTTCTAATATAACAAACCGTCTTAATTTATTAGGGATACCGACCTCAAATACTACATTGGAGTGTTAAGGACGAAGACGAGAAAATAGAAGAGTTGTTAAATTCTCGAAAAAGAAAATTAAGGTTATAATGTTTTATATTGAATGAATGTAAGCACTTTGTTGTTTGGAAGTAGAGAATAAACCACAGCATATGTTCTTAGCATCACAATTATTGCACATTGGAAGGTATTTAGTTTTCCAATCCGAAATAGATTTACGGGCATATTCATGTAATGTTGGCTTTAACAAACAATGAGGAAGATTGAAAATAGAAACATTCATACCCCAAGTGGCTAGATCTAAAACGGCTTCTTCAAGTTGATTCTGATATTGAACCGGATCAATCCAGACTTGAGAATGATTTTTAATGGAATAGCCAATATCCTCTAATCCCATGAATGATATATAATCCACAAAAGGGAGATTTTTATATATAAATTTAGAAATTCTTGGAAGACGTAAATAGTTTATCTTATTAATAACAATACGAAGTTCGATAGAAATTCCAATTTCAGCTAAATGATACAACCCTTTCAATGTTTCAGAATATGAGCCTTTCACTTGTGTAATATAATCATGGTCGCTTGAATAATCTGAATGCATTGGAATACCCAGTAAAAGATTTGAATAATTACATTTAGCCAATTCTTGCGTATAGTTTATATCGGCAAAAGCTCGTCCATTTGTAAGAATATGTATAAGGGTTTGAGGCAGATATTCATGAATATATTGTAGTAAATCAAATAATTTTGTACCTAATAAGGTTGGCTCTCCTCCTGTAATTCCAATATCTGTTAATTCTTTTGGTGCAGTGGAGACAGCCGCTAAATTTCTTGAAAAGTAAAATTCAATATCATCTTTATCTAATGGTGGTTGAGCACACATTAAGCAACGGTTATTACATTGTGATGTAACAAAGAGTGTGTTATCATTGGAATTAATATCAATCTCTCTCATTTAGTGACAATCTTTAATCCAAGTTTTAAAAATAGGCATAACCTCTTTTTCTCTTTCTATTAACAATGAAAAGATATGTTTGATAATAGCCTTATGCTTTTTACATAGGAAAGATGAAGGCCGATGGCCATATACATCTTTTTGAGTGGAATAATTCCTAACCGGATCAGCACCACAATAAGTTTGAAAAGCACAGTCAGAACATCCTGCAATCACTTCTGTTGCCCACGTCTGAGCTAATTGTTGTGCTTTCTCTCCATAAAAAATATCTGTATATTTATCTGTGACGTGGCCAAGACGAAAAGTATAATCCTGATATTCAGCTAACATACGTGATTCATCAGAAGCATATACGTAACCATCATAATTATAAACGATCACATTATTAATAATTCCTGCAGGTGATTGTAGATCAACAAAACCACAACAGAAAGGAGTAAGTATTTTACGTAATATTAGTGCCGTAAATTCCTCAACAAATATTTTACCAGATTTATTTATTTCTATGATATAGTCTAATGCAGTCTTATAAAATTCCACAAAATACTGATAATATGAATTCCAATCATTATCTGTTGCTAAGCCATATGGATTCAATGGACGGAGAAATATACTATTAAAACCGTTTTGTATATATGAATCAATAATTTCGTGGGGAAATTGTAAGGAATAATCTGAAGTTGTCATCAATGCAGACACTCGATCATTTCCTAAATGTTGTCGGGCCTGATTTATTCCAGCAATAACTTGGGAATAGCTGTTTATTTTACCCCGGTTTTTATTGTGTAGAAATTCCGGTCCATCCAAAGAAGTTGAAATAAGTACGTTATATTCAGAGCAAATAGAAAGTAATTCTTCTGTAAAATGGATAGAATTAGAACATAAAACGTAAGTGATTTCTTTTTGAAATATCTTATTTCTTTGCTCTGACATTTCAATAGCAAACTTTAATAATTGAGGCACTAAAGAAGGTTCTCCACCCTGAAATTCCATTGTGATAGCAGGTGAGGGACTCTGGAACATTAAATCGATAGCTTTCAAGAGGGCACTCTCTTTCATATCGAAAATTTCCGAATCACATTCTTTACTGGAAGCTTGACAGTATATACAATTTTGATTACATCTTAGAGTCAGAACAAAAATGTGTAAAGTAGTAAACAGGTCAAGAAAGGCTTTCTTTGTTCGTAATCTCGCAGCATAATTATCTATTAGATCAGGCAGTGGTGTTTCACTGATGAAGAAAGAGGCGATTAAATCTTTATAGATTTCTTCAGCTTCAGTTATTTCTTTATTAACAATCCTTTCAACAGTATGCTGTGGTACAATCAGATAATCGCCGGCTTCATTTACTAATATTTCATTTCCTTTCAAACGTTCGAAGCGAAAAGGTAATAAATAATACATACTCAGTTCATTAAATTAAAATCTTCGAACTCATCATTGTTAGCAAACGCTTTTACATAGAGAATATTCCGAATATTTTTAGTTTCCTCAATGATAATATCCCGATTCTTATAATCAATAAAGTCCTGACTGATTTTCTCTTTTAGATATTTAAAATCCTGTTCGGAAATAGGTAACTCTTTCTTTTCTAATATTATATCTTGGATTGTACCTGATTTATTTTGCCAATAGATCAGATATTGATCAGTAAGCCAGTAAAGTACTTTACTGACTACTTTTTCATTGAAAATGGTGAGATCAATAGAAAGATGTATTTTATTCTCAGCAGTTAATTCAAAAAGGAACATGCTATTATTTTTTTAGGAAATAGACCGTTTGTGTTTCGACAATTCCATCCGCATCTATGTTTTTACTGTTTTGGAATTTAATAACAGCATTTTTCAGAGCTTCATCAAATTCAGAGCTTCCTTTAGACATTATGCCAGTAAGAAAACCTTTGTCAATTAAAATGTTTTTTAATTGAGTTACATCCGTCCCTTTCATACCTTTTTTCAAAATACGGTCACCTAAATTAATTTTTTCGTCATTAACAGTATTTTGAATTTGATATGTTTTGAGTTTATTTATCGTATTATTCCCGACAATACCATCGATACTCTGATGGGTTGTTTCCTGAAATCTTTTCACAGCTTCAATTAGTTTTCCTGAATAAATGATGTAGTCAGATTTATCTTTAACTATATCTTTTTCGGTAAAAAATCCTTTTTCAATTAATAAAGTTGTCAATTCTTTAACATCTTTTCCCTTCATGCCAGATTTTATAATTCTATCACCTAAAGAGTAATTAGTAGTTGGTACTGATGCAGTACCACTACCGTAGTTTGAATAAGAGCTTGTTGTGTAATTACCAACAGAACTACTTGAACGATGTGAAGAATGAGAACGGTGTGAAGAGTGCGAACGATGGCTTCGATGTCCGGCAATCATATATGAATTATCGCCCGTAAATTTTAATATAAATTTTTGTGAGAGATCACTCTTTTTTGAAATTTCCGAATTAGTAGTATTAGTATCTATCTTTGAAAGATTATAAGAAATAGCTTTTGAACTATTTGTTGCTATTATTGAGGTTGCAGAGGTCAGGAAAATATTCCTCAACAGTTTCTCAAATCTTGATTTCATACAAAAATGTTTAGGTTTGATAAAATTTCGTTTGCAAACATAAACAATATGTATAAGAATTGAAAAAAATAATTATGTAAATTTATTGTGCATAATATTATTTTTCTTTTCGATGAACTCATTTAAATCTCCCATACGTTTATTCACCATCCATTTCTCTGTTTCATCTCGTTTAAACATAAGCTTCTTTCTACCATGTGCTGCACGATAAACGGGAATTTTCTTTTGACGGACTAATTGATAAACGGTATTCTTTTTATAACCTGTGATCTCGCAAAAGGTGTCGATCCCGAAGTATTCAGGTAAAGATTCTTTTACCGGTTCTTGGGTTGGTAATAATTTTTGTAGTAGGGAAGTAAATTGTTCCACTGTCAGATAAACTAATAGAGTATCAGGTTTTATTTGTTCCATATCGTCAATTGTTTTGTGTTTTGTACAAAGATATGACAAATGGAAAGTATAACATACAGGTGAATAATAAGTTATATGTATATGTACTACATAGAGGAAAAGAATTTAACTAATCCGATTAGCTATATTTTACACAAAATCAACAGGAAGATAGGGTAAAATGTCTTACCTTTGAAAAGACAATAAAATACAGTCAGACACCCATAATGATGGGGAGCGACAGATTTATTGTAAAAATTCGTGTGAGTTTTTTGACATTTTTGTAGTCGGAAATGCGACAAAATTGCGACAAGACATTAAAGACAAAGAAAAAAGCAGTCACATTTTCATGTAACTGCTTGATTTCCAGAGAGCGGAAAACGGGACTCAAACCCGCGACCCCCAGCTTGGAAGGCTAGTGCTCTATCGACTGAGCTATTTCCGCAAGACATTCCCCTAAACAGGACAGGCTCACTTTGCCCGCCGGTCCGGAAGGGAGAAACTCACAAATTTTATACGGCGAAAGACGGGATCTTTCTTACTAATTTTAAAACTTTTGACTTACAAAAGTGTGCTTTTGACTGCAAAAATTTTCAAAATCACCGGATGCTACAGCATCCGCCGTTTAAAATTTGTGGGGAGAGCAGGATTCGAACCTACGAAGACATAAGTCAGCAGAGTTACAGTCTGCCCCAGTTGGCCGCTTTGGTATCTCCCCTTTCAAAGAACGCTGTTTTTCTTTAGCGGGTACAAATATAGAGTAAATTGTTTATTATACAAATTATTTTTCTAAAAACCCTGAATTTTTGTTCCCTTTGTTTAGTTCACCACATTTGTCGGTTGTCCGTTCAGATAATTGTATATATTGTCCAGTGCTTCTTTAGCCATAGCAATCCTTCCGTCGTATGTGGCTGTACCAATGTGGGGTACGAGAATAACATTGTCTAAGGAATATAATATTTCCGTAATATGAGGTTCCCGTTCGAATACATCCAAAGCGGCTCCGGCTATTTGCCGTTTTTGCAGGAAACGGCTGAGGGCTTCCTCATCTATAACGGCTCCACGGGCTGTATTGATAAGAAAAGCTGTATTTTTCATCAATTCCAATTCCCTTTCTCCGATTAAATGATGAGTGGCTTCCGTAAGAGGGGTATGAATAGAAATAAAATCGGATTCTTTTAAGAGGGTATCCAAATCTGTTCTCCGGTACCCGGGAATTTCTGTTTTCCGGTTATAATAGAGAATATGCATACCGAAGGCGGAGGCCTTGCGGGCTACGTTTTGTCCGATATGTCCCATTCCGATAATTCCCAGTGTTTTGTCTTTCAATCCATATCCTAAATTTTTCATGACTCCCCACATCCCTTCTTTTTCGGTCCGGATTCTCCGGTCGAATTCTCCGATCCTTCTGGCAATGCCCAGCATCAAGGCCATACATAATTCGGCTGTAGGATTACATACCGATTCGGGAGTATTACATACTGTAATTCCTTTTTCCCGGGCATATTGAATGTCAATGTTATTGTAACCTACCCCGTAATTACTGATAAGTTTCAGTTTTTTCCCTGCGTCAATGATTTCTTTGTCGATAGGGCGGCTGAAAATAGCCAGCAAAATATCGTATTCCGGAAGCATCCGGATAATTTCGTCTTTTGTTAACTTTTCTCCTTCCGGGAACGTAATTTCCCAGTTGGGAGGAAGATTTTTAAAAGGTTCGCGGGGGATATCGTAGGTGACCAGAATTTTCATGGTGATAAGGATTAAATGTTCAATACTGCAATGTCTGAGAATCTGAAATAAATTTTAATCGAGAGTCGTCCGGGCAAAGGGAACAGCCTCCAGGCCCACGAACTGTCCGGCTAAGTACTTATAATAACCGGTAACGGCAACCATTCCGGCGTTATCCAGAGAAAATCCCAAACGGGGAATAAAAACTTCCCATCCGGATTTTTCAGCTTCTGTATGTACGGCATTTTGTAAGGCAGAGTTTGCCGAAACTCCTCCGCCGATAGCAATTTGTCGGATTCCTGTTTGTTTAGCTGCTTTTTTCAATTTTGCCAGGAGTATATCGACTACTGTTTTTTGCAGGGAAGCACAAAGATCGTTTAGATTTTCCGTAATAAAATCCGGATTTTTATTCAACTCGTCCCGGATAAAATAGAGGAAAGAAGTTTTCAGACCGCTGAAACTATAATCCAATCCGGGGATTTGGGGTTTATTGAACACGAAACGGACGGGATTGCCGGTTTTCGCCAGACGGTCGATGACCGGGCCGCCGGGATAAGGTAAACCCATTACTTTTGCGCATTTATCGAATGCTTCTCCGGCAGCATCATCTATGGTCTGGCCGATCATTTCCATATTCAGGTAATCGTGTACGACGATAAGCTGTGAATTGCCCCCTGAGACTAATAATGTCAGAAAAGGAAAACCGGGATGGCGGCTTTCCACACCGGGTTCTTTGATGAAATTAGCCAGAATATGGGCTTGGAGGTGGTTCACTTCAATCATCGGGATACGGTTCGCAATGGCAAACCCTTTTGCAAAAGAAGTGCCGACAAGTAAAGAACCGAGTAATCCGGGGCCCCGGGTATAAGCTATGGCATTGATATCCTGAATACGGACTCCGGCTTTATGGATTGCTTCTGAAACGACAGGAATAATATTCTGCTGATGGGCTCTGGACGCTAATTCCGGTACAACTCCCCCATAAGCTTCGTGAACTTTTTGGCTGGCAATAATATTGGATAATACGATTCCGTCTTTCAATATAGCGGCAGAAGTATCATCACAGGATGATTCAATTCCTAATATAACGGTCATGATAAATGAATTAAAATTGAAAGCTGAAATAAAGTTAAAAGCTAACAATCGGGAATTTAGCCTTTATCTTTCGTGCTGAATCTCTTTCAAATATTGTGCAATATTAATACTTTTGCCTTCAAACTAAAAATAGTGAGGGTATAAAAAATTTTTTTCGCATATTATTTTATAGTGTGGCGGGTTGTCTGTTGGTGTTACTGATCCTGTATGCTTCCCTGCATAGTTCGTATGTACAAACCTATCTGGTTCGTCTGTTTACAAATAAGATAGAACAGACGACAGGAGTAAAGATACAGATTGGGGGAGTAGATTTCCGTCCGATGAAATCGCTGGTATTGAATGATGTTTTATTAAAGGATTACCGGAACGATACGCTATTGTATTGCGAAAATTTTCATGTTAAAATCGATTCTTTCCGTTTTTCTACTCAAAGTTTTATTGTGAGGGATATTACGCTGGACCGGGCTTATTTCAATTTATGGATTGTAAGGGGAGAGGGGGAAGAGGAGGCGAAAATGAATCTGGATGTCTTTCTGGATTCTTTGCAAAAGGGAAATGAGAAACATCCGGAGACTTTATCCGGAAGTAATACCTGGCGGGTAGATTTAAAGAAAATCCAGGTTAAGGATTCCAGAGTAGTCTATAAAGAAAGTGAATATGAAGCGGTGGATTACGGTATAAACTGGACAGATGTGGAGTGCAGGCATGTCAATGTTTCTGTTACAGAACCGGATTTTTCCGGCGGAAAATTTGCGGTAAAGGTTTCCGGTTTGAATTTTGAAGAAAAATCCGGATTTATAATCCGGGATATGGAAGGACAGGTGATTGCTGCCGATTCCAGTTTGCTGATTCAGCAATGTAAAATTTATACTGAGCGGAGTTTTCTGGATTTGCAGAAATTGGAATTCAACTGGGTGCCCGGCCGACGCGACTGGCGGAACTTTACTACTAAAATGCAACAGTATTATCGTCTGGGAAATTCTGAAGTCAGTTTTATCGATTTGGCTTATTTCAATGGAGTTTTACGTGGAATAGACAATACCGTAAAATGCCGGGGGATTGTTTCCAATACAGTAAACCGGATTGAGGGGAATAATCTGGTATTTGCTTTAGGAAAAGATTCCCATTTTAGGGGAAGTTTTAAATCTCAGGGTTTGCCGGACGTTTGGAATACTATTTTTGAAATTCATCTGCAGGATGCTTATTTAAATCCGGAAGATCTGGAGACGATTTACTTGCCTTGGTTCAGGCAAAATATAAATGTACCTACGCCTTTACATCATTTACCTTTTTTTGAACTGGACGGGGTTTTCAAAGGGAAAATTACAGATTTTATTTTTTTGATTAATAGCCGGACAGAAGGGCTGAAGGGGGATTTTAAGCTGGTATATTCTCCTTATGGTGCAGATTCCTTGGGTTGTACGAAGATTTCCGGTGATTTTAATTTTCCTGTTGTCCATTTTGGAAAATTGGGAGGAACTGATTTATTGAAATACGGTGTTTTGACCGGAAATTATCAGGGATATATGGATGATTCTCATACCGAGATTGATCTGTGGAGCAGAATTCCTTCTCTTCAGATCGGGAAAGGGAAAATCAGGGATGCTTCGGTTTCCCTGTCTGTGAAAGACGATGTGACCAGTATACTATATTCTCTGGATAATGATAGTGTACGGGCTACAGCTGCTTTAAATTATAATCCGAGCGGAGGAGTTGATTTTTGGGGAGTTAAAGGCTTTATGGAGATTAACAACCTTTCTGATTTTGGTTGGGCTTTGTCGGAGGGGAAAGAGTCGGTGAGGACAGATTTTGATTTGGTTTTTGCAGAACAGGATAAGCGGAATCATTTTTGTAATTTTACGTTTTCCAATTTTTCTTATACAGGTCCGCAAGGACATTTTCTATTGGAAAACATCGGTTTGGAAAATCGTCTGGACAATGGATATTATATGACCAGTTTGCTTTCAGATGTCGCCGATGCCCAGATTGAGGGGCATTATACCGGCATTTCTCCCCTGGCATTCACTGAAAAGTTAATACAGGGATATTTACCTGCTTTTCGGCATAAAAAAAATAAATTAGCGAAAAAGGAGAATTTAGACTTCCGCTATGAGGTCGTGATTAAAGATGCCGGAAAGGTTTTGAGGGCGATATACCCTCAGCTGAGTATTTCTGAAGGCAGTAAAATAGCTGCTTACTATGGTAAAGATAAAGCCATTCATTTGAAAATGGATGCTGACACCATCCGTTACCGGGATTTTTGTGTGACTGCTTCGGAGATAGGACTGGAAGGGGATACGGAACGTTTACGATTGGTTTATACGGCAGATAAATTTGAATACGGGGATTTGTCCCGTTTATACAATGTCCGGAATACTTTGGTTTTAGGGGATAATAATATAAGCAATAAATTAATTTGGAGTAATTGGGAGGCCCAAACCTATAGCGGGGAATTGTCTGCTGATATAAAATTTGTTTCCCGGGGAGAAGAGGAGTATGTGACGGAAATCAATATTCATCCCGGGGTGATTATATTATCTGACAATGTGTGGCAGGTTGACAAATCGTGGATAAATGCGGTCGGTAAAGAGATTACAATTGAAGACTTCCGGATTAGCAATGGAAATCAGTTTTTGTCTGTAAACGGGGCTATTTCCGAAGATCCGGAAAAGGAGCTTTCCATCCGGGTAAATCAGTTTGATCTGGCAGAGCTCAGTCGTATAATTACAGATAATCGTTTGCATCTTTTTGGAACGACGAGCGGGGAAGTGGTTGTTCAGGATTATTATAAAGATAATTTACTGTATTCGGATATAAATGTAGAGAATTGGGGGATTACGCGGGATACTTTGGGTACTTTGCGACTGTTATCGGCTTGGGATCCCGATAGCAATGCCGTTATTCTGCGGGCTAAAAATGAGGTGGGATCCGTCATACCGCTTCAGGTATCGGGATATTATCAACCTTTGAACGATCAGTTGAATGTAGATATTCAGTTGTCTGAAATCGGACTGGATCGTTTGGGAATATATGCTTCGGATTATTTTACAAAGAGTACCGGAGGAATATCTGGAAAAGTCAAACTTTCCGGTTCCAGTTCGCGTCCCGATTTTTCCGGCCATTTGTTTTTGGATTCAGTATATTTAAATCTGAGAGATATGAATACTTCTTTTTTTATGAACGATAGTATTTATATTGACCGGAGTGACTTTATCCTGAAAGATTTTGTAGTGAAGGATGCGCAGAACAATGTGTCGGTTTGTTCTGGACGTTATCGGTTTTGGGAAAACCGGTATGATCTGAATATTGCTTCCCGCAATTTTTTACTGTTGAATACGACTTCCAGCCAGAATGAGTCTTTTTACGGAAGTGTGTATATCAGTGGTCTCACCAACATCAATAACCGGGATGGGGTCACCAACCTTACCGTCAACATTCGTCCGGAGAAAAATTCCCGTTTGTTTATTCCACTGACTTCGGCTTTATCGGAAGAAGACGGGAATTTTCTGCATTTTGTCAATCCCAACCAGCCTATGCGGAGGAAGGGGAATGTAACAAGCAGCAGTAATAATTTGACATTAAATGCCAATCTGGAAGTAAATGATAATCTGGAGGTACAGGTCGTGTTTGATCCTACGATCGGAGATATTTTGCGGACGAAGGGGAACGGGGATGTTAAAGTGACTTTGGATCAGGACGGTATGATTAATATGTTCGGGGAATATAAAATATCCAAGGGGGATTATTTGTTTACACTCAGTAATTTGTTGAATAAAAAATTTGTGCTTACTCCGGGTGGAAGCATTAGCTGGAACGGTTCACCCTATGATGCTACAATTGATATCAACGCAATTTATAACCTGAAGACTTCTTTATATGAATTACTGACAAGCAGTAATTCCAATGCGGACCGCTCGACAAAAGTACCTGTAGAATGTGTTTTGAATCTGAGTGATAATTTGGCGAATCCCTTGGTAAAATTTAACATCAATTTCCCGACTTTGGATACGCAAACCAAGGGATTTGTTCAAAGTCTTTTCGCTAGTCAGGATGAAATTAATAAACAGGTATTTTCTTTACTGATTCTGAATAAATTCTATACGCCTGATTATATGAACTCGACGGATATGGCGGAACGGAATGCTGGTTATCAGGCCGGGGTAACGACGGCAACCGAGCTGGTATCGAATCAGCTTTCCCGTTGGTTATCACAGATCAGTAATAATTTCGATATTGGGTTTTCTTATCGCCCCGGGGATAATATTACGACCAATGAAATTGAAGTTGCCCTTTCTACTCAGATATTGAACGATAGGGTGACTTTATCGGCGAATGGAAATGTTGATGTGGGAGGGACAAAAAATGTAACATCCAGTTCGGCCAACAGTAGTAATATTGCCGGAGACTTCGATGTGGAAGTAAAACTGAACAAGCAGGGGACTTTGAAATTAAAGGCCTATTCCCATACCGATGAAAAAATTGTTTATAATGCAACGGAGACCATTCAGGGAGTTGGTATTTCTTATCAGGAAACCTTTGATACCTTCCGGGAATTATTGCACAAATATTTTGCTTTTCTGAAGAAAAAAAAGACATAAAAAATTTCGTTATTACCGGTCAGATTTTACTTTACAAATATTTTCTCTGTAAAAAAGAAGTAAAATAATTTTATTTATTGCATTTTTTTCTCAAATTGCATTCTGCAAACGATTACGATATTTCCTAAAATGATATAATTATGAATGCAAAGGATTACATGGACAGAGAGGCCCGTTACGGAGCCCATAATTATCATCCCCTGCCCGTAGTGCTGGAAAGAGGTGAAGGTATTTTTGTCTGGGATACGGATGGTAAACGTTATTTTGACTTTTTATCAGCTTATTCTGCTGTAAATCAGGGACATTGTCATCCCAAGATCGTGAAAGCAATGAGCGATCAGGCGCATAAGCTGGCTTTGACTTCCCGGGCTTTTTATAACAATGTTTTGGGGGAGTGGGAAGAGTTTGTAACCCGTTATTTCGGATATGATAAAGTATTACCGATGAATACCGGAGCAGAAGCGGATGAAACAGCCCTAAAACTTTGCAGGAAATGGGCTTATATGAAAAAAGGTATTCCTGACGGAAAGGCTAAAATTATCGTCTGCGACGGAAATTTTCACGGTCGTACCATTACTATTGTATCTTTATCCAATGATCCGGAATCTTACGGTGGTTATGGTCCGTTTACTCCTGGATTTATTAGAATTCCTTATAATGATCTCCCGGCTTTAGAGAAAGAATTGCAGGATCCGCATATCGCTGGCTTTTTGGTAGAACCCATTCAGGGAGAGGCCGGTGTATATGTTCCGGATGAAGGATATTTAAAGAAAGCCTATGAGTTGTGTAAGGCCCGCAATGTTTTATTTATTGCCGATGAGGTACAGACAGGGATTGCCCGTACGGGGAAATTACTGGCTTGCGACCACGAAGGGGTGCGTCCGGATATTTTGGTTTTAGGAAAAGCTTTGGGAGGAGGAGTGATGCCTGTATCCTGCGTATTGGCTGACGATGATATTATGTTGTGTATCCGTCCGGGAGAACATGGTTCTACGTTTGGGGGGAATCCTATTGCAGCTAAAGTTTCCGTTGCGGCCCTGGAAGTAGTCCGGGATGAAAAATTAGCGGAAAATGCAGAAAATTTAGGAAAAATCTTCCGGGAAAAAATCCGCCAGATTCCGTCCGACCGAATTGAGTTGGTGAGGGGAAAAGGGTTATTGAATGCTGTAGTGATAAAGCCTAAAAATGGAAAAACAGCTTGGGATGTCTGTTTAAAAATGCGGGATAAAGGTTTGTTGGCCAAGCCTACCCACGAACATATTATTCGCTTTGCGCCTCCTTTAATTATCAATAAAGTAGAGTTAATGCAGGCAATTGGCCTGATTGAAAATACTTTTGCAGAGTTAGATTAAAAAGTAAAAACGGCTCTCCTTCATCCAAAATTCAGCAGGAGAAGAGCCGTTTATTTTAATATCAATATTTGAAACTGCTTCCACCCAGGAATTCCCTCAAAATGGAAGTGGTGGGGATTTCTCGTGTGGGCACGGCTTTTATATAGGAGAAAAATTTCAAAAGCCTCAAAGCCTTGGAATGTTCGGGATATTGTCCCCTGACTTCTCTTAGCAGAGGTTCTGCCTGTTGTTTTAAAGCTCCTAATTCATAGATCAGAGCAGAATTAAAGATGATATCGGCTTCCTCCTGATAAGGTACAATGTGTTTTTCTTCTCCTTTTAATACACTTTCCCAGCGTTTTAAGGTTTCCAGGGCGGAATAATTGCGGTATTTGTAGTCCCTCACCATTCTCCGGATCAAACGGTTGTCTGCCGGATTGATCAGATTGTGGTTGTCGATGGAGATAGACGTCAAAGCGGATACAAATATTTTAAATAAAGCTTCCGGGGGTAAGAGCTGAGTTAACTTTGGATTCAGCCCGTGAATGCCTTCGACAATAATCACATTGTTTCTATTGATTTTCAGTTTTTCTCCGTCATAGTAACGTTGTCCTGTTTCAAAAGAAAATTTAGGAATCTCCACTTCTTCTCCTTTGAGGAGTCGGAGCATATTATCGGAGAACGTTTCTATGTCCAGGGCGTCGATGCTCTCAAAATCGAATTCTCCCTTTTCATCCCTGGGCGTATTTTCCCGGTTGACAAAATAATTGTCCAGGGATAACATGATCGGCCGGATACCGTTTACCATAAGCTGTATGCTGAGCCGTTTACTAAAAGTTGTTTTCCCCGAAGAGGAGGGACCGGAAACTAAAATTACTTTGACTTTTTTACCTTTTGCTTTGATTTTATCCGCAATTAAAGAAATTTTCTTTTCGTGCAGCGCCTCGCTGATTTTAATCATCGCTCCGGCATATTTCATTTCTACAATTTTATTCAGTCCTCCGATATCTGAAACTCCTATGATTTTGCCCCATCTTTTATATTCACTGAATATTTGAAATAGTTTATTTTGAGCTACCAGGGGAAGCACTTCAGCAGGACGTTTGCGATCGGCTAGCCGGAGCAACATACCGTCTTTATAAGGTTCCAGACCAAAAGTTTCCAGACATCCGGTAGACGGAGCCAGGGTCCCGTAAAAATAGTCGGCTGTGTCCTGAATATAGTAAACGGATGTATAAAGCCTTCCCCGGGTTTCCATCAGCTCGGATTTATCTTTCAATCCTTGTTTTTTAAATATCTGGATGGCTTCTTTGGTGGGGATTTCTTTGCGGATAATCGGGTAGTCTGCTTGGATGATTTCCTGCATTTTTTTGTGGATGTTTTCAATCACTTCCGGACAAAGGCAGACATCTTTATTGGCTATCCGGCAAAAAATGCCGTTGGAAATAATATATTCAGCAATTAATGTCTTTTGGGGGAAAAGCGAATGTACGGCTTTGTAAAGTACAAAAATCAATGAACGTGTATAGATGCTATACCCATCCAAAGTTGTAATATCAATAAAATTGACTTGCATCGGATTCATGATAATGTATTGTAAATCCTGCAGTTGATTGTTTACCAAAGCGCCTAAGAATCGCCTGTGGTTGTCCGGGAATACGATTTTTTTTAAATCCCGTAAATTACTACCTATTTCTATTTCGTAGTATTTTCCGGTATTTTCGCACATTATATTGACTTTTTCCATATGGGTTGTTGATATGCGTAAAGCAGATTATTAAAGTTTGGCTGTTTTATTCAATTCCTTGCAAATAGTATGCCTGTTTTGGCTTTTAACGAGAAGGGACCGGAATTTATCAGCGTTAATCTTCCTTAATTTAACAGCAGATTATATTTTAAAAAGGGAAGATACTTTCTATCCCGGAAGTGTGTATTTATCTGTAATTTTCCGGGTTTACCGGAATTAAAATTTCATAAACTTTATGTTCGTGATTTTTCAGGCCGGATTTTCTTAACCAGGGATTAAAACGCTTGAGAGTTTTATATGAAATTTTGTGTTTATGAGCGAAATCGGCCCAACTTTCGACAGTACCTTTTACTTTGACTTTTTTTGTTTTTTCCACAGGATTTGCCGACTGTATGTCGAAATTATAGAGTAATGGATTATTCAGAATTTGTTTCAGGGCCAGAATACGGAATACGTATCTTTCTGTCTCTTCCCCTAATAATAAATCGTAATAATTATTTTCTTTCTGAATACCGATTTGTTTCCGGATCATATTCGGCCCGGCATTGTAGGAAGCTGCGGCTAGGGTCCAGGTGCCGAAATTATCGTAAGCTTTTTGAATATAAGCAGCGGCAGCTAAGGTCGATTTTTCCAAGTTGTACCTTTCGTCGATTTCGTAGTTTACTTCCAGACCGGCTTCCCGGGCGGTCCCCGGCATAAATTGCCAGATCCCTGCGGCACCTGCCGGAGAAACAGCAAGCGGGTTCAGATTGCTTTCAATGACTGCCAGATATTTGAAATCTTCCGGAATTCCTTGTTCTTTCAAAATCGGTTCGATACGGGCAAAAATACGGGGAGCATTGCGGAGTACCTGAATAGTATGGGAGTGTAAATATGTATTGACGATTAACTCTTTGCGGAGGGCTTCCTGAACGTCCAAGCGGTGTAAAGGCACTTTTTCGCCGGCAAAACTGATCTCTTCCGGCAGTAAAACATCCACAGTGAGGGGTTGTGGTTTATCCTGTTGATACTCTAAAGGCATAATGTTGGCTTGCTCTGAACTGGCCCGGGCAGAGGAGTAATATAAAATACCGAGGACTATCATCAGGGAAATGGTGATGCCGGCGTATATTAATGGAAACTTCTTTTTCATTCCGAGTTAAGTTATTTATCTTTGCCGTAAAGATAGTGCATAAAAAGCGAAAGTGGACGATTAAAAAATAAAACGTGGGTAAATGAAATATAATTTTGATGAAATTATCGACAGAAGCGGTACAGACTGTGTGAAGTACGACGATCTTTACCGTAATTTTGGTACTACTGACCTATTACCAATGTGGGTGGCAGATATGGATTTTAAGGCAGCTCCCCAAATTGTAAAAGCGGCAGAAGAATGTTGTAAACGGGCTGTTTTTGGTTATACCTTCCGGACAGATGAGGCCAAGCAGGCTTTTATCGGATGGGTCGGAAGAAGGTATAACTGGCATGTACGGCCCGAATGGATGAGTATCAGTCCGGGTGTCGTCACGGCTTTATGTGTTTCTGTCCGCGCTTTTACAGGAAAGGGGGATAAGGTATTAATACTGACTCCTGTTTATCCGCCTTTTTTAGGGGTAGTAAACGACAGTGAAAGAGAATTGGTTTGTAGTAGTTTGGTTATCCGGAATAACCGTTATGAAGTGAATTGGGAAGATTTTGAGGACAAGTTGCGGCAGGGGGTTAAACTGTTTATGTTGAGTAATTCTCATAATCCGGTAGGCCGGGTGTGGACAAGAGAGGAGTTGGAACGTATGGGGCAATTGTGCTGTAAATACAATGTGATTATTCTTTCGGATGAGATTCATGCCGATCTGGCCTTGCCCGGTTACCAGCACACTGTTATGGCTTCCGTATCAGAAGAAATTGCAGCCCGTACGCTGACGGCAATGGCTCCAAGTAAAACGTTTAATATTGCCGGCATGATGAATTCTCTGGTAATCGCTTCTTCTAAAGATTTATTAGATCGTTATAATAAAGTGATGTACGCTTTACATTTGGATGTCGGAAATATTTTCGGACATGTAACCTTAAAAGCTGCTTATTTGTATGGAGAAGAATGGCTGAACGAATTGGTAGTCTATTTACAGGAAAATGTGAATTTTGCAGCTGACTATATCCGGAAGGAATTACCTTATGTAAAAATGATCAAACCGGAAGGTTCTTTTTTGCTTTGGCTGGATTTTCGGGGGACCGGTTTGACGCATGAAGAAGTAGGGGATCTTTTGGTTTACAAAGCGAAAGTTGCACTTAATGACGGTATTCCTTTTGGAAAAGAAGGTTATGGTTTCCGGCGAATGAATATCGGATGTCCCCGTAGTGTTTTGGAAGAAGGATTGGAACGGATAAAGAAGGCTTTTTGACGGGTGAATGTTTAAGTGTTCATATTGTTCAATTGTTCAAAGGAGGGGTGGAAAAAATGAAAGGGATTGTAATTGGAAGTTTGAGTAAAATGGGATGCGGGATAGCGTAAATAGAAAATCTAAAATTTACCGGAAGCCAGAATAAAACATAGAGAATTATACTATAGATAATTATTCATACACAGGTGCTAACCGCCTGTGTATTTTGTTTTTTTTTTGGAAAATGTATTCGTGACATAATCTCCGTACAGGTAGAGTGCACCCAGAAAAAGAATATCGTTTTTATTAAAACAAATTTATTAAATCACTTAAACATTTTTACTTTTAAACAATTGATCATTTAACCCTATAACCGAAACATCACTGTTTTCCTTATTTATAGTTATTACTGAAATATGACTAATAAAATTGAAAGCATTGTCGGAATAAAAATAAATATTGGAGAACTAAATGATAAATTAAAAAATTGATTGACAATAAAATATGTTATTCCCAAAAGGTTCGTTTCTTTTTGGCAAAGTTAATTTTTTATTTGTAATTATTAAATAATTATAAGTTTTTTAATCTGTTGATAATCAATAAAAATCTTATTTTAATTTGATTTTTTCGCCTAAGAACAGGATGGATGAAGAATCAAAAGTAAACGAACGTATTGTATGGTTATTATTTATTAATCCTGTTTGTATGAAAAGCTATTATAATTATCTTTTTTCAGAACACAGAGTTATTTATCAGCAATTAGGACGGAAATATAAATTAGCTCCTTACCGTGTTTATCAGTTAGCTCATGGGAATAAAGCCAGAAATTTGTCGGAGAGAAATGTACTGCACGAACTGATGAATTTGAAAGTTATAAAAGACGTCCAATGGTGGTAAATAAGGAAAAAATTCAATTTGGAAATCCTAAATGAATTAAATAGGAAATGTATGATATTTTAATAGTTGACCTTTTATCGGACCGGAAAGCTTGGATGTAGGTTTCTATATTTTTAAACCAATATACTTTTTAAACTATTGATGTTTTCCTTTGGGAAATCTTATGATTTTTCATACTCCACTTTAAAGGGATCATCTGCTTTTGAAATTTTTTATTGTTTTTTGTGTTTTTGGCAACCTGAAAACGGAATAAATAATACTTTCCGAACTTGAAATCTGTAATAATTGCCTACATTTGTCTCTGTGGTATAGAAGTTAAAATATTATGGATTATTTTGATGACAGACAAATCGAACGTCTGATGGGTAAAGCGCGAATAGGTTGGTGGGAGGCAGACTTTGTTAAACAACAATATCATTGTTCTCCATTTATCAGTCGTTTATTAAATTTAGGGCCGGATGGGGTGATTCGTTTTGAAGATTTCCGGGAATTGATTTGCCAGGATTACCGTTTGCGTACGGTAAATGAATTTTCCTTTGGAAAGACACAAAACGTATATGATCAGGTTTATCCGATTAACACTACTGAAGGAATACAATGGGTTCGGGTGAAACTTTGCTCTAAAGAAACAGATGCGGAAGGCAATCTAAAGACATATGGTTTTATGGAATGTCTGGATTCTCCTGAAAATGAGAGTCCCGTTGAATCGACTATGCAACGGGTAAACAATTTGTTCAGTCAGCAAAATAGTATCTCACATTCTTTGTTTTCTATTTTTCAGACAGAAGATATCGGGAGTGTCATTCAGAAAATTTTAGGAGATATTTTACAGCAATTTCCTAAAGGCCGTACTTATATTGTAGAATACAATGCAGAAAATCAGACAAGCATCTGCCGTTATCAGGTAAGTAACGATATTTTCTCTTTTGAAATATCCCATATCATAGATATACCGGTCAGAAATGACAGTTGGTGGACCAGGCAGCTTATAGATCAGGCAATGCCGATTATTTTAGCCAATTTAAATGAATTACCACCTGAAGCAGAAAACATCAAAAAATATTTACAGGAACAGGGCGTTCATTCGACTCTGGCTGTACCTATGTTCTCCCGGGACGGAGTATGGGGGTACGCCGGAATTGATATTGCTGATAAAAATCATATCTGGAAAAACGAAGACTATCAATGGTTTTCTTCTTTAGTAAATATTATCAGTATATGTATGCAATTCCGGAAAGCGGAGGAACAGGCTTTGGCAGAAAAACAGTATCTGGCCGATTTATATAAACATATGCCTATTGGTTATACACGACTGGGATTGGTATACAATGAGCAACAGGAAATCGTTGATTATGTCTTAAAAGACGTCAATGAGGCTTGTCTGGAGATATATAATATCGGTGCAGATATTGTCGGTAAACGGGGCAGTTCGTTAAAATCGGAAATTCAGTTCGAGTTACAGATTTTTAAAAATGTCGTTAAAAGTAAACAACCGCTGGAAAGAAATTTCTACCTGGAGAAACAGGATAAATATTGTCATTGCGTTATGTATTCTCCTTATGAGGGTGAAATCGTAACCTTGTTTTCAGATATGACGGATACGTTTAAAGCTCATGAAGCTTTGGACAGGAGCGAACGGATTCTCCGTAATATTTACCGGAATTTACCGGCCGGAATTGAATTGTACAATGAGAAAGGTAATCTGATTGATATCAATGATAAAGAATTTGAAATTTTCGGTATAAAGAAAAAAGAGGATGTTTTGGGCATCAATATCTTTGATAACCCCATTATGCCGGAAGAGATGAAAGAAAAAATGCGTAAAAGGGAAGATGCCAGTTTTACGCTGGATTATGATTTTTCGAACTTGAAAGGTTATTATCCTTCCGATAAAACCGGTAAAATCAATTTACTTACGAAGATTACCGCACTTTATGATTCTCAAAATAATTTTACAAACTATTTGCTCATTCATATTGACCGGACGGAGGCTACTGTTGCTTACAACCAAATCCGGGAGTTCAAAGACTTCTTTACCCTTGTCGGGGATTATGCCAAAGTCGGCTATGCTCATTATAATGCTTTGAGCCGTGATGGCTATGCATTGGACAGTTGGTACCGGAATGTGGGAGAAGCTGAGGGGACTCCTTTGCCCCAGGTCATTGGGGTATACACTCCGTTTCATCCGGAAGACCGGGAAGTAATGATTGATTTTTTAGAAAAAGTGATCCGGGGAGAGGCTTCCAGCCTCCGGAGAGATCTCCGTATTTTCCGTAAAAATGGCCAGCAAACCTGGACTCGCACCAATGTTTTGGTCCGGGATTATCGTCCGCAGGAAGGCGTGATTGAAATGCTCTCGATCAATTATGATATTACAGAGCTGAAAGAAATAGAAGCCAAATTGATTGCTGCCAAAGAAAAGGCGGAGGAGTCCGACCGTTTAAAATCTGCTTTCCTGGCAAATATGAGTCATGAGATCCGTACCCCTTTGAATGCGATTGTCGGTTTTTCTACTTTAATGGCTGAAACCGATAATAAAAACGAGCAACAGCAATATCTGGAGATTGTGGAAAAAAATAATGAGTTATTGTTACAACTTATTTCAGATATTCTCGATTTATCGAAAATTGAAGCCGGAACTTTTGAAATAAATATGGAAGAGGTGGACGTAAATCAATTGTGTGAAGATATTATCCAGATATTGAAATATAAAACGCCTCCGGGAGTAGAACTTCTGTTTAGCGAGCATCTGCCGGAATACTGTATCCGGAGCGATAAAAAACGCATTCAGCAAGTACTTACGAATTTTATAAATAACGCCCAGAAATTTACTACTCATGGGACAATTGCTCTGGGCTACCGGATTTGCGGGCAGGAGATAGAATTCTCCGTTACCGATACCGGTATCGGCATTCAGCCTGAAAAGCAAGCGGAAATTTTCCAGCGTTTTGTTAAACTCAATAATTTTGTCCATGGTACAGGTTTGGGGCTTTCTATCTGTAAAAGCATTATAGAACAAATCCATGGGCGGATCGGTGTACAGTCCGAACCGGGAAAAGGTTCCCGCTTCTGGTTTACGTTGCCTTTAGTGTGATAGGGGATCCGGGTACATCCCCCTTCTCCTTGCGTTATTTTTGTTTTAAAAATCGGCTTGTCAAATATTTCCGTACCGGTATATCATACAGTTTCAAACAGATATAAGCCAGAAGAATGCTTCCGATCACCACTCCTGCTGCTCCGGGTAATGATCCCCGGAAAGTAAGCTGGTTATTCTTTACCCAGGCATAATACAAATAAATAAAAGGATAATGTACCATATACAGAGGATATGAAATCTCTCCTAGGAATTTGCATAGCCGGGTGGTATACTTGTCAGTCGTTTTTCCTGAGGCTCCCAGATAGACAAGAATAGGAAAAAGCAGAGCAAAGCATACCGTATCATACAGCCCGTTCATCCACAAATATTCCGCTCCGCCTATACGGGGTACGGACAGGAGGGCAACAATGGACAGACTGCAGATCCAAAAAGCTCCCTTTATGTTAGCAGGCTTGAAAATACGGAAAAGGAGCAGTCCCGCAGAAAAAGAAAATAACAGCCGTAAGAATCCCGCGGTAAATTCTATCCCCGTCAGGGAAAATCCGGCACATATATCTCCGTAAGGACCTCCAATGGCAAATACCGCTAATCCGCATCCGGCAAAGAAAACTAAACCCGAAAGAGCTTTGGTAGAAAATTTACGGATAAATAAAGCATAAAGAATATTACCGATATACTCAAAGAATAAAGACCAGCTTGGGCCATTTAAAGGATACATTTCTCCCAAACCGCGGATTTCGGTTCCGGGAGTAGCTGGAATCAATAATGCGTTGATAAATGTGGCGGTAAGCAAAGCCAGTACCGTTACTTTCGATACGTCCCATACGGGGCAGCCTTGAAAATAAAACACAACGGCTCCTATCAAAGCTCCCATTACTACCATCGGATGCAGGCGTATCACCCTGCGTTTGAGGAATTCTTTTATTTTCATTTTCCCCCAACGGTCGTCATAAGCATAACCGATGACAAATCCGGATAATATAAAGAAGAAGTCGACTGCTAAATAACCGTGATTGATTCTCTGATCTATATGACTGGTGGCAAAAGCTTCAAATATATGGAACCATACAACAGTGATAGCTGCTACTCCACGCAACCCATCAAGTATTTCATAATGAGGTTTAGTGTTGGGAAAAGCAGCCGTAGAGGTTTTTGTTTTCCGCATAAGATAAATTCTATTTTTAATATTCTCACCTTTTAAAAGAAAGTGACGAAAATAAGTAATTTTTCTTAGATAATTACAATAACTTCCTGTTAACCTTATTTTGTAAGTGACAGTTTAAACAGGTGATTCCCTTGGTTATTTACCGGGCATAAGTCCAGATAAAATCATAGAGGGGTTTTCCGAATTATTTAAAAACTTCTGATTTTAAATATAAAAAAGAGAACTTGTAGAATCGATATTTAACGGTATATTCAAATTCTCACATATATACTGAAGAGTGTATCGAAACTTTTCATTCAGACACTAAAATAATTATGGTGGAGCGATGAATTTATAGGGTAAATAAATGTGAATTATTTAACATTTTAAGGTAAAAACGGTCCGCTAACGGCATAAAAAAGCAGCTACATTTTCATGTAACTGCCTGTTTTTTCAATTGTCGGGGTGACAGGATTCGAACCTGCGACCCTCTGCTCCCAAAGCAGATGCGCTACCGGGCTGCGCTACGCCCCGTTATCGTGGGGACAAAGGTAATAATAGTAATTGGAAATCCAAGGATAGAAATTAAATTTTTAACAAAATTATAGAGGAAGAAATTTCCTCTATAATTTGATGTTGAGTTTATATAAATAAGTAGAGTGAGGTTTAAGCGTTAATGTATGGCTTCTGTCTGAAATAAGGGAATTTCAGTCGGATTTATCTCGGGTTTTACCAGTTTGTTTTCCTGGGGAAACCAAGTGAGATCTACTGTTTCTTCGTTATCCAGACTGTTGTATTTAATGCGCAATAATACGGAATCCGCATTGGTCGTCAAAAGCTCTTCCGCCCGGAAAGAGACGATTCCATGGTATTTGTAGTTATAGGGATCATTGAAGGCATTGTGGCGGAATTCTAACAGGATGCGGTTGTCTGCTGTTTTTTCCGGATGACGGGCCAGATTGATGGCATGCTTTAAATTGGGAGCGCCTGCACCGTAGTAGAAATCGAAATTGATAAACTCCGGACTGATCCAGAGGTTGTATAACTGTACGGGATCGTTTCCCAGACTGTCGGAAATTTCCGTGTTGTATTCGATAATGTCTTTGGTCAGGATTTTGTAAATCTCATTTATCCTTACATAGTAATCAAACTGATCGGTACTGTCCGCTTCCCCTAAAAGGTTAAAGTAAATCAGGACGCGGTCATTGTTTTTGAATTCGGAAGGAATGTTCCAGACAGAAGGACATACTACAGCTCCCCGGTCCGTTGCAATAGTATTGATTTCCCCATTTTTGTGAATAATGCCGTAGTCACTGTATTCATACCGTAAATCCTCGTATTTATCATTACAAGAAGTAAAGAGGAATCCGGATAGGGTAAGGAAAAGTAGAAAAACGTAACGGCTTTTCTTATGCAATAAGCGCTCCCTTTTCAACACATCAGCGAGGGATGAATTGTACGTAAATAAATGATTGAAAATTCCCATAATTATTACTTAGTTGTTCTATTACTTAATTACTGTCTGCAAAGACATTTAAAAGATGTATGAAAACGGAAATAGTTGCGTAGTATTACATTTTTTAACTTTTTCACCGGATAAGTCGTAAATCCCGGGTTCCGGATTGTGAGAACTCAGGCTTTTAAAGGAGTTTAGAGAATCCTGTTGAAATGGTTTGATTCAATAGAGTTTTTTTTCGTAATGAAAAGATAAATTCCAGTCCGCCGTCTTTTCTGTTTTTGGCGGAAATCTGTCCTTTGTGGAAGAGTACGGCATTTTTGACAATGGATAAGCCCAGACCGGACCCGCCGTTTTTGCGGCTTCTGCCCTCATTGATCCGGTAAAAGCGATCGAAAATCCGCTCCAGGTGAGTTTCGGCCACTCCGCATCCGGTGTCGTACAAAGAAAAATAATAGTATTCCACATCTTCTGTATAATTGTCGATACCGATGGTGATTTTTTCTCCGGCATAACTGATGGCATTGTCCATTAAATTCCGGAAAATGGAATAGAGTAAAGTATGATTTCCTTCGATTTCCACGCTTTCGTCTACATTATTGAATACTTGGATGTGATTGGACTGAATTTGATTTTGCAGGTCGGTTGTAACTTCTTCAATTGTATCGTGGATATTGACGCATTCCTTGTCAAAAAGATCGGCAGCTTCCTCCGTTTTGGTAATCAGGGCTACATCCCGGATCAGGTCCGACAGACGGAGTACCTGGGTATAGGTACGTTCTAGAAAAAACTTTTGTTTTTCCGGTGCAATACCGGGTTGATCCAGTAAGGTTTCGATATAGCCCCGGATGCTGCTTACAGGTGTTTTTAATTCGTGGGCAATATTATTGGTCATTTCTTGTTTCAGCAATCTGTTTTTTTCAGAATTGGAGATATTATTTAAGGTTACTTCGAAACTATTGTCCTTGAAGACGATCAATTTTACGGCGAAGTGTTTCCCGCTTTTGGAGATTTTTCCCTGATAAATGGGCTGGGTGGTCGATTGCGGATTTACCGGTGTATTTTTTTTCAGGAAAATGCGCAAGTCTTTAAAATCCAGTTTTTCCAGAATTGTATTTACTTCAAAAGTCGGTTCGTCCAGAATGATATTAAGGTATTGGATAAAATGCGTATTGGCATATATTTTTTGTCCGTCGGCAGAAAAAATACAGATCCCTTCTTCGGAGTAATGGAAATGGCGGAGCAGTTTTTCTTTTTCCTGACGGAGTTGGTTTTTACTTTCTTCCAGTAATTTAAAATTACTGATAATTTTATTTCCGATGACTCCCAGTTCTGTATCCGGGAAATGGATTTTCTCGTATGCGGGTTGATTGTTTTCCGCAGAAGTTATAAAATCATTCAGACCGCTAATGGCTTTCCCGAACCGATCCGCCAGATAGAGTAGAGAAATAAGGGCAATAAAGAAAAGAAGAACAATAAAATACATAAAAATATTGTCACCTTCCAGATAATCTTTCAGTTCGACATTATAGGGGAGGGCAACTCTTATGTAGTAAGGGGAATGGTGATAAGCATAATAATAATATTCTTTTCCCTGTGTGGTTGAAAAGCGGATAGCACTGCCGTTGTCATGTATCAGGGCAGAGGCGATTTCAGGGCGATGCAGGTGATTTTCAATTTCCCGCTCTTCCGGTATTGTGTTGTCAAACAGAACTTTTCCTTTTTCATCAATAATGGTGAGCCGCAGGCTGTCCGGCAAAAGGGGAAGAATTTTGCTGAGTGTGTCCAGACCTGTATCCGGTCGCATCTGCTTTTGGCAGATATAATGGTGGATGACCTGGGTATAAGTGTCCAGATTGGTACGCAGGTTTTCCGTTTTATATACTTTTTCCCGATTGCGTTGGACTAAGACGATAATAGTTGTGAATACCAGAAATACCAGGAAAAAATAGAAAAATATTTTCTTTTTATAAGATAAATGCATCGGGGGTATATATTAAAAGTTGTTTGAGTTCCGTTTTATTGTCCGGGGGCAAGTCGTTTTGTTTATAATCCGAAGACGGGATTGCCCGGGCGTTTTGTACTGAATACCCGTTTGTACTCAGGTTTCAAAACAATAGCCGTATCCGGAACGGTTGACAATATGTTTGCCGAAATCTCCCAGTTTTTTTCGTAAGCGGGTGATGTGCACATCTACCGTTCTTTCCAATACATATCCATCATCGGTCCAGACTTTCGTCAGGAAGTCTTCCCTGGAAAAAATCCGGTTCGGAGATTTTGCCATGGTACTCAGAATTTCAAATTCCTTTTTCGTTAGTAAAATCGGTTGTCCCTTTAAAGTGACATTTTTGGAAACCAGGTTGATGGTCAGATCTCCTGTTTCTATCGTTTGTTTTGTTTCCGGCAAGTCGTGATTGCCGGTTCTTTTCAGTACGGCCTTTACGCGTGCACTGACTTCTTTGATAGAGAAGGGTTTGGGAATATAATCATCTGCTCCCAGACTAAAACCGGTCAGCATGTCGTTTTCCGTGTCTTTGGCAGTCAGAAAAATGATGGGTACGTCCAGATGCATATCTTTTCTGACTTTTTCAGCCATTTTAAAACCGGACATACCTTCCATCATGACATCCAGTAATATCAATTTATATTCTTCCGAGATGATTTTTAATGCTTGTTCTGCAGAATTAGCGATATCTACAGCAAAACCTTCGCTCTCCAGGTTAAATTGAAGAATCTCGCATAAATCCTCTTCGTCGTCGACTACTAAAATTTTTTTCCTTTCCATATATTGTTTGTGATTTAAATAGTTGTTTTTATGCGGGAGGTAGCTCCGTAATCTTTTGTTACACCTTTATCCCTCACTGCCTGCCAGCAGGGTGTCTGTTTTTTCTTTTCCCTGATGTTTGATATTTATCCCTTCCATCAGATAGATTGCCGCTTCTGCAATATTAGTGGCATTATCTCCGATCCGCTCAATATTGTAAGATATACTGTTCAGGCTTAAAATGTCAGTCAATTGCTGTTCTTTTAATGTCTTATCTGCATGTTGCGTCCTTAATTTTTTTGTTAATTCATGATGTAAGGTGTCGACGGTATCGTCCAGTCCAATTGTTTCTTTGGCCAGATTGTTGTCTTCACAGGTAAAGGCAAATATAGCATTTTGCACCATGTTTTCTGCAGTGGCCCATAATTTTGATATATGATTTTTATAGGAGGGGAAGATTGTTCCCCGGGTATTAACCTGATTCATAAAGAGAGAAATGTTGATGAGAAGATCTCCTATCCGTTCCAGGTATGCCGTCATATCGTAATAAGCCATAATCTTGCGTAAGTCGCCTGCCCGGGGATTGTAAAGTACAATGGTATGAATGACTTCGTTCCGCATCTTTACCTCCAGGCTGTCGATAATGCGTTCGTTATTGTTGATTTCCGTATAGATTTCCGGAAGCGTATTCGTTTCCATCAATCGTTGGGTCAGATGGATTTGCTGTATGACTATTTTTGACATCACTTCAAAATCCTGATTTATTCTCAGAAAGAATTTTTCTCTCAGTCTGTTCATAATTGATCTGGTATTCCGGGTTCTTGTAAATTTTCTAAATTAATTAGGGCATGGCCTTGGGATTATCCGAATTGACCGTTCAGGTATTCTTCTGTCCGTTTATCTTTCGGATTAGTAAACATATTCTGGGTATTGTCATATTCAATGAGTTCCCCGAGGTACATAAACATCGAGTAGTCTGAAATACGGGCAGCCTGAGACATATTGTGAGTGACGATTATAATGGTGAATTCATTTTTTAATTGTAATAATAATTCTTCTATCCGGTTTGTAGCAATGGGGTCGAGGGCGGAGGTCGGTTCGTCCATCAGCAGGACTTCCGGTTTTAAGGCCAGAGCCCTTGCGATACAAAGCCGTTGTTGCTGACCTCCTGAAAGGAAAGTCCCTTTTTTTAAAAGAGAGTCTTTCACTTCGTTCCACAAACCGACATTTGTCAGGCATGTTTCCACCAGCTCATCCTTTTCCCTTTTAGGGAGCGAGATCCCGTTCAGTTTGTAACCGGCCAGGACATTTTCGTATATACTCATGGTCGGGAAAGGATTGGGACGTTGAAAAACCATGCCGGCCATCCGCCTTACTTCCATGGGATTCATTTTCAATATATTCCGGTTATTCATCAGAATTTCGCCGGATATCCGTATATCGGGATAGAGCTCATGCATACGGTTAATGGTCCGCAGAAGTGTACTTTTTCCGCAGCCCGACGGTCCCATAATGGCTGTAATACATTTTTTCCGGATGCCGGCATTCACCTCATTTACAGCATTTTTTCCCGGCGTGTAGGAAACAGATACGTTTTTCAGTCTTAAAATAAAATCTTCAAGAGCAGGCATAACCGTCTGTTTTTGGGTTTCTGCCTGAGAGCGTTTTAAAATTATTGTATTTTCCATTTCCGGGCGACTTGTTTGGCTATAAGGTTTAACAGGAGAATTAATAGTAAAAGAAACAGAGAGGAACTCCAGATCATATCTAGTAAGTTTGGGTCGTTATAGAATTCCCAGATCAATAGAGGTACGGCACTGGTCGGTTTGAGTATGTCCCAGTTGACAGCGGAACTTCCCAAGGCTGTAAGCATAAGGGGGGCGGTTTCTCCCATGACCCGCGAGATGGACAGTAAGATGCCCGTAAATAGTCCGCCAAAGGCGGAAGGGAGCAGGACTTTCAGGATAACACCGGTATAAGATGCTCCGAGAGCTAATCCTGCTTCTTTCAGACTGGCGGGCAGCATTTTCAAGGTTTCTTCCGTAGAGCGGATAATCAGCGGGAGCATCATGATTGCCAGGGCAATACTGCCGGCCAGAGCGGAATAGCTGCCTGAAGGTTTCACAATCCAGGCATATGCAATGATACCGATGATAATGGAAGGACTGCCTTGAACCAGGTCTGTCAGAAAACGGATCAGGGTTGAAAACCAGGTTTTCGGTTTTTCCGATAAATAAATGCCTCCCAAGATGCCGCTTGGAATAGCTAATATAGAGGCAATAATTACCAGGATTAAAGTGCCTGTGATTCCATTGGCAATCCCCCCGGGAATAATTTCTCCGCTGCTGCGAGCCAGCATTGCATCTAAAGTGCTGGGGGCTGTCTCGGTAAAAAAATTCAGATTGATTTGTTTATATCCTTTCTGAACGACTTCCCAGATGATTAGAATTAAAGGAATTGCCGTAAGTCCGGAAAAAATGCATACAGTCCAAAAGAAAAGGCGGTCTTTCAAATGGCGATAGGCTAAACTACTCATAAATTTCTTTTTATAGGAGGGTTTAACTTAGTTTTTTTAGAATTAATTTCCCGATCAAGTTAATCAGGGCTGTAATCAGAAATAAAAGCAGGCCTATAGCGATCAGACTGCTTAATTTTAAACCGTCAGCTTCCCCGAATTGATTGGCAATAACGCTGGCCATCGTATTTCCGGTATCCGTAAGCGCATGCGGAAGGTTATTGGTGTTTCCGATCAGCATGGTTACGGCCATTGTTTCTCCCAGGGCTCTTCCCAAAGCAAGAATATAACTGGCAAAAATACCGGAACCTGAAGAGGGAAACACTATATTCCGGATGACTTCCAGGCGGGTGGCCCCCAAACTGTAAGCACCTTCTTTTAATTCTTCCGGGACCATAGAAATAAATTCAGCGCTTAAAGAAGTGGCATAGGGAATAATCATGATGGCCAGGACAAGGGAGGCTGTCAGAATACCGAACCCCTGACCGGAAAGGCCGGAGTCTGTAATCAAAGGCCGGAGGGTATAAAAGCCCCAAAGCCCATATACTATGGAAGGTATTCCGGCGAGTAAATCAATAACGGCGCTGATGACAGACGAAATTTTTTTCCCTTTGAAATATTCACCGATAAACAAGGCTACCGGCAAAGAAAAAGGCAGGCAAAATACTAATGCCAGGAAAGACGTGAGTATAGTCCCGGTGATAAACGAAAGGGCTCCGTATTGTTCAGCTTCGGGATGAGGATTCCACTCTGCCGAAAATATAAAACGGAAAAGGCCGAAGTGTTCAAAAGCCGGAAGCGCCCCACTGACCAGGGAATAGAACATTCCGCCGCAAATCAGGAGAATCAGGAAAGCACAAATAAAAAGTAGCCGTTTGAAAATAGAGTCCCGCATACTTTTAAGATTTGATAGCTGTGATTTTAAATATTCAATACATTTGAAATCATATTAAAATCGTTATTTTAATAAGGGTTCCCCGTTGAAGGTTACCGATTGTAATAATAGTCTGGCATTTTCTTTAGCGGTAGAGGGCAAGGGTGAATAATGCGCTTTCGTACTCAGGTTCTGTGCTGCATCACTCAGTATCCAGTCCAGTAATTTTACATTCGCTTCTGCTTGTTGCCGGGAACGATTGTGATATGCTTGTTCTTTGTACAAAATAATCCAGGTGAAACAACTGATGGGATAGGCATCGGCAGCCGGGGAATTGGTAATCATCGTCCGGCTGTAGGAAGGAAGTTCGATAGAAGCTGCTGCTGAAATACTTTCTGTGCCGGGAGTGATAAAATTACCGGCTTGGTTTTGTAACAAAGCTACGGGTATTTTCAGGGCAAATGCGTATTCCGAACCGATGTATCCGATGGCTCCTTCTATTTGGCTGATGGTACCGGCTACTCCCGGATTTCCTTTTGCTGCCAGGCCAGCCGGCCATTTCAGTGCTTTTCCGCTTCCGACCTCTACGGCCCAGTCTTCACTGACTTTAGAGAGATAATCGCTGAATACATAAGTCGTTCCGCTTCCGTCAGAACGGTAAACGACGTTGATCGGTTTATCCGGTAAGGAAATGTGGGCATTTATCGCTTTGATTTGAGGATCATTCCATTTCGTTATTTTCCCCAGATATATACCGGCAATTATTGTTCCGTTGAGTTTCAACTCTTTTATTTCCGGTAGATTATAAGCCAACACAACGGCCCCCAAACAAGTCGGAATATGGATCGTTGGGGAAGGCATTTCGCTGATTTCCTTATCTGAAAGAAAAGCATCGCTACCGGCGAAATCTACAATTTGGTCTTTAAGGCTTCGTATACCTCCGCCGCTTCCGATACCTCCGTAAGTGACAGCAATACCTGTTGAATCTTTATAGGTTTTAAAAGCCAGATTATAATAGGGAAGGGGAAAAGTCGCTCCGGCTCCGGTAAGCGTAATGTTTTCAGCATTTGTGAGACCTGATTTGTTTTTTGTCGGATTTCCACAGGCAGTTGTTCCCCATACTAAAAGAACAATTAAGAATCTATTCATTTTATTTCTGTTTAATTGATAGTCTTTTTACTCATGCAATATTACATTCCCGTTGTGAAGGGGGTGTTACATTTTGATTACGTTTCTGTTACAGAATTAATTTATTGATAATCAATGCTTATTACGATTACAAATCGGTTTTTACAAAAACAACAGATACAGGTTAAGTACTCATGTAAATCATTTTAGAAAAATAAAATTTTCCCTTTACCGGAGAAAATTTATCTAAAGAAAGAAGAAAAAATTAAAAATGGTTTATAAAGGACAACATTCAAAGCATCTGAATCAGTTTGTTAAGTAAATTGAAAGGTGAAAAAGATACAGATTTGGATCATTTTAAAAATCGCATAGGGTTTCATGCGGCATTACAGTAGATTATGAATTTAGGGAGTCAATGTTTTTAGAATCCGGACTGTATGTCACGGTAAAAGGAGCGAAGTATAAAGAAACAGAGGACAATTATAAGTGGGAAGAAAAATATAATATTACTTATTTACAGTTACCTGTCTTGTATTCTTAGGAATATAAATTGCAAAATGGTGTAAAAATTCACGCTAAAATAGGACCTTATTTTGCTATAGGATTAGCTGCAAAAAATAAATGGGAAGAAGGCTATGAACGTATTAGGCAAGAGTGTGAGGTGCCGATATTGTTGGTTATTATCTATATAATATTTCCTGCTTTTTCATTGCTTTTCAGTGAGTGGATAAATATTTACAAAATAGCTTTTCTTTCCAAAGGGGGCTGAATGCTAAGCGGGGATTGGTTGTAGAATGTTCAGGATCAGCCCCTTTTTATCTATATTTCTGAAACGAATTATTCTGTATCGCTTGAAAGAAAATCTTTATCCATGAAACAGCTTGTAGATAAGGTTATTTCATTTCTGAATAAAATTGATAAGTCTTTATGAGCTATCGTTTTACGATTCAAAAAAGAAATTTCTTATATTTTAAGAAAATTATAATTTTATTATTATAAAAGTTCTATTTTTGGTGGAGATAGCAAACTTATAAATACAAACCTTATGAAAAAAATTTTGATGTTATTGCTGGGTGCAGCCTTGTTTTTTACGGGTTGTGAGAGTGATCCTACCCTTGTGCTGGAGCCTTCTGTTTCGGAATACGAGATAGAGGCTATTGGTGGAGAATTTACTATTGAGGTGACGGCTAATTTGGAGTATTCGGTTAAAATTCCAGGAGAGGCCGCAAAGTGGCTTTCCTTGGTTGGTAAAGACGCCGGTGAGCATACAGAAACGCTTACTTTTAGTGCTGTGGCCAATACAGCCGGTGAAGCTCGTGAAACAGAGGTAGATCTGATTGCTTCTTCCGGCGGTTTGGTACAGAGTATTCACATCACACAGAAAGCTGTACGGATTGTAAATATAGATGAGAAGACTTATACGCTTGCGGCTGAGGGAGAAACGGTATTGGTTCCTGTGACCACCAATACGGAATATACCGTGACTATTCCGGAGGGAACGACATGGCTTACGCGGATAGAAGCGCGGAGTGAAATGCGTGAGGATATGCTGACTTTCGCGGCAGAAAGGAATGCGGATGGAGAAGAACGTTCTGTGGAAGTTATCATTACGGCAGAACCCGATATCAAACGGCAAATTGTCTTCGTTCAGCCTTCTGTGGCTATTCCTCAGGCTTTTGTCGTTTGGATGGAAGGGGAAAGTAGTAATCCTTCCGATTGTCTGATAAAGGCAGTGTCCACACGGGAGCTTGCAAACAGCGGATCTGTAGCCGATTTGAGTGCAGTAACCACTGCAAACTGTTATGTCGTTCCGGCTGCTGTAGAGGATCGTACATACCGCTTTAATGCCAACGTCATGGGGAATGGTTCGGAAGGCATAGCTGCCATGAATAATGGAAATTCCGTAAGTGGTTCCTTGCAGTTGGGGGGAGGAGTTACAGTGAGGGGGGATGCTTTGATAAGCGATGAATTGGCTGACTCTTATATTTATTTTACAGTGAGCGGAGGGCGTAAAGGGAATGCCGTTATTACGGTTTACGGAAGTGATGCCACTGCCGGAGCTCTCTGGACATGGCATATTTGGGTCGTTGATGCAAACGACAATCCGACAGAGGCACGTAATCTCCAGGTTTACAAATTTACAGCCGATAATATTCCTACGGCTACGGATCCCTCAAAGTGGATACTGACAGAAGAGCAATGGACGGCGATTGCTGACGTACAGGTCATGGACCGTAATTTGGGGGCAGAAAAAGCCAGTCCGGGCGAAAATTCTGCTGATTTTCTGCTCACAGCAGGACTGAGCTATTGCTGGGGATTCAATGTTCCTTTCCCCGGGGCACTTCATGCTGTCAATGGTTCTTCTGCTTTGACACAGTTGTGGTCACTGAAGCAAGGAGCTACAGAAGCAGAAGCTGTTCCGGCACGCTATACCGGGGAGGAAGGTTCTTCTGTTTGTCATTCAATGGATCTCAGGGAGGCCATAGCGAATCCCGGAAGGGGATGCTCTCTGGTGGGTGAAGCATACTATAATCTCTGGGGACAATATACCCCGCTTTCTTACACCAATTATTACGATGATGCCCGGAATCCGGGTTATATTTCGCTTGATTATACTCATAAAAGTATTTTTGATCCTTGTCCTGCAGGTTATTGCTTGCCGCCCCAATACCTGTTTTTGAGTTTTCAGACCACTTTCACAAAATACAATAATGGTAAAATGACTACTGCTAATGCCGAAAATCTCGCCACTTTGAAGGACGATAAAGGAGTTTGGTTTTATATACAGGGAGCTGGCTCGGGCGAGAAAGCCTGGTTCCCCTTAACCGGTTATTATGGCAGCGGTGTCGGTAGTTTTAGCAGTATAGGAACTTATGGTTCGCAATGGACCTCTGCTCCGGATTACCGGTCTACAACTTATGGGGCCAATTTTTATTTCAGTGCTTCTGTTTGTTGTCCGCCGACCAACAACTCCCGTTATTTCGGTTACTCTGTACGTTGTGTAAAAGAACGTTAGGCACTGGCCGGAATGTAAATGAATATCCGGAATCGGTTTTTAGAGAATTGATTCGGGTTTCCTGAAGGAAGCTGATGAATGGAATTGAAATGCCTGATCAGGCATCCGATATCATTTTTCTAAAAACCGATTCCGGACTTTTTGTATACCTTGTTGATCTAAACTTTTACACTGAAAGATAAAAGGTTTAATAATTTATTCTGGATTTAGAGATTATTTCCGAACTACCGGAGAGGGGTACTAAAGTAAATCCCCATTTATAATCCTGATTGGCCGGAATATTGTAACCGGCTTCCGGGCGGGCTCCCCAACTACTATACCCGGCAACTCCCTGCTGTTTCATGTCTACACATACTTCAACGTAATTGCGGGGTTTTATGTCGTTAATATGGTGCATTCTTCTCAGTTTATTTTTAGCCAGTTCCGGATTGTGGTTTGCCACCTCTTCCGGAGTGAAATTGGACCATTGGTAATCGTGAGGAAGTGCTTCTTCCGAGTCAAAATCTTCAATTGCGTTCCTCAGGGCATTAAATCCGATTGTACTGTCAGCTTTGATCAATAGCCCCTTTCCATCAGTTGCCGTTAATGCCAGCCAGCGGGTATCGGTATGATGACCGTTTTCCTGGGGACGCACGTAAGGATAATAAAGTTCTTCGGCTGTGGATTGATAGAGTCCTACTAAGGTGCCTGCATTCCGGTCCAGGTAATTTTCTTCCGGACCGCGTCCGAAATATTGTATCTGGTTGAACAGGACCGGTAAGCGGAACCGTACTCCGATACGGGGTACTTCCAATTTGGATGTCAGTTCACGGGCCGCTTTTACTTCCGGGCTGAAGGTAGCCGTACGGGTAGCTTCTGAAATCTCTGTAGGAGCTTCTTCCATAGAGGTGGACGTAAATTCTGCGTTCACTTTTACAACTCCGTCGGGGAAAATTTTATAGTGAACGATATATAAATTTCCGGCAGCTAAAAGATAGGTAGCTTTAATAACGGCAGCATTTCCTTCTTCGGAAATAGTAGCATCCGTCACATGGAAATTTTTACTGGATTGTTTCCACACTTGTAAACGGGTAGGTGCCCCGTTACCATAATCGTTATCCGTAGGAGCCCGCCAGAAGTTTGGCTGGATTCCGAAGCCTTCAGGAAAATATTCCGTTCCTTTGAAACGATAGGAAGTTACTAGTCCATTCTGCTTGTTAAACACAAAATTTACCTGAGGAGATGTTGCAATCAGATTATTTCCTTCAGTTACCGTTTTTAGTTTAGGACCTCCTTTAGGTGCGTAATGTAAGGCTTTTAAAGGATTCGGAAGTTGGAATTGTTCTTGTGCTATCAGACTGCCGGCCGGAATGCCCGGCTCTGCATTCCGGTTATATACATAAAAATTAAGATAATATTCCATTCCCTTGGCTGCTCTCAATGCAAGAGGAATGTTTACTCTTTCCGTCTGTTGCGGGGCCAATTTTAGAGAAAGTTCTTTTTCAGAGATTTTTTTGCCATTTGCCGTCACCGTATATTTAATTCTATACGGTGAAAGATCAGTGAAATAAAAACGGTTTGTAATATCCACCGGAAAACTTTTCAATGTGGATGTTGTCTCTCCGGAGGAGAGCGCATTTGCCGGTGTGGAAAAAGCAATATTTTGGTGTACATATTTCACTTCGGCCATTGCCGGATGCGGATCCCGGTCCGGATTGACAATACCATTGATCAGGAAATTTCCGTCACTGGGGGCATTTTTCCCGAAGTCCCCGCCATAAGCCCAGTAACCGCCGTCTTTATTCACCCAGATACCTTGGTCTACCCAGTCCCAGATAAAACCTCCCTGTAAGTTCGGGTATTTGTAAATAGCTTGCCATTGGTCCCAAAGGTTTCCGGAAGAATTTCCCATAGCATGGGAATATTCTGAGGGAACGACCGGGCGGTCACTGCCGTTTTGCCCGATGTGTTCCAACCATTTGGCACCGGGATACTGAGGCACATACATGTCTGTATTCCACTCCCACAGAGCACGTTCGTAACATACAGGCCGATTCATACCGTCTTTTTCCCGGTCTTTTATCCACAGATAAGTCTGATAAAAATTATATCCGTTTCCAGCTTCATTTCCGAGCGACCAAATGGTGACACTGGGAAAATTTTTGTTTCGTTCATACATATTGATCGTCCGGTCCATGTGGGCTTTCAGCCATTCCGGATTATTACCCAAAGTTCCTCCCTTGCGTAAATCGTAATACATCCCGTGGGATTCTATATTTGCTTCGTCGTATACATATAAACCATATTCGTCACATAGTTCGTAAAAACGGCGGCTTTGCGGATAGTGACAAAGACGGACAGCGTTCAGGTTATTTTGTTTCATCAGTTCAAAATCCTTCCGCATCAATTCTTCGGTTACATAATGGCCGGTAAGGGGGTCGTGTTCGTGTATATTGACTCCTTTTAATTTAATGGGTTGTCCGTTTACCATCAATACCGTATAAGGACGTCCGTTAACGTCTTTTTCTGCAATTTCACGGATTTCAAATTTCCGGAATCCGACTTTAAAGGGGACGACTTCAAGAGTCTCTCCTTCTTTTTGCAGGATCATCAATAATTGATAAAGCCGGGGATTTTCGGAAGTCCAGGTATCTACGTGGGGTAAAGTCTTTTGGAAATCCACTGTTTTGACACTTCCAGCTTCTACATTTATGTTTTTAGAGGAAGAAGCAACAGTTTTTCCCTTACTGTCCAATAATTCGTAAAGAGCTGTTAGTTGTGCGGGCTGGGAACTGCTGTTACGTAAATCCATGCTCAAAGCAAATATTCCGTCTTTATATTGTCCGTCTAGGGTAGAAATGACCCGAAAGTCTTGGAGGGCCGTTTTAGGTTGTGACCAAAGATAAATATCCCTTTCGATCCCGCTGATCCGCCAAAAATCCTGACATTCGAGGTAAGAGCCGGTACTCCAGCGGTAGATTTTCAGGGTCAGGACGTTTTTACCGGCTTGAACATAAGGGTTAATGCGGAATTCTGCCGTATTTTTTGAATCTTCACTATAACCTACTTCCTGTCCGTTAATATAAACGTATACACCGGATTTGGCGCCGTCGATGTTCAGGAAAATATCTCTGTTCATCCAGTCGGCAGGGATTTCAATATCCCGGCGGTATACTCCGACGGGATTGGCTTCCGGTAAAGTCGGAGGCTGTGGTTTACGGGGTTTGAATTCGTATCCGTGATTCGTGTAAATAGCTACTCCATATCCTTGTACTTCCCAGTTCCCCGGTACCTGGATATCATGCCAGCGGTCTGTAGAAAGTGACGGATCCGTAATGTTTTCCGGAAGATCTTTGTAAGAATCAACGAAATAGAATTTCCATGTTCCGTTTAGCAGTTTGTAAAACTTGCTGGAAGAGTAATCTGATTTCAGGGCATTTTCACGGCTCTCATAAGTCATAAAAGAAGAGCGGGGATATTCTTTATTGACGGCTACCGTCTGAACATCTTGCCAGTAAGGTTTGTTTTGGGCTGTCGTTTGCTGTACGCAAAAGGCACATACGATAAAAAATAGGATTTTTTTCATGAAATTGATCGGTTGATTATAATAACATTTAATTTTGACAACACTTTTGGATTGCTTACGCCTCTGTCCTGAACCCCGTAAAATAATCAGCTGTCTCCCTGCGAGATGACAGAGACGAAGATAGTGAAATATTTTACAAAGTAAAAAACTTTAAAAAAAAGAATTCCGCTTATTTTTGCAGATTGAAAAAGTGGAAAGCCGGAAATTAATTATTTAGATCGATTATGGGAAACAAAGAAGAAAAGCTATTTATGCGGGAATTTTTCCGGAAAGCCGGTAAAGCAATATACGATTATCAGATGATGGAGGAGGGAGAGAAGATATTGGTGGGGGTTTCGGGAGGAAAGGATTCTTTGGCTTTGCTGGAAGTACTGGCCTTGAGGGCCAGGGATCCGAAAAACAATTACACTGTCGTCGCTGCCCATATTGCCGTTGAAAATGTTGTTTATGAAACGGATCACACTTATATACGGGAATTATGCGATCACTTGGGGGTAGAATTGGTGGTAAGGACTGTAAATACCGAGGTAAAAGAAAATTCCGGGAAACCGGCTTGTTTTGTGTGTTCCTGGAACAGGCGGAAAGCTTTATTTGAAATCGCAAAGGAATTAGGGTGTAAAAAACTGGCATTGGGACATCATCGGGATGATGCCGTAGAGAGTTTGCTGATGAGTATGATGTTTAACGGGACGATAGCCAGTATGCCTCCCCGATTGACTATGTTTAACGGTACCTTTACTTTGATTCGTCCTTTTATTTATATCACCAACGAAGAAACGGCCCGCTATGCCGTTTACCGGAATTTTCGGAAACAAAAAAAGTGTTGTCCTCATGAGCATGCTACAAACCGGGATACTGTGCGGCGCCTGCTTCAGGAACTGGAAACTTTTTCTCCTTGTGTACGGAATAATTTATTTGCAGCTATGAAAAATATACAACAGGAGTATTTGCCTTGAGCGGAGGGCTCAGTTGGAGTATAACAGTTCCGGGATTTGGTCCATCTGAGAGATTATTTTTGCCGTTTCAGCCAGCCGGCCGGAGCTATTATGTCCCCCTGTATATAAGAGTACATCAAATCCCAGAGCCTTTGCAACTTCCGCATCGTGAATGGTATCCCCTATCATCAGGGTTTCTGCAGGGCAAAGGTGATATTTATCAACCATCTGTTTCCCCCGTTCGACTTTTCCGGAGGCGTATATATTGTCTGAACCGCATACCTGGTAAAAAAAATCCTGAATATGGAAATCGGTTACCATCTGTTTCAACAGATCTTCCCGTAAAGCAGACAGAATATATTGTTTTATCCCCAAATGCTGAATTTGACGCAATGTATCCGTAACTCCCGGATTCAGGCAAATTCCCTTGGCACAGAGATCATAAGTCTCTACAAAATCTACTGAAATTTCGTGTAAACTTTCTTGTTGAAGGTCAAATCCTACTTTACGGTAAAAATCTTCTACAGGAAAACCAAATACGTCCCGGTAGGTGGCTAAGCTGAGGGTTGGAAGTCCTCTTTTTTCGAGCATGCGGTTCAGGGTATTAACCCCTGTATTTACATCATTTAATAAGGTTCCGTTCCAATCCCAGACTACATTTTTATATTTTTTCATTTTTGCCCAGATATCTGATTATTTCGTTGTGTTAGCGCTTCACTTTCCATTCAGCCTTTACAGGCATATCCTATTTATAAAAAGCCTCGACTCCCGGCCAATCCAGTTTTCGCTTTGCGATTTCTTCGGGATAAATCATATATATGACTTCCGCTTCGGTAGCCAGTTCTCCTGCCGCATTAAATAATTCCACATGAGCTGTGACGAAGCGTTTTTCTGTTTTTACAGTTTTTGCCCTTAACGTAATTTCGCCTTTGTTTGTATATACCGGTTTCCGGTATTTTATCTCCATCCCGGTTGTAACTCCTGCTGTTTTGGCGTAAGAGAATATGGCCCAGCTTGCGATTTCATCGATCAGTGTAGCTTGTATTCCTCCGTGTAAGACGTGAAAGAAACCCTGATAATTTTCAGAAGGCATCCAACGACAGCTAATGTAGTCTCCCTCATCGACAAATTTGCATTTTAGTCCGTAAGGGTTTGTGGGAGAGCATCCAAAACAGTTATATCCTTCTAAGTCTGCATAAGCATTATACATTTCACGCTTTTTCATAATTTCACGCTTTATTTCAGCGGATAAAATTAATATATTTCTGAAAAATAAGAAATATCTCCCTAAGGATGGCCTTGGGAGAGAAAGATTGATATTTTCTGTGGAAATCGGTTTAAATTCTGCTGATTAACGGAACGGAAATGCCTGATTTAGAGAGGGCATTGCAGGTTCGTTAATCAGCGATTTGTCAGATAAGTAGGGATCAGGCAGGAATGCTGTTCATTCAGAAGTGTCTTCCGGAAAGGTATGTTCGGAAAAAATAATTCCGGTCTTTTCCGTAATTTATGCTAAATTCGAAGCGATCAAGTCAGCGCATGCCTGCATTTCCGCTTTGGAGAAATCCTTTTTCGGATTGGAAAAATTCAAATCATTCCCATTTTGGAGGGGTACTAAATGAATGTGGGCATGAGGCACATCCAATCCTAATACTGCTATGCCGATCCGCTGACAGGGAACACTTTTTTGAATGGCTTTTGCTACTTTTTTTGCAAAAACCATCATTTCCGCTAATTCCTCGTCCTTCAAGTCAAAAATATAGTCTTCTTCCCGTTTGGGAACAACTAGAGTATGTCCTTTTTGCAATGGAGCAATATCCAGGAAAGCATAAAATTTTTCAGATTCGGCTACTTTATAAGAGGGAATTTCTCCCTGGATTATTTTGGTGAAAATAGAGGCCATCTTTTTTATTTTTTGAATCGGTCATTTTATTGTCTAAGATATTCTTTCCCTTTTTGAACTAGAGGGTAATATCTAAAATTTCAAATTCCATTTCTCCGGCCGGAACTTTTACGGTGACTTTATCGCCTATCTTTTTACCAACTAAAGCCTGGGCTATAGGAGTATGTATAGACAATTTACCGGCTTTAAAATCCGCCTCTGTCTCGGACACTAACGTATAAGCCATTGTTACTCCTGTTTTGATATTCTTTATGGTGACTTTATTCAGCATTTGTACTTTAGAAGTATCCAATTGGGATTCGTCAATAACCCGGCAACTGGCAATTGTATCCTGTAATTGAGCTATTTTGGCTTCTAACAGGCCCTGAGCATCTTTAGCTGCATCGTATTCCGCATTTTCTGAGATATCACCTTTTTCAATGGCTTCTCCAATAGCTTTGGATATTTTAGCTCTTTCCACATTTTGGAGTCTGTCAAGCTCGTCCTGGAGCTTTTTTAAACCCTCTTTCGTTACGTAAGATACTTTTCCACTCATAATATATAATTTAGGCTCTAGTTAATACATAAAAAAAATAAATGACACTTATCCTCCAATAAGTGCCTTTTATCTAAAAAAGAATTCCTATAATTGGGAATCCTCACCTCCGATACAAAAATATAAATTTCTCCGGAATAAAAAAAATTTTTTAGTTTTTTTATTCAAACGTTTTCAGTCTCTTTCTTTTCCCGTGTAAAAATAAGGTAAACAACAGATATAGTTTTGATTAGAATTAAGAAATAAATTCTTTTCAGAATAAACGTATAATCTTACAATTATATTTCTATCAATAAGTTATGCGACTGAATAACGTCCGTTTATTTTATGTAAAAACCGCTGGGAGAAATGGATAAAATATTCATTCGAAACGAATTGATAATGAATTAAAAAAAAACAACTTTATTGAGTAAAAGCGAAGTAATTTTTTTTTATTTTTGACCAAAATAAACGACGTTTTGTGTGTGAAGCAAAGTCGGTTTTACCTCTTATAATTTGCAGTTTCCCATGGAAAAGGATGAAAATAATTTAACTTTCTGTCCTAAAAAGGCTGAAGCGGAAAAATTTTATAACCGGGGCAGTTATGAGATGGCATTCCGGCTTTATTTGGAATTAGCTGAAACGAAAGATCCTTCCGTCTTTTTTATGTTGGGAAATATGTATCATTACGGTCTGGGTACATCGGTAAATTTTGAAAAGGCTTTGGTTTATTATAAGATGGCGGCAGAAAAAAAAGAAATGAGGGCCCGTTGCTGTTTGGCTTTAATGTACTATAGAGGAGAAGGGGTAAAAAAGGATCTGCTTATCGCAAAGCGTTTACTGGATGCGGATGCTGAAGTCGATATCCGTTCTTTGTAAAGTTGAGAACTGTTAGGGAGAGGATAACGAGGGATTTTCTTCAAGTGAAATAAAAATCTCTGTCGTTTCCGGATCAATGAAATAATTCTCCTGATTTGTTTCCGGATCAATTTCACTGCTGAATGAAACCGGAATCCCGGGTGAAATCTTTTACCGGAACTGGAGTTTCATTCAGCAGCGAAACATTTATTTGCTTTTAAACGGAACTGACGATCCGTAAGCTGAAAAAGTAAATTTTTAGATTAGCCTTTCTTATGTTTGTTTCTTTTTATAATTTATACTGAAGTAGTTGGCTGATTGTGTCGTAATAATCCCGTTCTACCGTCAGGTAATTTTCCTGACTGTCGTATAAAGTGGTTATTTCTGCAAAATAATCGATCATTGAAATTTGTCCGGCTGCAAGTGCTTTGTTTAGAAGTTCAACACTGTGTTGTCCGGACAGAATTGTCGCGTATTCTTTACAGGAAATGTCCAATGCTAAGGCCTTTTCATAAAGTTGTTGCAGGCCCGATTTCAGGTTTTGGGTATTGTCTTCTAAAAGGGCACTGGAATATTCGAATTGGGCTTTGGCTTTCCGGACGGTATTTTTGTTTTCGAAGAGGGGGATAGAAAGACCGATGACAAAACCGTTTAAGGTCTCATCACTGCCTCCGTTTCTTCGGTAACCCAAATCGAATTTAGGAAGTGACTGGGCCCGGCTCAGGCGAATTTCCCGTCCTGCAATTTCAGCTTGGCCGGTTAAATTTTTTAAATTCGGATCAATGGCCAGGTATTCAGCTTCTAGCTGCGGATAAGCAGGTAAAAGCCAGTTGGGATAGGTGGTATCCTGAAATTCAAGCGGCAGACCTCCGTTTAGGATCTGGAGCTGTTCGAGTTTGGCTTTTAAAGCAGTTTTATTGAGACGGGAACTGTTTTGGATGTTCAAAAGTTCCAAACGGATCTTGTTAATATCCAATTGATTTGCATCTCCTTCTTCCAGACGCTTTTGATATAAACCGGATAATCTTTGTACATTCTCTACTCTTTCATTCAGTAATTTTTGTTGTTTCCGTAAATAGATAATTTCCAGACAGGTTTGTTGAGCTGTGAGTAAAATTTGTTGGCGTCCTGTTGCATACTGTAAATCGTAAGTAGCTGATTTTAAGTGAGCCAGTTTATTTTTATGTGCATATACACTCGGAAAATCAAAAGATTGTACGACAGCCATCTCATTGATATTACCCTTTGTATTTTTATCTCCCCACAATTGATTGAATTCAATGGTCGGGTTAGCTAAATATTTTCCTGTATTAGCTTCCAGTTTCTGAGCCTCCATCAGATGACTTCCCGCCTTCAGGGTTTTATTGTTGAGGGCAATGCTTTCCAGTATCTGATTCAGATCTGATTGCGCACATACCGGATAAATATTCAGAACAAGTAACATACCTCCGTATAAATACTTTTTCATATAATTTCTTTTCATAATTGATAATTTTTGTGTTAATGAGACATTTTGCCCGAAAGGTTTCTTTTCCTGTTTGATTATTTTTGTATATTTTTAACTCTTGCTTCTTTCCCTTTTTTGATAAGCGAAGAATTGAAGTGAAATATACTGAATGCCGGTTTTAAGCAGGTTCTGTTGTAGGACCGGACCCCTGCCGGATAAATATCAAAAGAAGGAAGATGTCTTCATTTTTATAGTTTTAATCCATGTTTTTCTCTGTTTTTCTCCCTGTTTTATTCCCGGACGATTTCTTTTTTCCGGTTTAATAGCTGGTACACGACCGGTATAACAAAGCCATTCAGTAGGGTGGAACTGAGAAGTCCGCCTAAGATCACCTGTGCCATCGGACTTTGTATTTCATTGCCCGGTAAATTCCCTCCTACGGCAAGGGGAATCAGGGCGAGGGCAGAAGTCAGAGCCGTCATGAGGATCGGATTTAAACGGTCCAGGGACCCTTGAAGGATGCTTTCTTTTAGGGATAAACCTTCTGAACGTAACTGATTATAATGGGATACCAATAATATTCCATTCCGGGTTGCTATACCGAATAAAGAGATAAAACCGATAATAGCCGGAATACTGATGACCCCGGAAGTGATCCAGATACTGATAATCCCTCCGATGATAGCTAGCGGTAAATTCAGCATGATGATACCGGATAGAGAGAGATTCCGGAATTCATGGTACAGAATAAGGAAAATAATCAATAAAGAGATTAAAGAGGTTAGAAAGAGGATACGGGAAGCTGCCTGTTCGCTTTCAAACTGACCTCCGTATTCGATATGATATCCTTCCGGAAGGATTATCTTTTCTCCGATTTCTTTTTGAATATCATTGACGACACCTTTTAAATCCCTGCCGGCCACGTTGGCTGATACGACAATTTTCCGCTGTACATTTTCCCGGCTGATCGTATTGGGACCACTCAGCGGCAGGATTTCAGCTACATAGTGAAGGGGAATATTTTTGCCATTGGCATTCAGCATCAGATTTCCGATTGCTTCCATATTCTCCCGGTTGACATCGTTGATTTTAACCGTTAGATCGAATACTTTCCCCCCTTCATTGACTTGGGAGACAACTTGTCCGGAAAGAGCTACATTGATGAACTCCGAAAACTGCGGCAGTGTGATACCGTATTTTGCCAATATGTCCCGTTTGGGCGTGATTTGCAGCTGAGGACGTTCAATTTGTTGTTCCACATTTAAGTCGGCAACCCCGTCAATATTTTGAATCGCTTGTTTTATTTGAGTACCGATATTGAATAATTTATTCAGATCGTTCCCGAATAATTTAATGGCAATATTAGCTTTTGTTCCGGATAGCATGGCATCGATCCGGTGGGAAATCGGTTGTCCGATTTCTACATTTACTCCTTTCAATGTCCCCAGTTGCTGCCGCACATCTGCCAGAAACTCGTCCCGGTTTCTTTTATCCAGGACAAAAGGGGCTTCAATTTCGGAAACATTCACTCCTAAAGCATGTTCATCCAGTTCGGCTCTTCCTGTTTTCCGGGCAACGGTCTGAATTTCCGGGATATCCATCAATATTTTTTCAGTTATTGCTCCCATGCGGTCTGATTCTTCCAGTGAGATGCCCGGCATTGTACTGATATTGATCGTGAGAGAACCTTCGTTGAACGGCGGTAAGAAGCTCCGCCCCAGGCCCAACATAACGATCAGTGAAAAAATAAATAAGCCCCCTGTAATTCCCAGAATCGTTTTTTTGTGGGTTAGTGCTTTGGATAAGGCACTTTTGTACCCTTTTTTGAGTATACGGGATACATAAGGTTCCTTTTCGCTTTTTTTCAACGCTTTTTTGGTGGTCAGCATATAGCTGCTCATTACCGGAGTCAGGGTTAAAGCAACGATTGTGGAGGCAAAAAGAGCTACGATAAAAGCAATACCCAGTGGGATTAGCATACGTCCTTCCATGCCTGAAAGGAAGAAGAGCGGTAAGAAACAAGCAATGATAATGAGAGTCGAATTGAGTATCGGCATCCGTACTTCTTTGGAAGCTTCGAAAACAACTTCCAGTGTTGCCTTCCGTTGTTCCGCGGGAAGTAGGTGGTTTTCCCGTAGCCGTTTATAGACGTTTTCTACATCTACGATGGCATCGTCTACAAGCGATCCGATGGCAATAGCCAGTCCCCCCAGGCTCATCGTGTTAATGGTTAGTCCCAGAGCGTGCAATACGAGTATGGCAACCAGTAAAGATAGGGGCAGGGCCACCAGCGAGATAATGGTTGTCCGGAAGTTCATCAGGAAAAAGAACAGGACGATAATGACGAATATGGCTCCTTCAAATAGGGCTTTCTGTATATTATCGATGGAACTGCTGATAAAACGGGATTGACGGAAAATGTCGGTAGAAATATGTACATCTGCAGGTAGTGTCTTTTGCAGTTCCTGTAAAGATAGGTCTAATTTATCGGTCAATTCCAGGGTATTGGTAGAAGGTTGTTTCGTGACGGTTACCAATACGGCAGGTTTCCCTTTTTCAGAAGCTACTCCCAGTTTCGGCGTTTTAGCACCGATTTGTACGGTAGCTATGTCTGAAATGAGAATGGGTACATCGTTGACCGTTTTGACAACGGCTTTGCCCAATTCTTCCAAATGAGTTGTGGCCAGTATCCCCTGAATAATGTATTCGTTTCCATATTCGTATAGGATGCCTCCTGTCGAATTCTGGTTCATATTTTCAAGCACAGGCAGGATTTCATCCAGGGCGATGTTGTAGTGTTTCATACGGGCAGGATCAAGCAAAATTTGATATTCTTTGATATCTCCTCCGATTACTGCCACCTGAGCAACTCCTCCTGTGGAAAGGAGGCGGGGACGGATGGTCCAGTCCGCAATGGTCCGCAAGTCTTGAAGAGAGGTGGAATCGGCTGTCAGACTGATAATCATCATCTCTCCCAGAATGGAAGATTGGGGGCCCAGGGTGGGTTGGCCGACATTGGAAGGCAGGGCGTCTCCCAGAGTAGCTAATTTTTCGGATACAATTTGCCGGGCCGTATAGATATTTGTACCCCAGTCAAATTCCACCCATACTACCGAGAACCCTGTGGTAGAGGAGGAGCGGACACGACGGACGTCCGTAGCTCCGTTTACAGCTGTTTCTACCGGGAAAGTTACCAGACGTTCGACTTCTTCAGGTGCCATTCCCTGGGCTTCTGTCATAACTACTACTGTAGGGGCATTCAAATCCGGAAATACGTCTACTTCCATACGGGAAGCGGTATAGCTCCCCCAGAGAAGAAGCGTTACGGCTGCGATAATAATCAGTAGCCGGTTGTGTAAAGAATATTGTATGATTTTATTCAGCATAATTCATTCGATAAAAAGTATAGGTATAAAAATGAGATCGGTTTTCCGCTTTAAAAAGAGTTTTTCTCCGTTAATGTTCATGACTGTGGCCGTGGGGAATCGTTCCGGAAGCGGATGCCATCTTTACCTGATAAGCTCCTTTGGTCACTACTCTTTCTCCCGGATGCAGGCCTTTTAAAATCTGCACTTGTTTCCCATCGTTCATTCCCAAACTGACTTCCTGCTTGCGATAGCCTTCTTCGTCCAGTTGCACGTAGACGTAAAACAAACCCATTTCATTGGTCAGGGCGGAAAGCGGTAGGGTAATTGCATCCTCTATGGGAGCCGAAATGAGGTAGATTTCGGCGAACGAACCGGGAATGACTTCTCCTTTGTTATCAAATTCAAAGCTGACGGGGATATGGAAGGCATCATTGGCAGAAGCTTTACCGATGGAAAGTAATTTCCCGTTTAAATCGGATAAAACATATACTTTGTTATCGTAAGGCGTTTTAAAATTAGCACTCCGGATGCTGTTTAACCTGTTGTAGTATTTTTCGGATACTTCAGCTTTTAAAATCAGTTTTTTATTTTGGGATACGGTGGCAAGGGGTTGTCCTATAGTGATATACTCTCCTTCTTTCACCAGAATATTTTTCAAATGTCCGTTTAGAGGAGAGGTAACTCCTATACCATTGACCGTTTGTTTATCGGAAATGGCTTCGAAAGCAATTTTTGCATTTTCGTAATCCAGGCGACTTGCTTCATATTCCCGTTGGGATATAATTTTGTCTTTTACCAAAGACCGGGCCCGTTCGTATTCGGATTTTGCTTTTTCATAGTTGGCTTTTACCTTCGAATAATAATCTCCTTCTCCCAAATGTTTGGAAGAAATGTGGAAAAGGGTTTGATTTTTATTTACAGCGGTTCCTTCTGTGATTTTGCGATTGTATGTAACAATACCGTTTGCTGTGGCTACGATTACGGATTCATCTCCCGGGGCCGGCAGGATCTGGCCGCTGGTTTTGATTACGCCGTGAAAGGTGGCCGGTTGTATTTCTTTCACTTCAAATTCCGTTTTTGCAGCCTGGGCTTTTGTGAAAATGATTTCGTCCGCATGCTTGTCCTTGTCTGAAAGGTTGTGGTCGTGATCGTGTTCTTCCCCTTCTGCTTCATGGTCGTGATCTTCCGCTTCATGATCGTGGCGTGCGTGCTCTTCTGCACTTTCTTGCCGGTGATCTTTTGCGGAATGGGGGGTATGGTTCTTACAGCCGTATAAAAATAAGGATAAGGAAATAAGGAAAAATAAAATTGTTCTCATATTCAATAATGTTAAGTAAATAGATCGGTAATAAACATCCTTCCGCCTGTATTCGGACGGACGGAGATTCGGCCAAGGCCGGATCAGGATTTACTTAACAAACGGGAGGGGCCCGGCTGGTTTTTGAGGAAGTAAAAAAGAGCAGAGGCAGGACTTCGTCGGGAGCTTCCGGAAAAGGACAGACTTCTGTTTTAAAAATACTCAGATAAATATTTTCAGCTATAATTCCCCAAATATGGAAAGAAGGCAGACTGTTCCCTTCGTCCATTTGCTGGCGGGAAGATTCTGTCGGTTGTGTTTGTAATAATTGTGTGACGCAACCTGCATTATGGGTATGCGGAACGGAAGAGCTTCTCTCTTCCGTATGTGCTGAAATATTACAATGCTGTGTGCTGAAACAGATAAAATTATCGTGATGGTGGTGAGGGAAAACAACGAATACCAGCAGAATGGAGCAAGCCAGATAAAGGGGTAATATGTTGGTTAATTTTTTCCTCATGTCTTCCAAAGAATATGCAAATATAACTAATCCTGGAATATATGCAAAGGTTTCCATTTGAAATCAATGTTACAGAGCCTGAAGGCTTTGTAACAGTTTGCCGTTTTACTGGGGTGAATGACAGTCTAAAAAACCCTGAATCATCATTTCGGCAGTAGCGGGGTTGGTTGCTATGGGGATGTTGTGTACATCGCAAACCCGCATTAGCATTTGTACATCCGGTTCGTGCGGGTGTTTTCCCAGGGGATCACGGAAAAAGATTACCATCTGTACTTTGTGCTCTGCTACCAGGGCAGCAATCTGCGCGTCTCCTCCCAGAGGGCCGGATAATAGCCTTTCTACTTCTAAACCTGCGTCCTGGGCGTGCTTACCGGTTGTTCCGGTGGCTACGATTTCCGTTCCTACAGATTTCAGAAAATCCATATGCCTGTTCAGGAAAGCGACCATTTCTGCTTTTTTCCCATCGTGGGCAATAACAGCAATTTTCATAATTCGAATAAGTTTTATGGTTTATAAATCAGGAAACGAAAGTACGAAAAAAATCAGTATAGTAAAACGGTTGACAAGAAAACAAACTGTAGATAAAGGGAAAATATAAGCTTACATACCGTGCTTAATGCCTTTTCTGATGAGGAACCGGTTTACCGGAAAGGAGGTCAGAAAACCGGCGCACATGGCAATTTGCATCATAAACCAGTATTCAAAAGTAGTTTTCTGAAAAGGAGCGGCTGAAAAAATGCCGAACATGACGATTGCCATCCAGCCGTACATTCCGGCTTGCCAGGCCGTCAAAGAAAGAAAATCAGCTTTTAGGGCTTTTTGTATGGTTTGTTTTACAGAGAGAGGTTCCATGGAACGGATAGCAGCGTATTGGAAAAATATGCCGAAGAAAAGAGCGAGTATATAATCGAGTACCCATTGCCCGGCCAGTGTACTTCCTCCTATAAAAATAGGGATAAAAAAAGTGAATCCTTCTCCGACAAGATCAGCCAGTGTACAACCGGCTCCGCAATGGAGAGTAGAAAGCGTAACCTGTTGCCAGTCCGGATGTGAATGATCCGGCATCTGCATCGGAGTCGTTCCGGCTTGACTATCTGTATGCCTGTTGCTTTTCATCGGGCCGTCCATCTGCATTACAGCTTGAGTCCTGCCTAAACGATAATAAGCCCAAAGTACCAGCCAGCTTCCCCAAAGCCCGGAGAGAGGCCATACGGCTTCCATAATTTTCATCGGTTGCCTGTGCTTCCGGATGTCAAGATAAATAATAAGGGCTATAATGATACCGGAAATAACAAAAAACAGAGAAATGAGTTTGAATAGTATCATCTTTTTTGTTTTTGTAACGGGATCGGAAGGAAAAAGTTCGGGAGAAAAACTTTGTGAAGGGCGCTGAGAGGATAAATACGGACAAAAAACGAGCGTCCGGAAAAACGGCATGGAATAAAGGTATTTTGTAACCTGGCTTCTCTTGGGAAGCATCGGTTCCTGACTCCAATAACAGTTTTCCCGGACGCTGCTTTTTAGCTTTTCTATAAAATTTAAAGTGTTTTCTTCACTTCTACTTCTTCATAAGCTTCAACCATATCACCGATCCGGAGGTCGTTGTAGTTCGCAATATTCAGGCCGCATTCAAAACCTTTGGAGACTTCTTTTACGTCGTCTTTAAAGCGTTTTAGAGAACCTAATTCGCCGGAATAGACAACAATTCCATCCCGGATTACCCGTATTTTAGAAGAACGGGAAATCTTGCCTTCCCGGACGACACAGCCCGCAATGGTACCGACTTTCGAAATTTTGAATGTTTCCAGTACTTCCACCGTAGCTACGATCTCTTCTTTAATTTCCGGAGATAACATACCTTCCATGGCTGCTTTTATCTCTTCTATAGCGGTGTAAATAATAGAATACAGGCGGATATCGATCTGCTCTTTTTCTGCCAGTTTACGGGCTCCCATAGAAGGACGTACCTGGAAACCGACGATAATAGCATTGGAAGCTGCTGCCAGCATGACGTCGCCTTCTGAAATCTGACCTACAGCTTTGTGTATGACGTTTACCTGGATTTCATCCGTAGAAAGCTTAATCAACGAATCGGATAAAGCTTCAATTGAACCGTCTACATCGCCTTTGACAATGATATTGAGTTCCTGGAAGTTTCCGATGGCAATGCGTCTTCCGATTTCATCCAATGTAATGTGTTTCTGGGTCCTTAAACCTTGTTCCCGTTGTAATTGTTCCCGTTTATTGGCCAGCAAACGGGCTTCTTTTTCGTTGCTCATTACATTGAATTTATCGCCTGCCTGAGGAGCTCCGTTTAATCCCAGAATCAGGGCAGGCTCAGAAGGCCCGGCTTTTTCCAGTTTTATACCCCTTTCATTGAACATGGCTTTCACGTGTCCGTAATACTGACCCGCTAAAACGACATCTCCCACTTTTAAAGTACCGGATTGTACCAGTACAGTGGCGACATATCCTCTTCCTTTATCCAGGGAAGACTCAATAATAGAGCCGATAGCCTTTTTATGCGGATTGGCTTTCAGGTCCAGCAATTCTGCTTCAAGTAACACTTTTTCCAACAATTCGTCTATGTGTAATCCTTTTTTAGCTGCAATTTCCTGACATTGGTATTTTCCTCCCCATTCTTCTACCAGATAATTCATATTGGCGAGTTCTTCCCGGATTTTATCGGGATTTGCTCCGGGTTTATCGATTTTATTGATGGCAAAAACAATCGGTACACCGGCTGCGCTGGCATGGTTGATTGCTTCTATCGTCTGCGGCATGACATTATCGTCTGCAGCAATGATGATGATCGCAATGTCCGTTACCTGTGCACCGCGGGCTCGCATGGCGGTAAAGGCTTCATGTCCGGGAGTATCCAGGAAAGTTACGGCCCGTCCATCCGCCAGTTTTACATTGTATGCCCCGATATGTTGGGTGATCCCTCCTGCTTCTCCGGCGATGACGTTTGTATTACGAATGTGGTCCAGTAAAGAAGTCTTTCCATGGTCCACATGTCCCATTACAGTAACAATAGGCGGACGGGGCAACAAATTCTCTTCCGAATCGGTCTCATCTTCTATGGCTTCCTGAATATCCACGCTTACAAATTCCACTGAAAATCCGAATTCATCTGCTACTAAATTGATGGTTTCGGCGTCCAGACGTTGATTGATGGAAACAAAGAGCCCTAAACTCATACAAGCTGAAATAATATCCGTTACCGGAGTATTCATCATGGTCGCCAATTCTGCAACTGTGACAAATTCGGTCAATTTCAGGATATTTTTCTCTTTCTCTTCCTGTTCTATCTCCGCTTGCATTTTTTGTTGTACGGCATCCCGTTTGTCCCGACGGTGTTTAGATGTCGTGGACTTCCCTTTATTTCCCAGGCGGGCGAAAGTATCCTTTATTTGTTTTTCAACATCTTCATCTGTTATCTCAGACTTTTCCTGTTTCCGCTTCTTCAGCTTTTTCAGTTTTTTCTTATTTTCTTCAATTTTAGCATTTTTGTCTACAGGAGCGACTTGTACTTTTTCCTCCGGACGGTGTATTCTTTTCCGCTTTTTCCGTACATCCGATTCATCTTCTACGGTATCTTTCGGTTCGGTATCGTTGTTTTCTTTTACAGGTAAAGCAGGCCGGTTATTTTTTCTGAATTCTTTCCGGTCTCTTTCTTTTTCCTGTTTGCTTTTCTTTGGCGGACGGGTACGTTGATTGATGGAATCCAGGTCAATAGAACCCACCACTTTTACATCCTTTACGGCCGGCTGGACAATTTTAAATGTTTTTTCCGTTTCTTTTTTTTCTTCCTGGGCGGCAGGAGGAGTGAGTATCTCTGCCTTCTTTACAGGTTCTTCCGGAAGTTTGGATTGCGGAAGAGGGGTTTGTTTTTCTTCTTCCACTTCTTTTACTTTTTCTTTTTCCTTTATGGGTTGGGGTTGAGCCTGAGGTTGTACTTCTTTAACCGCTTTATTGGGATGATTCAGGTCAATACGGTCAATGACCTTGATATTAATGTTATTTTCCAGTTTAACTTCGTCTTTTACAGAAATAAATTCGTCCTCCTCATTTTTTTCCTGTATGTTTCCCATATTGTCTATCGACACGGTTTCTTTCTTCTTTCTGGTATTTTTTAAATCCACCATAGTGGATTCTTTTTTTACCTCACTATCAGAAGAAAATTCTTTGGCCACCAGGGCGTAATCTTCTTCAGAGAGTTTGGCGTTGGGGTCAGAAGAGATCTTAATCCCTTTTTGATGCAGGAATTCTACAATGGTAGAAAGTCCTACGTTAAATTCTCTGGCTATTTTACTTAATCTTACTGGCATATAGAGATTTTAATTTTTACAGTTTGTTGCTTTCCGGTTTATTCAAATTCTGCTTTTAAGATGCTCAAAACTTCCCGGATCGTTTCAATTTCGAGATCTGTTCTCTTTTCAAGTTCTGTTTCACTTAATTCAAGAACACTTTTTGCCGTATCGCATCCTACCCGTTTTAATTCGTCTATGATCCACGGTTCGATTTCGTCTTCGAATTCATCCAGATTTACATCTTCTTCTGTCTCCGATGCAGCGAATTCTCTATAGACATCAATTTCATACCCTGTTAACTGACTGGCTAATTTGATATTTAAACCGCCTTTACCAATAGCAAGGGATACTTCTTCGGGATTCAGGTATACGTTTGCCTTTTTATTTTTCTCATCAATTTCAATATTCTTAATCTTAGCCGGATTCAGTGCCCGGGTGATATAGAGCTGAATATTATTGGTATAATTGATGACATCTATATTTTCATTGCGTAATTCCCGGACAATCCCATGAATGCGGGAGCCTTTCATTCCAACGCAAGCTCCTACCGGGTCAATCCGGTCGTCATAGGATTCCACAGCTACTTTTGCCCTTTCTCCGGGAGCCCTTACTACATTTTTAATAGTGATAAGTCCGTCGAAAATTTCAGGTACTTCGTTTTCAAACAATCTTTCCAGAAAAACCGGAGAAGTCCTCGAAAGAATAATATAAGGATTGGCATTTCTCATTTCTACCCGGATGACCACGGCTTTAATGGTATCTCCTTTCTTGAAAAAATCTGTCGGAATCTGTTCCTGTTTCGGAAGTATCAGTTCATTGCCTTCGTCGTCTAATACCAACATTTCCTTTTTCCATACCTGATATACTTCTCCTAAAATAATCTGACCTACCCGGTCTTTATAATTGTTGTAAACATTGTCTTTTTCCAATTCCAGAATCCGGGCGGATAAATTCTGACGTAAAGCCAATACGGAACGCCTCCCGAAATCCTTCAATTTTACTTCATCCGTCACTTCTTCTCCAATTTCGTAATCTGCGTCGATTTTTTTAGCTTCACTTAAAGCAATTTCTGTGTTGGGGTTCTGTAAATTACTGTCTTCGACTACGGTTCTGTTTCTCCAGATTTCTAAATCCCCTTTATCAATATTGATGATGATATCAAAGTTTTCGTCCGTGCCATATCTTTTCAAAAGCATATTCCTGAAAATATCTTCCAGTACGCTCATCAATGTTGCCCTATCGATATTTTTGAATTCTTTAAATTCAGCAAATGATTCAACTAAATTAATATTTTCCATTTGAACTTTTCAGTTTTATATTTTTACCTAATTTCTTTATCATCTTAAAAGCTTACAATATCTTTTATTTCCTTAATGTCCTCTGTCTGAATTTGTTTTTTTACTTTTACGGTTTCCTTTTTCTTTTTGCCTTCTATAGAACGCTTTTCTTCACATTCCAGTATAATTTCCGAGGGCGTATAAGATTGCAATATTCCTTCTATACGGGAAGAATCTGTCAATTTTACGCTTACCTTTTTGCCAATGTTCTTTATATATTGGCCCGGCACTTTGAATGGATAACCGATTCCTGCGCTGGATACAGTCAATTCAAAATCTTCTTCTTCCCGGTTTAAACAAGTTTCCAATTCCCGGCTTATTCGGCTACAGGTACTGATGTCTACCCCTTGGGGAGAATCAATAAACAGTTCTATCACATTGTTTTTCGAGAGGTGGAGATCTACGAAAAATAAATCCGTTCCTTCCAGTAAATTTTCTACAATATTTTTAATTTCTTCTGCCGTTTTCATGTTTCCTTTCCTTTATGGCCGATGCACACGGGTCCGAATAAGTTCATAAGAAAAGGGGACGCCTTCGTCCCCTCCCTTAGTATTACTAATTCGGTCACAAAGATAATACTAAATATTGAAAAACAAAATATTAACTCCCTAAAAAAGGATTTTTGTGATACTATTTTTTGAAAAAGCTCAAAAGTAAGAAAATAGAAACCGGTAGAAACGTTTTAAATGGAAAGTGGAACATGATTATTTTTTCTTTTGGAACAGGAAAACAGTTGATTGTTTTTGAATTTTACTTTCTTGAATTTTTCTTGAATTCCTTTTTGCTTCGGAAGAATTTTGGCAGGAGATGGCCTTTTATTAATGATTGTTTTAAGAAGATCGGAAAAAAAGATAAATTATTGAAAAATAATTCATTATAGTTGGAGGGTTCAGATAAAAAAGAAACATATTTGTAATAAACTTATTGAGTTACGAATAAAATTTGTAAGTTTGCCGAAATTTTAATTTTATGGAATTTAAAGCAAAAGATATTGCGGTTTTACTGAATGGTGTTGTGGAAGGAAATCCGGAAGTAACGGTGAATAATGTTTCAAAAATTGAAGAAGGGAAACCGCATACATTGGCTTTTTTAGCTAATCCGAAATACGAACATTTTATATATACGACAGAAGCGTCTGTCGTTTTAGTTAACCGGGATTTTATACCGGTAAAGCCTCTATCCTGTACATTGATTCGGGTGGATTCGGCTTATGACGCGATAGCTATATTGTTAAAAATGTATGAGAATATGCGTCCGCAGCCGGTTGGAATTGAACAGCCTTCATATATTTCTGAAAACGCCGTTATAGGAGAGAAACCTTATATCGGCGCTTTTGCATATATAGGGAAAAATGTAAAAATCGGAAACAATGTCAGGATTTATCCCCATGTCTATATCGGAGATGGCGTAAGTATCGGGGACAATACGGTTTTATACATGGGAGTAAAGGTCTATTACGGTTGTATTATCGGTAGAAATTGCACTATTCATGCCGGGAGTGTTATCGGAGCTGACGGATTTGGATTTGCACCTTCGACGGATGGTTACCATAAGATTTCTCAAATTGGAAATGTCGTCATTGAGGATAATGTAGAGATTGGGGCGAACGTGTGTATCGACCGGGCTACGATGGGGTCTACCCGGATTAAGACGGGCGTAAAGCTCGATAACCTGATTCAGATAGCACACAATGTTATTGTCGGGGAAAATACGGTGATTGCTGCGCAAACCGGAATAGCCGGGACGGCGAAAGTCGGCAGTAATTGTATGTTGGGAGGACAAGTCGGAATAGCCGGGCATCTGGAGGTTGGAAATGGAGTGCGGGTAGCAGCGCAGACTGGTATTATCAGTTCTGTAACTGACGGAGTAGTCATTATGGGGGCGCCGGCTTTTGAGGCAGGCAGGTATCAGAAATGTTACGTTCTGTTCAAAAAATTACCTGAATTGTATGGACAACTACGGGAGATGGAAAAAGATATTCAAACATTAAAGTCAAAACAATAATGTCAGTAAAGCAAAATACATTAAAAGCAGCATTTTCTTTAAGGGGAAAAGGTTTGCATACCGGAAGAGAGGTATGTGTTACATTTAAACCGGCTGGGGAAAATTGTGGTTACAGGATCATCAGAACAGATTTGGAGGGGAGACCGGTGATACCAGCCTTAGCAGCCTATGTGCAGTTTGTGGACCGGGCTAGTTGCCTTGAAAAAGAAGGCGTGAAGATTTTCACAATGGAACATGCCATGGCAGCTCTTTATGGTTGTGGAGTAGATAATTGTGATATAGAAGTAGATGGAGAAGAATTTCCCATATTGGACGGAAGTTCCCGTTTTTATGTGGAATCTATTGAAAAGGTGGGCTTGCAGGAGCAGGAAGCAGACCGCCGCTATTTCGAGGTAACTGAAAAGATGGAATTTGCTTGTGAAGCTACTCAAAGTAAGATCACTTTATTGCCGGATTCGACATACAGTATAAATTTGGTGGTAGCTTATGATTCGCCTTATCTGTCCATGCAATATGCTACTTATGATTCTCATACAGATTTTGTAAAGGAGATTGCACCTTGCCGTACCTTTGTTTTTTTACGGGAAGTGGAAGCTCTTTTTGCCAATAATCTGATAAAGGGAGGAGATTTGCAGAATGCTATCGTAATTGTCGATAAAGAAATTTCCGAGGAAGAAGTCAGACGCCTTTCTGCTCAGTTCGGGTACGAGGGGATTGAAGTAAAGCAGGGCATACTGAATAATCTGGATTTGTATTTTGATAATGAGCCAGCTCGTCATAAATTGTTGGATGTGATCGGAGATTTGGCTTTGTGTAGACGTTTTATAAAGGGAAAGATTATAGCAGAACGTCCGGGACATAAAGTAAATGCCGCTATGGCGCAGAAAATTTATAAAGCGGTAATGAATGCTGAAAAAGAAGATGCTTATCCGGCAGATGTGGATATTATGGCAGAGCCTTTAATGGATATTAATAAGATCCGTACTTTATTACCGCATCGTCCTCCTTTTCTGTTGATTGATAAAATTTATAAGGTAACTCATAATATGGTGGTAGGGTGTAAAAATGTTACCATGAATGAACCTTTTTTTGTCGGACATTTCCCGGAGGAACCGGTTATGCCGGGGGTACTTATCGTCGAAGCGATGTCTCAGTGCGGAGGCATCCTGGTATTGAATCAGGTGCCCGATCCTGAAAATTATTCTACTTATTTTATGAAAATAGACGGAGTTAAATTCCGGAAAAAAGTGGTACCCGGAGATACTCTTGTATTTAAATTAATCACATTGGCACCGGTAAAACGGGGAATTGTGACAATGAAAGGATATGCTTATGTGGGGAAAAAATTGGTTTGTGAAGGAGAATTTATGGCTCAGGTCGCAAAAACCAAGAACTAATATTATATTTGCAGGCTAAAGTAATAAATAGCAGACTAAATAGTAATCATTAAATAATAAACGAATGAAACAACCGTTAGCTTACGTTCATCCGGAAGCTCAGATTGCAGACAATGTGGTGATTGAACCTTTTGTGACTATAGATAAGAATGTTGTAATCGAAGAGGGTACACGTATCGGTTCGAATGTTACAATTCTGGAAGGAGCCCATATCGGTAAGAATTGTAAAATATTTCCGGGAGCTGTGATCGCAGCTGTCCCCCAAGATTTAAAATTCAGAGGAGAAAAATCCATTGTACGTATAGGTGATAACACCACTATCAGGGAATGTGTGACCGTGAACCGGGGTACTGCTGCCAAAGGTATTACCCAGGTTGGGAATAATTGCCTGATTATGGCTTATGCACATATTGCTCATGATTGTACTATAGGCGATAATTGTATTATTACAAATGCCTGTCAATTGGCAGGAGAAGTGGTCATAGACGAATATGCTATTTTGGGAGGAATGACAGCTGTACATCAGTTTGTGCATATCGGAAAGCATGTTATGATACAGGGAGGATCGCTTATTGGAAAAGATGTGCCGCCTTATGTCAAAGCCGGACGTCTGCCTTTGTCGTATGCCGGCGTTAACTCTATCGGATTGCGCCGCCGGGAGTTTACAAATGAAAAAATCAATGAAATTCAGGATATTTACCGTATTCTTTATCAATCCGGTCTGAATAATTCCGATGCTGTAGAGAGAATTGAAGCGGAAATGCCTGCTTCCAAAGAAAGGGATGAAATTATCATGTTTGTACGAAATAGCAAACGGGGAATTATGAAAGGATATCTCGGATAGAAAAAAAAGCATTTATAAAAACGTCAGAATGGAAATTCTGACGTTTTTTTATGTTTAAATGTTCAAGTGCTTAAATGTTTATTTGTTCAGGAGTTTAAACGGGAAGAAATTCAAGTGTTTAAAGGTAAAAATGTAAAAAGGTCCGGGTGTTTGGAGGGAGGGAGGGGGAGATGATACTTTTGACGGATTGCCGGTTACCCTACCGGTCTGCTGATTCATGAATGTAGTTTGGTTAGAGGATTATCCTGAACTTTGGAAGCTGAAAATAAATCTTTTTTCATTTTTGTTCCGCCAGAAAAACTTTCTCTCCTTGTTTTTTTACTTTTCTACTTTTCCACATTTAAACAATTTTGCCTTTTCACTTTTTCATACTTCAACAATTAAACATTTTTACATTTAAACCTAAAAAAGGCATCTGTTTCCAGACGCCTTTTTTAATATTTCAGCCGAAACTGTTTGAAGATTATAATTTCGGACCTGCCTCAACCAATGCTTTCCCAATTTCGTTGCCTTCGAACTTCTTGAAGTTTTTGATAAAACGTTCTGAAAGATCTTTGGCTTTTTCTTCCCATTTGCAAGCACATTCGTAGGTGTCGCGAGGATCCAATATTTTCGGATCAACACCCGGAAGTTCTGTCGGTACGAGGAAGTTAAAATAAGGAATGGTTTTGGTCGGTGCTTTATCAATGGAACCGTTCAATATGGCGTCGATAATACCACGGGTATCTTTGATAGAGATACGTTTACCGCTACCGTTCCAGCCTGTATTTACCAGGTAAGCTTTGGCTCCGGATTTTTCCATTTTCTTTACCAGTTCTTCTGCATATTTGGTTGGATGCAATGACAAGAATGCTGCACCGAAACAAGCAGAGAAGGTAGGAGTCGGTTCTGTAATACCGCGTTCAGTACCTGCCAGTTTAGCTGTAAATCCGGACAGGAAGTAATATTTCGTCTGTTCAGAAGTCAGGATAGATACAGGAGGCAATACCCCGAAAGCATCAGCAGACAGGAAAATTACCTGTTGAGCAGCCGGACCTTTGGAAACCGGTTTTACGATATTTTTGATGTGGTAGATCGGGTAAGAAACACGGGTATTTTCAGTAACGGATTTATCATTGAAATCGATCTTACCGTTTGCATCTACAGTTACATTTTCCAGCAATGCGTCCCGCTTGATTGCGTTGTAAATATCCGGTTCAGCTTCTTTACTCAAATTGATAACTTTAGCATAGCAACCGCCTTCGTAGTTAAATACTCCTTCGTCATCCCAGCCGTGTTCGTCATCACCGATCAGCAGCCGTTTCGGGTCTGTGGACAATGTCGTTTTACCAGTGCCGGATAAACCGAAGAAAATAGCTGTATTCTTGCCTTCCATATCGGTGTTGGCTGAACAGTGCATAGAAGCAATCCCTTTTAACGGATTCAGGTAATTCATAATAGAGAAGATACCTTTCTTCATTTCCCCTCCATACCAGGTATTCAGGATAACCTGTTCTTTTGTCTTCAGGTTGAATACGGTTGCCGTTTCTGAATTCAGACCCAATTCTTTGAAGTTTTCCACTTTTGCTTTGGCTGCGTTGAAGGAAACAAAATCCGGTTCACCATAGTTTTCCAGTTCTTCAGCTGTCGGACGGATAAACATATTGGTTACGAAATGAGCCTGCCAGGCTACTTCCATGATAAAACGTACTTTCAGACGGGTATTTTCATTTGCTCCGCAGAATGTATCAACTACGTATAATTTTTTATTGGAAAGTTGCTTTACAGCCAGATCTTTCAATACAGACCAGGTCGCTTCAGAAGTCGGTTTGTTGTCATTTTTGTATTCTTCGGAAGTCCACCATACAGAGTCTTCACTGGCTTCATTTTTAACAAAGAATTTATCTTTAGGAGAACGTCCGGTGTAAATTCCGGTCATTACATTGACAGCTCCTAATTCTGTTACTTGTCCTTTTTCGTAACCCGTCAACGAAGGATCGGTTTCGGCTTTGAACAATTCATCATAAGAAGGATTGTGGAAGATTTCTTTTACTCCGGTAATCCCATAAATGCTTAAATCTAATTTTGCCATAATTGCAATTTATATTAAATGATTAATTAATACTTTTTTTCCGTAATAACCGTACAAATGTAACAAAGATTTCTCATTTGCTGGAGGCAAATCTAAATTAAAAGGGCTGGTTTAACATTAATTAATATTAACAGTTCGCCGGTTTAACTCTTTTAACGGTACCGTTGGGCGACTAATTGAACATATTTATCTTTATAGTTGTTGGATATCATGCTGTTAAAGAATTCCTTTGAAATTACAGTCCGGGATTTATTTAAAATCAGATGTCTGGCGCATGCCGTAAGAACAGCGATTTGCATAAAAGGATTTGGAGAATTTATCCATTTCGTGGCAATTTCTGACAGATTTTCAAAATCGTATAAGAAAAATGACCCGAAATATTCTGCAATTTCAAAATTGCAACAACTCTGTATTAATTGTGTAATTTTTTCTTTATTTATTTTTTTAGGAAGTAGCAGACAGGCTACTATTTGTTCTTCCCGTCTTTGTGTATTCCATAGCAAACAGGCTATTTGTTCGTTAGGAAAATAGCCGGAAGCCAGTTTTTTCAAAGATACGAAACTGGCCCCGACTTGGTTGCCGGGATTGATACCCAAATGCTTTAAACTATCGATGCTTCCCCAGTTTTGGAGCCGGCGGATTCTTTTTTGTATTTCCCGGAAAGTTTTCAGGGTGTCGGAGGATAATACGGCATATTCCATAAAGACAATATTTCAAAAATGCTGGTATTTGTTTAAAAACTGCTAATTTTTGTTTGCAAAAATAATGATTTTACGTTGTTTTTGTCTATAATTGTACGCTAAGTTGTGAAAAGACAGGGAATAGGATAAAAACTATTCGTCAAATCAGTATGTAGTAGAAAAATAGAGTTTAAATAATTGGATTAAAAGATGCGTACTTGGAAATTAATCGTAAGTTTTGCAATTTGCTGTTCTATCGGAAGTGTACAGGCACAGCAGGCTAATTTTGTACAGGCTGAAAAATTCAGACAAATAGATGCGGAAGTGGGTTCTTTAAAGGTCATACCTCATTTTTTAAAAGACAGTGATAAGTTTTGGTATACCTATAAAACAGGAGAAGGGACAAAATATTATTTTGTGGATCCGGCTAAAAAAGAAAAAAGGTTTTTATTCGAAAATGAGTATCTGGCGGAAGAACTGACGAAAATGACTAGCGAACCTTACAATTACCGACAGTTACCGGTCAAAGACCTTCAATTTAAAGAAGATGAGAAAACCCTTCAGTTTAAAACGGGAGATTTTAATTATGAGTACGACATTTATACGCAGAAGCTGGTCCGGAAAGACTCTGTAAAAAAAGAGAAAGAAAACGAATGGATGTCATTTTCTCCCGACAGTACCTATATTGTCTTTGCCCGGAAGCATAATCTGTATGTGATGAAGAAGGGGGATAAGGATTCGGTGGAGATCCAGTTGACTACCGACGGCCAGCCTTTCTTTTCTTATGCATACGATCAGCGGGATACCAGTAATAAAAGGCAATGGGCGCGTGCCGGTTGGTTTGAAGATTCAAAAAAATTATATGTAATACGTTCGGATGAACGGAAGGTGAAAGATTTATGGGTGATCGATGTATTGGCAGAACGGCCTAAACTGGAAGAATACCGTTATGCTATGGCTGGGGATAAAGAAGTGCCTCAATATGATTTGACTGTGATTGATATTGCTACGAGAAAGCAAATTAAAATCCAGACTGAAAAATGGAAGGACCAGTCTTTGCGGGTTGTACAGGCCGGTAAGGAATCCGACCGCATTTATTTTGAGCGGCGTCGCCGGACCTGTGATGAACTTGATGTTTGTAAAGCCAGTACAGAAACAGGGGAATCTCAGGTATTGATTAATGAAAAATCCAAACCTTATTTTAACGATCAGATGTATCAGCTCTCTTTTTTGAACGAAGGGAAAGATATTATCTGGTGGTCAGAACGTACCGGTTGGGGGCATTTTTATCATTATGATGCTGAAGGGAATTTGAAAAATCCCATTACTTCAGGAAGATGGGTAGCCGGGAAGGTGGTCGGTATCGACACCCTGGGGCGTACTCTTTATTTTGAGGGATATGGACGGGAAAAGGATAGAAATCCTTATTATTCTTTTATATACAAGGCTGATATAGATGCTAACGGGGTAACTTTACTTACGGCTGAAGATGCTAACCATAAAACAGCTATGCCCAAATCCTGCCGTTATATTGTAGACAATTATTCCCGGGTAGATTTGGAGCCCCGTTCTGTTTTAAGGGATAATAAAGGAAAAGTGATAGTGGAGTTGGCTCGTCCGGATTTAAAAAGGTTGTATGAAATGGGTTGGAAAATGCCGGAACGTTTTACGGTAAAGGCAAAGGATGGAGTGACGGATTTATACGGGGTCCTGTGGAAACCGGCGGATTTTGATTCGACCCGTCGCTATCCTGTTATTTCTTATGTTTATCCCGGACCTCAGACAGAAGCCCAGATTTTGGATTTCAGTCCTTCAGGGGTATATAATAATGCCCTCGCCCAGGTAGGATTTATTGTTGTCAATTTCGGGCACAGGGGGGGAAGTCCGCAAAGGGATAAGTGGTATCATACGTATGGATACGATAATCTCAGGGATTATGCGTTGGCAGATGATAAATATGGTATAGAACAACTGGCCGACCGTTATCCTTTTATTGATATAAAGAAAGTCGGCATTTTCGGTCATTCCGGAGGAGGTTTTATGTCGACGGCAGCCCTTTGTACTTATCCTGATTTTTATACGGCGGCTGTTTCTTCCGCGGGAAATCATGATAATAACATTTATAATAAATGGTGGGGAGAAACCCATCATGGGGTAAAGGAAATAAAAAAGACGGTGAAAGATAGTGTGGCAGGAGAAAAGGAAGAAATCGGTTTCCGGACAAAAGTACCTACTAACCAGGAATTGGCGAAGAATTTTAAGGGGTATCTTTTATTGGTTACCGGGGATTTTGATAATAATGTGCATCCCGGGAATACATTCCGTATGGCGGATGCGTTGATCCGGGCCGGAAAGAATTTTGATCTGGTGGTATTGCCCGGACAAAGACACGGATTCCGCGGTGTACAACGGGATTTTTATCAAAGAAAGATGTGGTTTCATTTTGCGAAATATTTATTGGGAGATAGCCGGGCGGATGCTTATTACCAGATTGATGGTTTTAACCGGAGAAATTGACCCTGTAATAGAGGATTGTTTCCTGACCGGTCCCTTTTTCCGGTGGATGGCATTCTGTTGGACGGGAAGCTGTTTGTCAATTTGCTGATATGCGAAAAAGGAGCTGATTATAAACTAAACGGAGATTCCGCTTTCCTCTGTCAGCTAAGGGGTAATCAGCTTCCGGAAGAAGCGTTTGTCTATTCCTTCCAAGAGAAAGGCCGGTTTTACTTTTTTCCCAGCAGGTAGCCACCCCAGGTAGCGGTTAAACCGAGGAATATGCTGAGGAGAATATTGAAAGAAAAAAGCAGGTAAGCCTTAGCTGTGAGTAATTCCAGATTATCCAGTGAGAACGTGGAAAAAGTGGTAAAGCTGCCGCAAAATCCTACAGCAAATAAGAGCCGGTGATGAGTTGTAAACTGAGAGGAAGAGGGGAGAAGTCCGCTTAGGAAGCCGATGATAAAACAGCCGATAAGGTTAACCGTGAAAGTTCCGAAGGGAAACATTCCCGGGAAAAGCTGTTTGACCCAACCGGACAACAGGTAGCGGGCAATTCCCCCGAACATGGAACCTAGTCCGACGAGCAGGATATTGATCAGCATAGTTGATGATTTTAAACACAGGTAAATTTAATTAAAAATTATATTATCTTTTCTTTCTCTTTTCATTTCTATGGGTTTTTGCAACAAAAGCTGTCCGGATTCGTTTATAGTCATAATCAAAAGTGTTTAATTATTAAATAAATTATTATGGCAGCAAATATTGGATTGGAACCGAAGGCTGTAAAAGCCAGTAAGACGGTTTTAAATAATTTGTTGGCAGACCATTTTGTGCTGTTGACAAAAACCTGGAATTACCATTGGAATGTGAAGGGAGTAAGTTTTCATTCTTATCACATTTTTATGGAAGAACTGTATAACGGATTAATTGAAGATATTGACGATATAGCTGAACGGATCCGTTCGTTGGATGAACGTCCGATCGGATCTTTACAAGGTTACCTGGAGCACAATCGGATTAAAGAACATTGCGATTCAGAGCCTTTGCCCGAAGCAAAAGAAATGTTAGCTATTTTGAGTCAGGACAATGATACCTTGATCCGGGAAATCCGTAAGGATATTGAGCAGTTGGAAAAGGAGGAGGAAACAGATGATGCCGGAACGACTAATTTCCTGGAAGATATGATTGAGAAAAAAGAGAAGACGGCTTGGATGATCCGGGCCTATTTAGAAAAATAAAGGTGTAGAAAGATTATCCTTTTTGTAAAATGAAGAAGGGCCGGGTGTTTGTTTTCCGATAAGGCAATTGATAGGAATGGTATTTCAGACGGACAGGCAGCTGCTAAATGGGACCCCCGTTTTGATTTGCGGAGGTCATTCAGAGGTTTACATTCATTGCCCCGAAAATTCTGCAGAAATTCTGTAAGGAAATACCCGGATTGTTGTCCGAAAACACATATTTCGGCTCCTCTCGTTTTATTAATTTTTTTGGACACAGGATTTACTCCTCTTTTCTTTTTTCGAGTAAAACGATGTTTTCTACGTGGTGGGTGTGAGGGAACATGTCAACAGGTTGTACGGCTTTTACTTCATAATAAGGAGCCATTATTTGTATATCCCGGGCTTGTGTTGCAGAATTGCAGCTGACGTATACAATCCGTACGGGGTCTGCCTGGAGGATAGTACGGATTACGTCCGGGTGCATACCGGCCCGGGGAGGATCGGTAATTACGACATCCGGCCGGCCGTGACGGGCAATAAATTCTGCATTCAGGACATCTTTCATGTCTCCCGCATAAAACGTTGTATTGGAAATCTGATTAAGGGCAGAATTGATTTTTGCGTCTTCAATGGCTTCCGGGATATATTCAATACCGATAACCCGGGCAGCCTGTTGTGCGACAAAATTGGCAATCGTCCCCGTCCCCGTATATAAATCATATACAACTTCTTTTCCTGTCAGTCCTGACAGTTCGCGAGTACGTTTATAGAGCTGATAAGCTTGTGCAGAGTTGGTTTGATAAAAAGATTTCGGTCCGATTTTAAACTTTAACCCTTCCATTTCTTCAAAAATGTGATCTTTCCCGCTATAACAGATAATTTCCTGGTCGGTTAAAGTATCATTGGCTTTTCCGTTGATAACGTACATCAGGGAGGTGATCTGGGGAAATTCCCGGATTAAGGCATTTAATAAATTCTCCCTTTTTTCCCGTTCTTCGTAAAAGAAAGCTAAAATGACCATGATTTCTCCAGTGGAAGCTGTACGGATGATTAAATTCCGCAGTAATCCGTTTTGGTTACGTAAGTCGAAAAATGAAAGGCCGTTTTCCAATGCATATTGCCGGATAAAATTCCGGATTTCATTGGAAGGGTATCCCTGTAAATGACAATTTTCTATGTCTACGACTTTATCAAATAGGCCGGGGACATGGAATCCTATCGCAGGAGTACGCTCAATCGAAATATCTTCTCCGATTTCTTCCCGGGTCAGAAAACGTTTGTTACTGAAAGTAAATTCCAGTTTGTTGCGGTATTCCCGGGTTTTTTCAGAACCGATAATGGGATAAATGTTTTGTAATTGTACTTTCCCGATCCGTTGTAAATTATCAATTATTTCCTGTTGTTTAAATTCGGTTTGTTTTTCATAGGGTAAATTCTGCCATTTACATCCTCCGCAGACTCCAAAATGTGAACAGAATGGCGGGGTTCTCCATTCCGATAACTTATGGGTTTTTACGATAAAACCTTCGAGGAAGCTTTTGCGTTTCCGGGTTACTTGTACGTCTACAATATCGCCTGGGACAGTATTGGGGACAAATAAGACTTTTTCATCTATATAAGCAATGGATTTGCCTTCTGCTGCAATTTTCCGGATTTCTACGTTTTCCAGTAATGGTTTTTTCCCTCTTCCCATGAAACAATGATAAAATTTTAATATTGTGGTATTCAGAACGTTTCAGCTAATAAAATTCTCTGTAATTCAGCGACGCCCTCAGAAGCTCCTTTTTCAATTAAATGAAATTTATAATTCCTTGCTTGTTGCGGTATTTTAGGGTCGATTACGAAAATAGGAATATTTTCCGGAGCATAATTCAAAAGGCTGGCTGCTGGATAGACAGCAAGAGAAGTCCCGATAATAACAAATACATCTGCTTGTTTTACAAGTTGTATGGCAGGTTCGATATGGGGGACGGCTTCTCCGAAAAATACTACGTGCGGGCGTAAAAGAGAACCGTCTTCACCCCGACTGCCCGGTTTTAATTCCCAGCCTTCCAGGTCGTATATCAGATCCGGGTTTTTGCTGCTTCTTACTTTTTTTAGTTCCCCATGCAAATGCAATACTTTACTGCTACCGGCTCTTTCGTGTAAATCGTCAATATTCTGAGTAATAATTCGGATATCGAAGTATTTTTCCAGTTCTGCCAATCCCGTATGTCCTTTATTGGGCTGTGCGGCATAGAGCTGTTTTCTTCTTTCGTTGTAGAATTGATTTACCAATTCCGGATTTCTTTCCAATGCTTCCGGGGTACAGACATCTTCGATTCGGTAGTTTTCCCATAAACCATCGCTGTCCCGGAAAGTCTTAATACCACTTTCTGCACTCATGCCGGCTCCGGTTAAAATAATCAGTTTCATCATAATTCTTACCTTTAGACCCTACAAAATTAGTAAAAATAAAGGATATTCCTAGGAGGATAGTGAAATTGAAAGGGTGACATAACTTCTCTCTTCTTTTTACGTAAAATGTTGGGAAAAAGAATTTTATGAGGAAAATTGTCCATATCGGAGCCAGTGGATTTGCCGGGTCAGCTCTGTTGAAAGAAGCATGGGAAAGAGGATATAGACGAAGGATAGGGACGGAGGGCCATTATCCGGTATTCCGGGAAAATACAAAAGGCATACCGTTTGGAAAGGATCCGGGATAACGTAAACCAAAAAAAGAGGTCAAACGATTGATGGCAGGTACGGAAGCTGTTATCCGCGCTTATAATTCGTGCTGGAAAGAGACGAATGTTTATGAAGATATTTTAAAAGGATAACCGGAATAAGAATTGCTTGTGATTTAATTTAATCTCTGAAGAATAGGTTATCTTTGCCGTTTCAGATAAAGGAATACTGCTGGAAAGCATTAAGAAAAAATTAACCGAATTTTAATAAAAGAAAACTCCTGAAGAACTAAACCTTTGGAGATAAAAAGAGTCATAGGAATGGTTCTGTTGAAATGTAGGAGAATCTCCCGAAAGGGAAGATAATAAGTAAAAGAGTAAAATGAGAAATTTAGTTTTAGTTGTTTTGTTTTTATCCTTAGCGATGCCTGGTTTTGCTGTATCGGGGCAATTGGAAACGGTTAAAGGAAAAGTAATCGATGCCAGGACAAGAGAAGCGATGCAGTTTGTAAATGTGAGTGTCAGAAAAGACGGGTCTACAGTGCCTTTAACAGGAGCTGTGACAGATAATCAGGGCGTTTTTCAATTGGGTAAATTAGAAGCGGGCGACTATGTACTTAGTATCTCTTTTATCGGTTACCGGACGTTTGAGAAGAACTTTACCATTGCTTCTCCCGATCAGAATGTCAATTTCCGGATTATTCCTTTGGAGGAAGATTCTCAGATGCTGGGAGAAGTAAAAGTGACGGGTCAACGCTCGCAGATGAAGTTTGAGATCGATAAAAAAGTTTTTAATGTAGATGAGAATATTTCTTCTACCGGAGGGACGGCAAGCGATGTACTGAGTAATATCCCTTCTGTAGATGTTGACAATGACGGAGAAGTTTCTCTGAGGGGAAGTTCCAGTGTGACGGTATGGATTAATGGAAAAGCTTCCGGTTTGTCTGCCGACAACCGGGCTCAGATCTTGGAGCAGATGCCGGCGGAAAGTATTGAACGCATTGAAGTAATTACGAACCCTTCTGCAAAATACAGCCCGGAAGGAACTTCCGGTATCATCAATATCGTTTTAAAAGAAAACCGGAAAGCCGGTTATTACGGAAGTGTACAAGCAGGGGTGGACACCCGGGGGGGATGGAATACGAGCGGAAATATAAATTACAATAGCGGCAAAGTGGATGCTTATTTTAATCTGGGATACCGGAAGAGAATATCAGATGGAGGCGGTATTTCAAATCGGACAAACCTGGACGAAACAGGTAATCCGGTGTCTTATTTGAATCAGACGTCGGATAATGACGGACATGGGGGACCGGTATTTCTGAGGGCAGGGGGCACTTACCACCTCACCTCCCGGGATCATTTAAATCTGGCCGCTTTCGGGATATTTGGGAACCGGAAACAGAAAGGACTGATCGATTACGAAAGTAATATACCGGGTTCATTTATAACCAGTCTGAGGGCTTCGGATTCTGAAAACAAAATGCGGGGGGGAAACCTGGAGTTAGGATATAAACATGATTTCAGTAAAACGAGTAATCTGGATATAACAGCTTCCTGGAATCCCTGGAATATGGACGGGAATAGTATTTATTCCCAGACTTCCCTTTATGAAAATGACCGGGAAGTTCGTTCCTATCAACGTCAGGAAAGCGATGTACGGTCGACTAGCTGGGAATTGCAGGCTGATTATGTGAATGCTTTTAGTGAAAGCAATAAACTGGAAGCGGGTTATAAAGCCACATTTTCTCATCAGAACAGTCCTGTAGAAACGTATTCCGGAGAGACAGCAGAAGAGGCTGGTCCGGATAAAGCACTATTCAACCGTTTTTATTATGATCAGGATATTCAGGCAGCTTATGTCAATTATGCGGGCCGGATCAATAAGTTCGGATTTCAGGCGGGTATACGGGGAGAATATTCTCATACCAATACCAAATCGCTTGGGTATGAACAGAAAAAAGAAGATGTTCCGGCTTATAAAGATGATTATTTCAGTCTTTTCCCAAGTGTGTTTTTGTCCTATGAGTTGCCGGCCGGGCATGAATTGCAGGTCAATTATACACGTAGGATTTCCCGTCCTTGGGGACATCAGCTGAATCCTTTTGTTAATATTACCGATTCAACGAATATTTCTTTTGGAAATCCCCGTCTGGATCCGGAATTTTCCAATGCTTTTGAAATTAATTATATCAAAAACTGGGATAACCATACGTTATCGGTATCTGCTTATTACCGCAATACGAATGATGTAATACAGCGAATTCGTTATCTGGAAGGGGAAGTAATGAAATCCACTTTTGAGAACGTCTCCAAGTCTCAATCCGCCGGAGCAGAGTTTGTGGCTAAAAATAATTTCTCACGGATACTGGACCTGACGACTACAATAAATCTTTATTACAATAAATTGGATGGCTTTTCCTACCTTCCCCTGGGAGCTGATAAACCGGTTACCGGAGAAACCAATGAAGATTTTTCCTGGAATGCAAAGATGATTGCCAATTTTTCACTTCCGGCTTCTTTTTCCTTACAATTGACGGGAAGTTATGATTCTAAACAGTTGATTGCTCAGGGATACCGGAAAGCGAATTACCGTTTGGATGCCGGAATCCGGAAAGCTTTCTTAGACCGGAAGTTGAGTTTGAGCATCAGTGGGCGGGATATCCTGGATTCCCGGAAATGGAAGACGGAAACTTCCGGAGACGGTTTCAGGCAGTATGCAGAAAATTGGCGTACCGGACGCACTGTTAATTTTACGCTGACATATAGCTTCGGAAATATGAAACTTTCCCGGAATCGGAATCAGCAACGAACACGGGAAGATAGCAATATGATGAATCAGATGGAGGATAGTTTTTAATCGCCTCTGGCGGACGGACCTCGTTTTAGGTGATTCTGAATTTGTCTCTGACACTTTTCAACAGAGAGTTTCAGGTAAATAGTAAGCAGGCCGGAAGTGCATGACTTTGAAATAAGGGTATAAAATATTGTGTTTTGTTCTCTGTTTTTGGAGGATTTTAGCGGAAGAACCTTTGTTAAAACAATTAAATAAAGGAGAAAGTAAGGTAAAGGTGTGAAAATAATCCTTCTCTTTGCCTAAGAGAGAAAATTTCGCGTATTTATTTGAATAACACATTTTTATATGGATTGGGAAAGTTGTTCGTAACGATTTGGTGACAACTTAGCTGCAGGGGACTCTGTGTTTTGTAAATCATCAAATAGCCTATGTGAATGTAATATTGGGGACTTAAAATCAAAAATACATTATTGATATTTAATTTTCTGTTTCAACGCATTTTTGCTGTAATTTTAGATTCTTTTTCTCTGTTTCCTCCTTTAATCAATAGTAAATTACAAAATTAGAAGCTGATAATTTACCCTTAGTGTATAAATATACCATCTGAATTTGACGAATAAAAGAATATATTCCCGACAATCTGGCCTGCTTACAGCAGTATCAACTTTTTGCTGAGTAATTCGACGATCTTCGATCGCAGTATAGTAGGGTTAATCGGTTTGGCAGTGTATCCGTCGAATCCTTTGCTGAGAATCCGCTGTTCGTCCGAGGCATAGGCATAGGCTGTAACCGCGAGGATAGGAACGTCGGCCGAAATCTTGCGGATTTCCTCCGTTGCTTCATATCCGTCCATAACAGGCATATTTACATCCATCAACACGATATGCGGATTATGGGTCTTAAATAATTCCACGGCTTCCTCTCCGTTCCACGCGTGAAGGATATGGTAATCCTTTCTGAGGATCGTTTCGAAGAGTTTGAAGTTGCTGACGTTGTCTTCAGCGATAAGAATCGTTACTTGGTCTTTTGTTACCGCTTGAAGCGTATATTCCTTAATCTGTTTTTTATCGAGTTTGACTGGCTCATTGCAGACCGTGAACCAGAAAGTTGATCCTTTGCTCGGCTCGGATTCCACGCCAATTTCGCCTCCCATTCGGTTTACGATGGTTTTGCAAATTGATAAACCGAGTCCTGTTCCCTGTGCGAAATTGTCCAATTTGACAAAACGCATGAAAATATCGGCCTGTTTGTCCGGTGCGATACCGCATCCTGTATCCGTTACGTAAAAACGAAGCAGACCGTTTTTCTCCGACGTATAGCCGACCGTGATACTCCCTTTCTTGGTAAATTTAATTGAATTGGTTATCAGATTGATCAGTACCTGATTCAGTCGGTTATGGTCTGTGAGAATGGAACATTCGGGCAGCCGGTCCTTGAAGGTGATTGAGAGCCCCTTGGATTCGGCCCGTAGTTGCAACGATCTGACGGTTTCCTCAATCAATGCGTTTACATCAACGGGGGTCTTTGTAAATTCCAGCGTGCCGGCTTCAATTTTCGACAGGTCGAGTATGTCTCCGATAAGCTGAAGCAGCAATTCGTTATTATTCTCGATGATTTTAACATATTCTTCCCGTTCTTCCGTATGATCTGCCGAATTGAGCAGTCCTGAAAATCCGACGATAGCATTCAGAGGTGTGCGTATTTCATGGCTCATGTTGGCGAGGAACGCAGATTTAAGACGGTTCGATTCTTCGGCCTTGTCGCGCGCATCGATCAGCTCCTGTTCCATCCTTTTCCGTTGGGTGATCACCAGAGAAGAACCGACCAAAGTAAGCGGCTTACCGTCGGCATCACGCTTTTCTACTGTAGCTTTCGCTTCAACCCAATCGAGCTTGTATCCGGTCTCATCGTGTGTTACGACCCGGTATTCCTCGCACACTTTGTCCATACGGCCTTCGATCAGATCACTATAAGCCCGTTCTACCCGCTTGCGGTCTTCCTTATGAATTTTGGAAAAATACTGTGTGTCCGGAACCGATAATTTTTCTGCATCCACTTGATGGCCCGCATCGCTCAGTTCAATCGGGCGGTTTACGTCGCAAAGAATCTTGTGCTCGCGTAAATTCCAGTTCCAGGGTACAATATTGGCAACATCGAGTGCCATTGCCAGTTTGTGATTTATATTGTCGAGTTTCTGCTGGGCGTTATGCAATTCCGTCACATCGACATAATATACATCTACATACCCTTCTTGTGTAGCAGGGGTTATCACGATGTTCTGAAAGAAGTCCTGTTTGGAAAAATATTGGGTATAGGTGACAGCTCTCTTTTCTGAGTCCGCCATATCTGCCAAACGCAGTGCAAGGTGCAGATCCGCGCCGAAAATATCGTTTGCCCGGTAATCATCCGGTTTTACCTCACCAACGAAATTCGCAGTAAAGCGGTTATTTGTCAGGTGGATTTCCATATCGGCAATCTCTCCGGAAGCATCGCGTAGCAGTTTTGCCTTCATGTAACTGACGGGCATATTGTCAAAGAGGTTCGCTAATTCACGGCTTATTGCCATTTGCTGTTGCTGTGCTTCATTGAGGATTTTCAGCGTCCGGATGCGTTGGTACAGGAATATAAAAATTATCAGTACTGTTACCAGAATAGCTATAATTAAGCCTTTATACTGTTGGTAGAAAGACTGTGGCCTGTCAACGAAGAGACTGCCCGGAGGGCATTTATCCACAGAGATTCCCTTTAGCAACAGCGAAGGGTAATTGAAGGTAGGAATGGCTTCCGAGGGTATGAAAAAAGGAATTTCCCGGGGGGAAGTATTTGCTAGGACTGATAAAACAGTCTGTTTTAAATGGTTTTCGAAAATGCTGTTGTCGTAAAAACAACCTCCGACCATACCACTGTTATCCATAACGGCATTTTTCAGGGCGAAGACCGGTACATCAAGGTTGGCGATTACACGAAATGAATTTGCATTGAGTACGGGAATTCCGGCTATATCCGATTTTTGGAACCACGAGGAAAAAAGTACTCCGGTCGAAGTAGTATCGGTCTTTCTCAGTAAAGTCATCAATTCCTCCAAAGATATATCTGCAGCTGACAGGAAACGGTATGTAAGTTCCGGATATTCCTGCTTTATCATGCGCCTTGTGTCGTAATCCAATTGTTGGTTTACATAACGTCCGTCTCCGATAAGCAACACCTCTTTCAATCCGGGAATCATTCGTTTTAGCAGTTCCACATTTTCCCGTGGAAACATTTTTGTCTGCAAGACTGTCATGTTGTAACTGTCTGCGAGTGCGGTGAGTGGCACGCGTTCTTCCTCAGGTATCGCATGCCGGTTGATATAATACGAATCGGGGCCGAAAAAATCCTCTTCCGCACAGAGAATTAACGGTATATCACCCCAATGGGCGCGGATCTTGTCTCTCAGCGGTAAGACAGCGTTTCCGAGCAATAGCACGCTTTTCGGAGCCCTCTCTGCATATTTACCGAAAAGCGAGTCTGTCACCATATTGAATTCTGCGGTATCGTTTATAAACAGCATATTGAGATGTTCTACGAAAACGGCTACATCGCGCTTGACAGAGACCCATCTCTGGATGGGTTCTATCAGGGCATTGCTCCATGGGGCATCCGCAATATAAGTATTGATGACCAACAGATAATCGTTTTGGAGATTAAACGTCTGATCGTCCTGGGCTTGAATCGTCCTGACGAACATAATACTCACAATCAGAAATAAAATCCGCAGACGCAGGGCGGAGTTTCGTAATATGAATCTCATTAATTAATGTTTTGAATACAGCAGCATTACAAAAATATAAATAATTCCATAATCCAGTTTGCTTTTATCTGAAATTTAATCTTTTGAATCTTCAACGGCAATATTAATTTATTTTAATTGTTAAGAATGATATTTACAGTGATATTAATGCGCATTATATCAAGACGGGCTTGGAAGATGACTGCTTTTGTCAGAGTAAAACTTTTAAATACGCTTGTAACGTAAGGAGAGTAAAATTTATTGAAAAACGGCTTTACCGTCTCTCCTTGCAGCAGACTTACGTATCTTGTATTATCTTTTCATTGGATAAGAAACTTTCGTGTATCTGTCTGAATGACAGTGTGAAGTTGAGAGAAAGAAAGTTGCCGGTAACGATTGGGCAACTGTGTAACTGCGTTGAGCTGCTGCGCTTTGCATCTCGTCGAACAACTCTATGCAAGTGTAGTAATTTTCTTGGAAATAGCAAAATCGACAATTGAGTTTATGCAAAATGCGGACAGAATTTTCTATCCGCATTATTTAATCAGCGTCGCCGCTCCTGCTCTTTTTCATCGTCGCGTTGCATCCGCAGGTTCAGGCCCTCGCGCATTTTTTCGAGGAAATGGGTGGTTGTCGCCCTTGCGTCGCTCGATGTCCTCTCCACCAATTCGATAACTACTCCCGTCTAACGTTGTTTGCTCGTAAAGAGCTTCGACGGACAAGAAGCGCCGTAATGTCCCACTCCGCGTCGATATATCCTATGACGATATGCAAAAACCGAATTGGGGGCGCAACTTTCCGGCATTTCCTCTTTCGGGATATATTCGCATAAGACATGCAGGCAGATACGTACATAACGCGGAATGCGGAAAACGGCTTTGCGGTCGTTCTCTTCATTGCAGAAGGAGCAGAGCGTGTTGTCGAAACCGCTCCAGCCCGTCTAACAGTCTTGCACGGGGACAGGCAATATTCCAACGCATGAATCCTTCACCTTCCACTCCGTACATCGATCCTGCATTCAGGTGTAGCGCGGCTTCTTCAATCAACACTTTCTCCAATTCTTCCGAAGTTCTTTTCAGTTTACGACAGTCCATCCATACCAGATAAGTACCTTCCAACCTCGTAATCAGAAAATCCGGCAAATATTCCCGGCAGAAATCCCGCATACGGATATAATTTTCATACAGGTATTCCAGCAGTTGCCTTAACCATTCCTCTCCCTCGTTATATGCTGCTATCGTGGCTATGACACCAAAAGGATTCACATCGCACACCTCGTTAATGTTGATAGCCTTATCTATCTTTCTACGCATTTCTTCGTCTGCACAGACCATGTTGGCAATCTGCAAACCTGCAATATTGAAGGCTTTACTCGGTGAAATGCAAGTTACAGAATGTTGTAAAAACCCGTCCGACAATGATGCGAAAGGCGTATAGATATATCCGGGAAATACCAACTCGCCATGTATTTCATCCGACACGACCGTTACACCATGCCGTAAGCAAATATCTCCGACACGCATCAGCTCTTCTCTCGTCCATACACGTCCCGCAGGATTGTGAGGATTACAGAGCAGCATCACTTTAGCCTTTTCATCAGCCGCCTTTTGTTCCAAATCGTCGTAATCTATTCTGTATGTATCGCCCGTTTTCAACAGAGGGCTGCTTACGATTTCACATCCGTTATTGCGGATGGACGAAAAGAAACAGTTATACACAGGGGTTTGTACCAACACTTTGTCGCCCGGTGTGGTTAATGCTTTAATGATTGCCGATACGGCTGGTACTACCCCAGAGGTATAAATAATCCATTCACGGTCAATTGTCCAATTGTGACGACGTGCGAACCAGTCCGTAACAGCTTCGTAGTAACTGTCGGGTACACGGGTATAGCCGAAGATACCATGCTCCACCCGGCGGCGCAGGGTATCGACGATTGCGGGGGCTGTATGGAAATCCATATCAGCCACCCACATCGGCAATACTTCCTCGTTCTTTGCGCTGTCCCATTTATAAGAATCGGTCCCTCGCCGTGAAATTAGTTTATCAAAGTTGTATTTCATGCCTTTTCGCTTTAATCACTGAAACAGGTACACTCATCCCTGAGACGAATTTCGCAATCGGCAGGAGCCTTGATGTTCTCGTCAATCGTCACCGAACCGAACTCGTCCGCTACAATACGTCCCGACATCGGATTCTTGATATTCGTAATCGTCCCACGTATATCGGCTTGCAACGTACTGTATTCGAATGCCCGGTCGCATTTGGGATCGAAGGTACAGTTTTCCAGCACAAGGTCGTGTGCATAGCAGAGGGGCTGCTCGCCGGTGATGTGACAGTTCACCAGACGCAGGTTATGAGAGTGCCAGCCGAGGTACTCGCCGTTGAGCTCGGAATCGTAGATGGTGACATTCTCCACCTCCCAGAAAGCATCCTTTGTCGTAATCCTGGCGTTATGAATCTCCACATTCTTTACATACTGGAATACATACTTGCTGTCGCTTTCCAGCCCATCCACATAGATGTCGTTGCTGAACATGAAAGGATAGGTACCTCCGTGTAATTTGAGATTCTTGATGCGGATACCGTTGCAACGCCAGAATACCTCATCGGCATCGTTCATCGTTACGTTCTCGATGTCGATTTCGCTCATCTCACGGAACATTTTCGGTGCATCAATTATCGTGTCGGTCATCTTCAGGTGGTCGCAATACCACAAAGCCGAGCGACCTCCGACATCGAAATAACAACGGTCTATTTTGAAGCCATGTACATGCCAGAAAGGATAATTACCCTCAAAGCGACACTCGGACGCTTCTATGTTGCTACACTCTTTGATAGCCGATTCACCGGTCCGGATAATCACATTCTCCAAACGGAGATCGTGGGACCCGAACAAAGGACGTTCACCTCCAAATTCTTTGTTTTTAATCTGTTGCATATTATTTATCAAATAAATTATTATAAATTCAATCCCATTTGGTACACATTATCAAGATGTTCAGGCGCAATGTTGCGTGCCGTCTTCTCACATCCTGTACAACCTCCGGCAAGGTAAGTTCCTGCCTCTTGTCCTCCCAATACACCACTGATGATATGGAAATAGCCCAAAGCCTGATTAAAGGTGGCCTCACCGTCATCCCCGGCTGTCATCAGCAGTACCGTGTTTTTGACCGGATATTTGTCTTCTACCGATATGGCATACAAGCGTTCGATAAAGGCTTTCAGACGTGAGGTTATTGTCCAGAAATAGAGGGGCGAAGCCATGACCACCGTATCGCACGCCGCAAACAGTGGATAAATCTGCTGCATACCGTCCTGCACGACACAACGGTGGCCGTTCCTTTGACAGGCCCCGCATCCACGGCATCCTTCCAGCCTTATGCTACCCAAATAGGCTTTTGTCACGGTATGATTTTTTTCTACTAACCCTTTGATATAAGCATCCATCAGCCGGTCCGTATTTCCGTGTCTTGTTCCGGCACTCATCAGTACGAGTACGTTCCTTCCTGCTCCCTGATGTACTGTTTCAATGGCAGGAGGCAAAAAATCATCTTTCATTTCTTGTTCTTTTTTGTATCTGAATGCGGCAGCCCCTCCAAGCATTAATCCTCCGATTGTCAGCAAACTGTTCTTTATGAAATTTCTTCTTTCCATCTGCAGACATTATTATTGTGGAGAGAAAGTAACTTTCACATTGCCACGGCCAAGTGTAGCGGCCAATCCATCGGGATCGGCTATTTCCCCTAAACGGGTATAGCTGTAACCCGATGAAAAGGTTTCATAGAAAAGAACAACCGTATTCGTTCCCCACAAAAGCAGGTCACCTGCGTGAATAGTGCCCGGACGAAATGGATTGGCCGGCAGGTTACCGCTTAGGTTGTAATACTTCTCGTTTCCGTTCATTTCAGTCATGGTGACTGTCACGGGAAGCAAAGCTGCAAAAGCCCTTGCCGTCGAGTTGTCTTCCAGTGTAGCCGTATAGTGGGTATCACCTATGCTGATTCTGATTTCGCTATTCATAGAAACATCATTTCGATTGCTTTGATGGGTTTGCGCCGGACTTTCCGTCAGACCGAAGAGAGAGAGGAAAGCAGCGGTTAAAACGATTATCTGTCTCATAACGGATGTAATTTTAATGATTACTATTTCTTATTTTGTTCATATTGCAAAGTTACAAGAGATTGTAAAGCGGCTCAGTAGACGAATTACAGGTTGTATAACCCCAATTACAGAAGTCATCTCATACTTTTTTCATCCATCGTTCCCACTTCAGACGGACAAGGAAGATCACACCCCGGAAACACAATTCGACACACATGGCAATCCATACCCCTTTCAACCCCAATGCCGGAGCGAGCAACGCGGCCAATGACAGACGGACTGCCCAGATGCTGAAAAAATTCATCAGACACGGCATAAGGGTATCAGCCGCCCCGATAAAGACACCGTATGCGACAATCGAGGCTGCAAACATCGGCTCGGCAAACGCCTCGATACGCAGGGCCATCACGCTCAATTGCCGGATTTCCTCAACGGGAGTCATCAAACCGATAATCTGGGGTGCGAATAAATACATGACTACACCCATTAACCCCATGATACCCATGCCCATGAATACCGTAATGCGGGCGAAACTACGAGTCAATCTCCAACGTCCGGCACCGAAACTTTGTCCGACCAATGTCGTGGCGGCATCGGCAATCCCGTAACCGGGCATATAGCAAAGGCTTTCAGCCGTAATAGCAAACGAATTGGCTGCGATGGCGAAGACTCCCAGCGGAGCCACAATAACCGTCGTCATAATTTGCGCGCCACAAATAACGATATGCTCCATACCCATCGGGAAGCCGATACGAAAAGCCTTTTTCAAAGTCGTTGTTTGCGGCCGGAAACAGCCTGGTTCTCCGGTCAGCTTCAATTCATCGGAACGATTCCAAAGATACCACAGCAATATTCCGGCAATTACCGCTTCGGCGGCGACCGTACCCAATGCCGCGCCGCCCACGCCCAGTCCTGCGCCCGGCACAGTAAAGGAGACGCCCGCTACATTCCATTCGCGTGAAGGAAAAATCAGAAAGAAATTGAATGCGACATCCAGTATGCACATCGCCACGCCCGCCACACTCGGCACGTGCATATTGCCGCTGCACCGCAACATGCCGCCTGCAAGGAAATTCATCTGCAAGGCAGGCAGAAAGAGTGAGAAGATACAAAAATAAAGCGTCGCTTCATGACGAATGGAAATATCACCTCCCAGCCAATCGGGTAGCGCACCGCTGATTGCCGCACCGAGTGCTGCCAACAACAAGCTGAAAACAAGTGTGGCCGTCAGCGACTGCCGCAACACCGCACGTGCGCCCCGCATATCGCCTGCGCCGATTTTATGCGCTACCTGTACGGAGAATCCCGTAGCGGCAGCCACGCACAGCCCCCAGAAAAGCCAGGTCGTCGTTGAAACCAACCCGATGGAAGCGGACGCTTCGGCACCAAGACTTCCCACCATCGCCGCATCGATATATTGCATGACAATGGAGGATAATTGCGCGATGACAGCCGGAATACTGAGTTGCACTGTCAGACGTAACTGTTGTTTCAGTGTCATTGGCTTACCCTCACGGATCAGCGCCAGCAGACCTTCTGTTTTCCCTGCCTGCACCATCATTCGTTCCGTTCTTTGACGAGTCTGAATACTTTCCCGTAAGTCAGCATCCGCCATATCCATTCCAATGGCCCGAATTGGCAATGATGCAGCCACATACCGCTGAACAATGCTTCCACAATCCATACTCCGGCAGCAATCAGAACAACATAAGCCAGTCCCACACCGGCTCCGAAACCGAACCCTATTCCGTAGAAGAGCAACATACCGAATACGGATTGCTTGATATAATTGGTAAGTGCCATACGCCCCGGTATTGAGAAAAAACGAAAAACCTTCCACTGCGGACAATGGAGAAAGCAAAGACAGATGCCGGCCACGTATGCGAAACCCAGCGGGAACACGCTGACAAAATAGAGTACGGCGTGTGTGCCCGATCCCCACGGACGGCTATTCATCGCGCTCCACGCATAGAGAAATGACAACGGCAGCCCGATGATGAATCCGTAACGTACTATACGCTTTAGTTGTGGCTTACGGCTTTCCAAATCAGTATAAAAGCGATTGCGCCCGATATAAAAACCCAAAAGGAACAATCCCATGACCTTGAAGTAACGGTTTCCGTCGATAAACTCCTGCACACGTACCAACGCACCTTGAATCAGAAACTCGAATGTTCCGCCGTAATGTTCCGCATCACGCAACCAAAAAGCGAAATTCTCGTCCGTAATACCATATTTAGCACAATAGAACTGTTGAAGTTCCACGACCGGTGCTGACGGGTAAATGCCAAAGAACTCCACGATAAAGTCCACTGCCACGGGAATTGCCAACAAAGCGAAAGTCCATCTCAACAACGCCCGGTTCGATGCGTTGCGGAATAGTGGCAGTAGCATACCCAGCAATGCGTATAACATCAGTATATCACCACTCCAGAGAAACATCAGGTGCAGAAAACCGATCAACAGCAAAACAAACATCCGCCGGTAGAAAATACGGAATCCATCGGCACCTTTTCTCATTGCATTGGCGATGATAATTGAGAAGCCAATGCCGAACAGCAGCGAGAATATCGTGTAAAATTTGCCGTCGATGAAGATGTATTGCAAGTAATGTACGATGCAGTCGATTCCGGCTGTAGACATTGCATCCGCCGCTTTGGCCGGAAGAAAGGAATACAAAGAAAACTCCGGAAAGTTGGCCAGTGCAATACCCAATAAAGCCAATCCGCGCAGGATGTCGAGTATGGCATACCGTTCGGTCGGCTTTACGGGAATAGCCGTATTTTCAGCAATGAGATCCTTCCTTTTCATAATATCCTATATACTTCGTCCCATCCCGTATGCTTCTTGCAAAACTGGCTTTCCTTTTATTTCTCCCGGATGCCAGACGCCTCCGCAAAACAGTGTGCCTTTTATTGTCGGGTACTCCAGACAATCGAGAAACCCTTTGAAATTGGCTACGATACGTTCCATTATCGCCGGATTTTCCTCTGCTGCGGTGGCAATGAAATAAAATTCCTTGTTTTTCATTTTCGTATAAGGACCGCAACAACGGTCGATCAGAGTTTTCATCTGCGCACTCATCGCATAAAAATAAACGGGAGTAGCCATTACGATTACATCGGCTTTCAGCATCTTGCCGATAATTTCAGCAGCATCGTCTTTTTGCGGACAGGGCTTGTGGTATTGACTGCATGCACTGCATCCCAAACAAGGATGTATTGTCTTATCCCGGAGAAATACTTTCTCCGCCTCGTTATTACTCTCCGCTGCTCCACGCATGAATTCATCGCAAAGCCTGTCGGAATTTCCTCCGCGACGCGGACTGGATGATAAAATCAAAACTTTCTTTGCCACATTCTTTTATTTTTGTTTTTCATTGGCAAAGTTCGGGCAAAGGAACTATTTCCCTTGTAGACAAATTACAGATGTTCTTACCTGTTATGACCTCAATTACAGAAACAAACGTATTTCTTTATACATCAAGGCATACGGTGGCAGAAAATCTCTTCTATACATAACCATCTTATTTTAGATTTTCATTGGTCTAACTTAAGCGATTGAGGAATAAACTTTTAGCGGAATATTTGAGAAATAGAGGTAACGATTTAGTAACCGGTTTAGTAACAGTCTGAATTTTAGTGGATTACTATGCTATGCTGTCAAATAACTCTTTATGCTTATAAAGAGTGAATAATTATCTGAAAGAACAATGCTTGTTATCGTAAAATCTGCATCCATCTTTGTAAATAGTCCATTAAAAAGGATATAATCTCGCAAATTATAGTGACCTTTATGGTTGAAACTCAATGCATCGATTACAATGGCAAAAATTACCGTTCAAAATACAGATATCAGCGTTGTCAAGTACAATGAAGAAGACTACATCAGCCTTACAGACATGGCACGAAGCCAACTGCAGGAGCATATCATCTTCCGTTGGCTTAGCCTTAAAAGCACTATTGAATATCTTGGCGAATGGGAAATGCTGTATAACCCTGATTTTAATTGTACCGAATTCGGTACAATTAAAAATGCGGCAGGAAGCAACAATTTCGTGCTTTCGGTGAAAACGTGGATAGAACGAACCAATGCAATCGGCATCCGTTCTAAGGCTGGTCGCTACGGTGGCACCTATGCACATCGGGATATAGCATATCATTTTGGTATGTGGATTTCTCCTAAATTCCAATTACTTCTGGTTAAGGAATACCAGCGGCTAAAGACTGAAGAACAAAGGTTGCTCGGTTGGTCAGCAAAACGTGAATTGTCGAAAATCAATTACCGCATACACACTGATGCCATAAAGCAAAACCTTATTCCGGCAGAAGTCACACCGGCACAATCAAGTATTATTTATGCCAATGAAGCTGACGTGCTGAACGTGGCGATGTTTGGTATGACAGCAAAACAATGGAGAGAAGCCAATCCCGAACTGAAAGGTAATATTCGGGATTATGCTACTATCAACGAACTTATCTGCTTGTCGAATATGGAGAACCTGAATGCCGTGTTCATCGAACAGAATATGACACAAAGAGAGCGTCTTGTTAAGCTAAACCAAATAGCCATTCATCAAATGAGTATATTGGAAAGTGGTGATAATAGCAGTCGTAAGTTACTAAAATGAGCATAAAGTATTATGGGACAAAGCAAGGAGTACGGGTACACGGACAGAAATGAAAGCAGATTACTTTCGGAAATGTTATTGGGGGAATTATGGCAATTGTTCCCTATTGTCCTGACTAGGCACAACGCTTCCTGGACAGATTGGTACAACGAAGAGGCGGAACTGCTCTATGGAAACAATATGAACACAATCGGGATACGTACATCTCTCGTAAAGGTGATTTCATAAAGTATTATACAGAAAGAGGGAAAAGGCTATTTGCTGGTAAATACCGTAATACGTGTGAAAAAAATTAATAAAGGATATGAGCACAGATTATAAAGTCGGTAATTTTGTTTATGATGCAGATATTTATGATGGGTTAAATATTTCTATACATTCAAGGGACAAAGGCAATAATATTCCTGGAAAAGAATGAGAAAATCCCCCAAATATATTCCACAAAAATTGACATTATCAATATAGCTAACGTAAGTGTCAAGATGTTGTAATCAATAGTCTATCAAATAATCAAGTTTTTTGTTTGCGTTTTGCGGTGTAAAACATCAATATCTCAAAATATTATCACCGAATATTTTGCCTGTCAGATAAAAATATATACTTTTGTAAATCATCTGATGATATGATGAATAAAACAGAGGTAGATATATGATTATACAAAAGAAGTCTTTGGCGGATATGGTTGCCGAGCAGTTGAGACAACAAATCACGGAAGGTGTCTATGGAATTGGAGATAAGCTCCCAACCGAACCGGAGTTGATGAAAACTTTCAGAGTCGGAAGGTCGAGCATCCGTGAAGCGGTAAAATTGTTGGTAAATATGGGTGTTGTCCAAGTCCGGCAAGGTTCGGGGACATTTGTCGCCGAACCGTCTGATAATGATGATGGCAGCATAAAAATGAGAAATGCCGACCGGACGGAACTCGATGAAGTGAGGAAAATATTGGATATTGCAATCGTGGAGAAAGCCGTGGCCCGGAGAACGGAAAAAGATATAGAACGAATGCAGTCCTCTCTTGAAGCAAGAAAAACGAATGCGAAAAACGGCTTGTTGAAAGAATGTATCGAAGCCGACCTGAATTTTCACATCGCCATTGCCGATGCCACTCGCAACCGGATACTGGCAGACATTTACCGTTCTGCTTCCGCTCATCTGCTTTCCGAATTCAATCGCATTTATGACAGTACGGATTGCTTCGTCAATTCACAAACTTCTCACGAGAAGTTATTGAGATACATCATCGCAGGTGATTTGAAAAACGCCCGGAAAATGGCAGCAAAGATTGTAGAAGAACCATAGGACGGAAACAACTAAAAACATAGAGACAAATGATAAAGAATACAGAAAACGGCAACGAAAAAGTGGTCGTTCTTTTTGAAGTAACGTCTACGGCAGAGGGCAAGGTACGTTATCTTGAACTTGCCGCCCGATTAAAACCGTTGCTTTCGGATGCGAAGGGTTTTATTCGTTCCGAACGGTTCGGCAGTCTGAATGAAGAAGGCAAGCTGCTGTCGCTGAATGTATGGGAGAACGAAGAAGCCGTCAAAAAGTGGCGCAATGAACTTCACCACCGCATGAATCAATCGGAAGGGCGTGAAAGACTTTTTGAAAGTTACCGAATCACCGTTGCGTCTGTCGTAAGGGAATACGATGATTCCAACCGGAATGAGGCTCCGGCGGACTCCAATAAATATTTCCGCAATAAGCAAGCTGATGACCGACTGTAATATTTTTGTTTATAATGAGACAGAGGTGTCTTATTTAAAAACAGGCAACTGTTCGACCGATATAAAAAGCGGTTCTCGCCTTATGCTTCGATAGCCAGCCTTTACTTCTGGGCTGTGGCCGGAGGCGCGATAGAGGGAATGAAAGATTATGCACCGACCAACAACAAGTACGATGAAAACAGAAGAAAAGATAAAAGCGGTAAGAAATAGAGACGCGAATTATCGCGGTAAATTCTTCGTTGCCGTCAGAACAACGAAAATCGTCTGCACACCGGATTGTCCGGCAAAGCCTCTGGAAAGGAACATCGTGTTTTACGACACGCTTGAGGAAGCCTTACAAGCCGGATACAGACCATGTAAAGTATGTATGAAAGAATATTATAACCATAAAAGGAACAATATGGAAACTATAAAGATTACACGGTATCAATCGCCCGTGGGCGATATGCTTGTCGGTTCTTACGGCGATAAGCTATGTATTTGTGACTGGGCGGTGGAGAAACGCCGCGCGACGATAGACCGCCGCATACAGCGGCATCTGAATGCGAAGTATGAAGAGGGAACTTCCGGCACCATCGAACGGGCGATCGGGGAACTCGAAGAATATTTTGCCGGACGCCGTAAGACATTCGACATTCCCGTTGTCTTTACCGGTTCGGAATTTCAGTGCACCGTATGGGAAGAACTGATGAAAATACCATACGGAACGACCCTGTCTTATGGCGAACTTGCCCGCCGCATCCATAACCCAAAGGCTGTGCGTGCAGTCGCATCGGCAAATGCCACCAATCCCATCTCTATCTTTGTGCCCTGCCACCGGGTAATCGGCAGTAATCATAAACTCACGGGCTACGGCGGTGGCCTCGATGCCAAAAGGGGGCTATTGGAGTTGGAGTGTTCTAAAACGGTGGGAACCGGGTTATGGTAGATCCAATTCCGGTTACAAAACCGACGGAAAGTGCCGTTCACGCGAAACGATGAGCGGCACTTTTTTATTCTCTTTCAATGAAATAAAACAGCTATCGTTTCACCCCGCCCGCCGACACCCGCGGCGGTTCGTACGTCGTCAAGGGAGGCAGCTGGGACTCTGAGCGGGACGGTTGCCGCAGTGAGATATCGAACAACGGTTTGATCTGACATTATGAGTAAACCGATGAAACAAAGGGACGGAGGCATTGTTTCACCGGAAGCCACGTGTCGCTTTGGGGTGGGGTTATTTCGTGGCGAGGTCGGCGGCAGGTTTTAAATCAAAGGACCCGTCGCTGACTTCATCCCTCTGCGACGATCCAGCGGTCGATGTTGCGCTCCGTGGCGCTGAACCCGACGCCGACTTTGACGATACGGCGGCCGGCGGCGGTGTAGGGGATCAGATAACCACGGTCGTCGATCTGTGCGAGGGCTTCCTCGGCCGTACCGCCCAGCTTGAACTCGAAGACGTATACCGTGTCGGCGGTCTTCACCACGGCATCGGCGCGGCCGCGGGCGCTGTGGACCTCAGCTTCGCTGAACTGTCCCATCAGTTTGAAGATAAGGTAGAAAATTACCTGGTAGTGGCGCTCCGTGCGGTCGTTCAGCTCGTACGGGATGTCGGCAAAGAAAGCCCTCATCCGCGTGAGGAAGGCATCGACGTCGCCGCTTTCCAGTTCACGGATGAATTTTCCAATGTAGAACGTCGTTTCGGTTTGTGGTATGGGTGTGTAAAACGGCGTGATAAAATTGAGGAAGCCGTAGCGCACCTCGTCGTTCGGGTAACCGAGCGTATATTCCTGGAACCGTTCGTCGTAATCCTTGACCGTGAGGTATCCGCTCTGGTAGATCATCGGGACGGGATTGCGGCGGTCGGCGCGGTCGTCGGTGAGCATGGCGGCGGGCACCTGCACGCCGTCCAATACCCGCAGGTCGTAGTCCGTTTCGCGGAGCATATCGGCCAGGAACGTGGGCGTGCCCGTCGAAAACCAGTAGTTATCGTACTGCCGTTTGGCCATCACGCTCAGCACGCTGAACGGGTTGAAGACCCCCGGCAGGTGTCCGCGGCTGAAATGGTAGCCGTCGTACAAGCGGGTGAGCCGCGCGAGGGTTGCCGCGCGGGCCTGTCCGTTCGTTTCGCCCAGCAGTTGCAGCTCCGGTGCAAACGTAGCCTCGATTTCCTCGCGGGTCAGTCCGCAGAGCATGGCATAGTCGGCATCGAAACTGATGTCGTTCAGCTGGTTGAGGTTGCTGAAAATACCCATCTGCGCAAACTTCGTTACCCCCGTGATGAACACGAATCGCAGCCATGGGTCGGCACTTTTCAGCACGGTATAGAAGGCGGTGAGCGTTTCGCGGAAATCCTTCTGCAAGTCGGGATTGTCGAAACTGCGCAGCAGCGGTTTGTCATATTCGTCGATGAGTACCACTACGCCGCGGCCTGTCCGGGCATAGGCCGCCTTGATCACCTCCATAAAACGGGTGGAATAGGAATTCCCTTTCCCGCTGCTTCCGTAGCGTTCTTCCCACTCGCTTAGCTGATACTCCAACATTTTCACAAGGCTGTCGTAGCTGTCGTAGCGTTCGGCATTCAGATCGAGGTGGATCACGGCGTGCGGCGCCCATTCCGTCTCCAGTTGCTCGATGGCGAGACCACGGAACAGGTCGCGTTTGCCGAGGAAATAGGCTTCGAGCGTCGAGAGCAGCAGGCTCTTGCCGAACCGCCGGGGGCGGCTCAGGAAATAGGGCGTCGGCGTATTCGCTAGGCGGTAGACCAGCGCGGTTTTGTCGACATATACGAAGCCTTCGCGGCGCAGTTTTTCGAAACTCTGGATGCCGATCGGCATTTTGCGCGGGAGCCCGGGGAACGGTTGTTTTACGGTTAAGTCCATGGCGGAAATTTTTTTTTGCTGTAGCAAAGATAATGCAAACCGAGAGCAGAATAAAATGAACAAGTTCATTTTTTATGCCGAGGTGCAGCTTATCTTATGCAAAGATACGGAAATATAACGAAATATGGTGACGGCGGAGGGTGAAACAATGCCCCCGTCCCTTTGTTCCACCGGAAGGGACGTGTACGTTTCGCAAGAGGGACACGTCCCCTTGGTTTACCACGCATAAGCCTCCGGAGCTTCCCCGCCCGGGCCGGGCCATATCCCGTCAAGCCGGGCGATGACCTCATCCGGTAACTTGACCCCGACTGCCCGCAAATTACCCTTCAGTTGTTCCACCGTTCGCGGACCAATTACGGGAGCCGTCACACCCGATTATTCAACAGCCACGCAAGAGCTACCCCGGCTGGTTCCCGTCCCATTTCACGGCACAACTGTTCATAGGCTTCCAGACGGGGACGCAAGCCCTCCATCTGCGACTTCACGGCGGAAGTACGTTCGCTTTGCACCTCCTTCTGCAATATTCCGCCAAGCACTCCTCCGGCAAGCGGACTCCACGGCAAAACACCCAGCCCCAGATGACGGCAGGCGGGAATCCATCTGATTACCTGTTTTTGATCTATGACTTTATGCTGCTTATGCAGAGCCGCTGTTAACGACACAGACCTGCATGGCACATGCCGGGCCAACGAACAGCACGATTACCAGCAGTCTGATTTTTGTTTCCTGTGTTTGTCGTCAATTCCTTTCAAATTTCACAACCACCTCATCGCTGTAAGCACTCAGTGCGCTGATGCCGTCCCCGTCGATATGCCCGATTCGGACCAGGTCACGGCTCTGCGGCCAGTTCTTGCAGAAAATAGCCACATTGCCCCAGGGCACATAAATCGTGATGTCGCCCGCAACCGGTGCGCAACCGCGCGTCACGCCTTCAATGGTCAATGCCGGCGAGGGGTAAAAAATCTTCTCCGTCGTGTTATTGAAATCCGCTAAAGTCACTTCCAAAGGCAGGCGCGCGAGGAAATCCCGCCCGGCTGCATGGTCTTCCATCGTGGCGGTAACCGTACGGCCGCCAACCGTCATTTTTGCTTTCATAGATGTATTATTATCGTTATTACTATTTTCTTCACGGCTTGCGCCCAACTGTCCGAGCCACGCTGCCACACGGCTTTCCACCTGCGTGAGCGACGTCAGCAACAGCGTATTGCTTTCGACGGCTGCCTCCGCACACAGTGCCTTCGCCTCATTCACCGATGTGGAAATACCGCTGCCCCCGCTCGTGGCGAACAGGGCAATACGCTTGCCCGTCAGTTTTGAGGCATGATTGTGCAGGAACGCCTGCATCGTCGTAGCCATCGAACCGTGCCAGACCGGATACCCCACAAACACCAGGTCATACCCCTCGAAGCTCTCCACAGAAGTCCTGACGGCGGGACAATTCCCTTCCCGTATCGCGGCCAGTTCCGCGCGGGCACGGCCGAGCATCGCATCGTAATCGCTCTCGTATGCCGTCTGCGGCTCCACTTCCAGCATATCGCAGTCCAGCACTGTCCGGATCTGCTGGGCTACACGCTCCGTATTGCCACTGCGCGAAGCAAACACGATAAGATACTTCGCGTTCTTCCCCGGATCGGGATTATCGCCGCCGGACGGATTCCCGGGTTGTTCGGGAGGCGTCAGAAGATTGTCGGGTTCGTCTCCTCCGCAGGCCGGGAAGGACAGCACCGTCGACAGTAAAAATGATAAGAACCAGAATCGTTTCATAACCAAAATCTTTATTGTTATTTATTCCCTTTCCGGGATGTTGCAAAATTCGGCATTTCCATGCCGGCTGCCGGTAGATAAATTACAGATTATACGATGCGTATATGACCTCGATTACAGATTTTGCACTTCTGTCCCAGCCTGTTTGCTGATTTGAGGGTATCATCTGTAACCGGGGTTATAAACCGCCTGCAATATCAGTAATAAAGGTTATAGAAGCCGGTGAATTACTTCCTAACTTTGTAGCGGTAAACTTCGGGCAATTTAATATACCTTATATATTTGTCTGAATTAAATAATTGCATATATGGATAAAATAATAAATCTGGACAGTGTAGATTTGTATAATAATTTATATGGGCTCGAAACCCTTAACCCACTGGTCAGCGTCATCGATCTGAACAAGGCTACCCGGCGGGTGGACTACACCCGTTGGAATTATGGCGTTTACGCGCTATACCTGAAAATCGAGAAGCTCTGTGACATCAAATACGGCAGGCAAACGTACGACTACCAGGAGGGAACCATCGTTTGCTTTGCACCCGGACAAACTGCCGACATTATTCCAAGCGGCGATCAGATACAAATAAACTCTTACGGCATTCTTTTCCATCCCGACTTGTTGCGGGGGACCTCGCTCGGAAAGACGATCAGGAAATATACCTTCTTTTCGTACGAAGTAAACGAAGCCCTGCATCTGTCTGAAGAAGAACGGAATATCGTACTTACCTCTCTGAAGATCATCCGGACGGAACTGGAACATGGCGTGGACAAACACAGTAAAACATTGCTCGTAAACCATATCGAACTGCTCCTCAACTATTGTATGCGTTTCTATGAGCGCCAGTTCGCTACCCGCACCAAAGCAAACCGTGACGTACTGGTGCGTTTTGAACGCCTGCTCGATGAATATTTCGAAGGAGCACATGCTGAAGAAGATGGATTGCCCACGGTGAAATATTGCGCCGGCAAGCTCTGCCTTTCACCCAACTACTTCGGTGACATGTTCAAGAAAGAAACCGGACAAACGCCACAGGAATACATTCAGGAGAAAGTCATCGAAAGAGCGAAAGAACGCATCTCCGATACAGAAGATACCGTCAGCCAGATAGCCTATTCGCTGGGCTTCCAGTATCCGCAGCATTTCTGCCGCCTGTTCAAGAAACGGGTGGGATGTACTCCCAATGAATATCGTACACAAAATGTCATGTAATTAAACACGGAGAAAGACATGAAGCAAGAGAAAACATTGGATCTCAAAACCGTGTATGAATGCAACCGTTGTCTGGGTGGCAAAACGCTGCATCCACAGGCAAGCCTTATCAATCTGGAGAATCCGCCGCTGGAACAGGATGCCGTGAAATTCGAATTTTATGCCATCCTGCTCATTGAGGATTGTCCGGACGGTTGCTGCTGCTGCGGACGGAGGTATTACGACTATTCAAATGCTACGATGGTATTTCTCACGCCGGGTGAAATATTCCGCATGAGCGGGAACAATACCCTGCCCGGCAAAGGTTATCTCCTGGCGTTCCATCCCGACCTGCTATTCCGCACGTCGCTGAAAAATCATATCAAAAATTATACCTTCTTCCGTTACTATAAAGAAGAAGCCCTGCACCTCTCGCAACGCGAAACGGAAAAAGTGACCTGCTGCCTGTGGAACGTCGAGGAAGAACTGCACCATCCGATTGACACACACAGCAGCACCATCCTTTCCCGCCACATCGAACTTTTGCTGGACTATTGTACCCGCTACTACGAACGGCAGTTTATCACCCGCGAGAACAAAAACAAGGCCATACTGGAGAAGATGGAACGTTTGCTCAACGACTACATCGCTTCCGGCAAGCTGCAAAACGGCGAACTACCCACACCGGAACCTCTTGCCAAAGAACTCGGTCTTTCTCCGTCTTATTTCAACGACCTGCTGAAATTTGAAACAGGCAAGACGCTGGAGGAATATTTCCAGTTCAAACGTCTGGACGTTGCCAAAAGAATGCTGTTGAAAGCCGGCACAACACCTGCTGCCGTTGCCCGGCAGTTAGGTTATCCCAACGTACAGCATTTCAGCCTTATTTTCAAGAAAATAACAGGTATTGCACCCTGTGATTACAGATATTCACAAAATTAAATTTTCATTCCTTTACCCAGCATTTTGGATTCTTCCGATACGCCCGACCTTATGACAAGAACATGATTGCGGACAAAATCGTCGCTCATATCGGGATTGACGGTTTCCGGCTGTTGTTCGCGTTGTCCGTTTTGCTGTACGCCGTCGGTCTGTTCCTGTCCTGCCTTTGGTTTAGGTGGCGCGAGCGTAAGCTGGATCTTACGCTCCAACACCGCCACTTCCGTTTCAAAGGCTTTATGTTATTCTTTCTTTTATGCTGCAGCTTCGGTATACTCTGCTGTTATTGACCGTTATTTATTTTTCAATCGCCCGACTACGGAGGGTCGATTGTTCCCCGTCAGGGCAAGGCTTTCGGGAGTAACTCAAAAGGTATCGAGTTACGCAGAAAACAAGCAGTGTAAAAGGAAAAAGAGAGAAAATATGGGTAATTGATTGACTGATAGAAATGTATGTCTTTTAGTGTCTTTGGATGCCGAGTAGCGAAATAGCAAGAAAAAGCGGATTAGAGCAGACTTTACGCTTCTAAACCGTTACCCGTTTCATTAAGCGAAAAACAGAGCAAAACAATGACATTATACGTCTGGTTATAGCGTTGTTTGTCTGTGGTTTACATTGTTCAGATAACTCATTTTGAAAGTAATTTTACGAACTTAAAATGTGAGCGTTATGAACAACGAACTAAAAGTATCCTTCTACCTCAAACGAGAAGGAAGCACGGAAAGAACAGAAACAAACCCCAATGCCGTTTACCCGATTGTGGGTAAAATCATCATCGGTAACTCTATTGCACAATTCGGCTCAAAGCTGAAAATAGAAGAACGGCTTTGGAGTGTATAAAGCGGACAGGAAAAGTAACCGCTATCGAAGTGAAGAACGCCTTTCAAGGAATTGCCACCGCACAGAAAACGTTGCTTGTCTTGTTCGGTGAAATGATGGAAGATTTCAAAGGGAGAATAGGCATAGCCCGAGCACAATCCACCCACAAACAATATGAAGTCCTTTATAAACAGCTTAAACAATTCCTTCTGGAAGAATACCATGTAGGGGATATTCCCCTTGCCGAGTTTGATTTACCTTTCATCGAAGCATTGAATTTCTTTTTCCGTATAAAACGTAAGATGAAGCCGAGAACTGTTAAGGCTCGGATTGTCTTGTTAAACAAGGTAATACGTTAGCGTTGCATCGGAGAATTATTACCCGTGCGCCTTTTGAGAGTTTTGAATTGGACAAGACCGAGCTTAAAACAAATCACTCATCAATGACGAACTGAATTTGTTAATGAAAACTCCCCCTAAATCAGGTACACAACGGTTTATCCATGATATGTTTCTGTTTTCGACATTCACGGGGCTTGCCTATGCGGACTTGAAGAACTTACGGTATGATAATATTGTACGGAAAGAAGATGGCAAACAGTGGATTGTCTTAAATCGCCCAAAGACTGGAACTGCTTCCTACATTCCCCTATTTGATATTCCATTGCGTCTTATCGAGAAATACCGGAATACAGCTATTGCCGGTCTTGATGGAAAGGTCTTTAGGCTATGCACAATAGAGAATGCTGATATTCAGTTGAGAAAGATAGCCAAGGCAGCCAATATTGATAAACGGCTGACCTATCACATGGTAAGGCATAACTATGCAACCCTCTGTCTTTCAATGGGTGTTCCTATAGAAACGATTAGCCAAACACTGGGACATCGAAGTATTTCCACTACTCAAATCTATGCGGATATAACCCGTACTAAAATCAATGAGGATATGACAAACCTTGCCGAACGGATTAAGGGGAAATATAAATTGTGAATTTGTAATCCTCTTAAAATCAAATAATATAGATGAGGTATTTTCTGAAAAATTTCTGCAGAAGGAAAATTATATCTATATTTGTATATAGAACACATTTGTGATATGATGAATAGTAAGACATTTTTTGAGCATATAAATTTCGATTTCAATGAAGAGTTGAAACCGATAGAGATTACGTTTGATCGTAATTCGTCTATTTCTCAAAAAGTTGCAGGGAAAATATTTAGATATACTCCATCTAATGAAAAAACGCAATGCGTTTTTACATTAGTTGACGTAGCAGACCTAAATGGAGATGAAGTATTTGAAATAAGAAAATATATTTGGAACGAAAATAAGAGTGATTTATTGTTTGTTCGAAATCAAGATAAATTAGATTTATTATACTCGTTTTCTGATCCACTAAAACCACCTGTTAAAATAGATTCATTTACAGGGAATGAGGAAGATAATGTATTATTAGAAAAGATTGCTAAATTTAATTTTGACACAGGACTTTTCTGGGAAGCCTATCAACATGTTCAACAAGATATTAAAAATAAAAGATTAACGGTTGATCGTGGTCTAGTAAAGACTTTAAGAATTTTAAGAAAAAAGCTACAAGATATATACACTTCAGTCATTTCAGAAGGCAAAAAACGTGATGAAATAATTCAAGCATTAATTGACCGAACGTTATTTATTAAATTTCTTGAAGATAAGCACATTATAAATTCGTTTTTTTATAGTCACTATTTTTCAAACAATGACACTTATATTCAATTGCTAAAATCTCAAAGAAAAAATGATATAAATAAATTATTTGATATAATCAATCATATATTTAATAATTCTCTTTTTGAAAACCCACATATTCCAACGGAACATTTACTCGATCCTGCTTTAAGTTTGATTGCGGATGCTTTGGAAAGGAAAAATTTTGAAAATGGACAGCTCTCGTTATTTGGATATAGCTTTGATATTATCCCTGCGGAATTTATCGGACATGTTTATGAAATGTTCTTTGACGAAAATCAGTCAGAAGAAGGTATTTTTTATACTCCAGAAGGATTAGCTAAATTAATTGTTGATGAAACCATAGACAAAACTGGTAAAATTTTAGATCCTTCGTGTGGTTCTGGAATGTTTCTGGTCGTTGGATTGCGAAAATTATTAGCTAATGAAAATTTACTTTTAAATGTTTCAGTAGAAGATATTGTTAAAAGAAATAAGGTATTAGTAGACTATATATATGGCATAGAGAAACAAGAGAATGCAAGGCGATTAGCTATTTTATCTTTATATCTGGAACTTTTGGATGGAATAAAGCCGGATGAATTAAAGAATTTTATAAAAACTAAGATAGAAACCGAAGAAAATTTTAAAATATTCCCATTTGATTTTACTTCGAATATAGTACATGGCAATGCTTTAGATGTATCATTAATAAATGGCAATAATACTTTTGAGTATATAATAGGGAATCCGCCATTCTTAACAATTCGAGAAGGAGAAGAAGAGGAATCTTTTTGGGAAAATCATAAAGACATAGTAAGTAATAAACAACTGTCCCAATGTTTTTTTATAAAGATACAAGAATGGTGTAGTCATGGAACAAAGTTGGGATTTGTTTCAAATTTATCAAATTTCAATAGTGATTCATCTACTAAGTTTCAACAGTTTTTCTTCAACAAATATGGGATATTAAAATTCTACAATTTGTCAGAGGTGAAAAATATATTGTTTGAAAATGCAAAAGAAAGTACAGCCGTTATTCTTTTCTCAGGTAAAACAGAGCAGGATAATGTGTTTAATTTTTTAACCCCCAAACTAACTGATTTTTCGAAACTATTTAAAATAGTCTTATTAAGAGATAATGACTTAATAGAGCTCAAGCAATCAGAGTTAATAAATCAAGATATATTCCTAAAAGATTATTTTGTGGGTGATGAACAAGATCTAAAGCTTACAGCAAAAATCTACTCTCAATGTGATCCATTATCTCAATTTTTAGTTGAAGATTCAGATAGTATGACTGGGGTGGCCATTAATAATGGTATACAAATTCTTGGAAGTGGAAATCAACCTATTGGTTGGAGAACATATTCAAAAGAAGAAAAAAAGCAATATAAAGAAAATCTTATAGCACAATATAGCAAAGAAGAAAAAGACAATGATTATTGTATTCCTTTTTTGGAATGTTCCAATATAGAACCTTTTCAAGTCGTGGGGAAATACCAATTCTATCAATCTAATATTGAAAAATATAAAGATGTATTTGAACGGGTGCGTACCAATGATGAGTATATTGGCAAAAGGATATTGTTCCCTCGTACTGGTATAAGGTTAAGAGCTATATATACTAACACTCCTACTTATTATTGTTTTGATATATATTCCATACAGCTACAGGATCCAAAACTATATCCCTTGTTTACGGCGATTTTTAATTCAGATCTTATTAATTATTATTTAATGATAAGGCATCGAAAAAGAGTTTCAGATTCATTCCCTAAAACAACAATGAATGACATCATTAAATTGCCTATTCCTATTCTGTATGACGAAGAGCTACAAAAAAAGATTTCTTTAATATCGACAAAATTATCAGAGGGAGTACTATCTTTTGATTCTTGTAAGGATATGTTAAATCAACTAATATTTGATCTGTACGGCTTAAGTAAGTTTGAACGGCAAAAAGTATGTGATTTCTTTCTAAAGACAAGAAAACTAAAGATTAATGAAATTGATGAATATATATCTTTATTTATCGACACTATAAAACCCCATATTAGTGAAACTGTTAGCATTAAAGGCACTAAATACATTGATAATAAATTAACGTCTAGTTTTGTCGGTGTTAAGATAGAGTTTGAATCGAAAAAAGGAAAACGAACTATTTCTATCGATCAAGTAGTTAATTACCACTTAAATAAATTAGTAAAAGAAATAGGCAATGCTAATATCTATACGATTAAAGATAGGATATATGCCAAAAACAGTTTATTCTTTGTTCGGGAAAATAATATAAAAAATTGGTCTAAGTCAAAAGCATTTGAAGATGCGAGAGTTTTTTTAACTAATTTATTGGAACAATAGATGGGAGTAACTTTTGTACACATAGATGATACTCATCAAGCAGACTTAGGTTCTTTAGAATTAATTGCTAAGATTGCAAAGAATAACACCCTGCGGAATAAAGATGAATTTTGGACGAATTTAATATTGGATTATATCACATCCCTATATAATAGTATTTCACAAGAAGAAAAACATATTCTAAAGACTAAAAATGAACGAACGGTAAAAGAGTTTATTCGTAAAAAATTAGAATCTAATTACACTTTTACAGAAACCCATCTTTTAACCGTTGAACTGGAACCGCAGAATAGACATTCTGCATTGTTGGGATTTTATGATATTAAAATAAGGAGTAGTCTTTGGAATCATTACTTTTCATTTGAGTGTAAATGTCTTGAAGATAAACTATTTTCGATTCTCGAGTATGTCTACAATCCCAATAAGATGAAGAAGAATAGAAAATATGAAGATGGGGGTGTCTACAGATTTCTTGTCAATAAATATTCCACTGATAAAAATTTTGGAGGAATGATAGGTTTTGTACAAGACGGAGATTGTAGCAATATAAAACAGGCTATTTTTGAACAGATAAAAAAATTGAAATTAAACTCAAATACTCATTGTTTTGGTGAATTAAGTGGAGAAGGGCTTTTAGAAACAGAATTTCCATATTATTTTCAGTCTACTCATACTCGGTATGACATTTCAGAAAATAGAAAATGTGAACCAATAAAGATTCATCATTTTCTATATGACTTTACTAGATAAAGCCTTTTGAGTATTTGTTAGAAGATATATCTATTTTAGACTCCGAAGTTCTGACTCCTTGTACAGAATCTTTCCTTTCAACCAGGATAAATGTTATTTCCCCCGTATCCCTCCAATTTGGGAGGGTACGGGAAGAAATACGTAAAAGTTGGCAGACCTCTCGATTAGTGAGGTACTTTCCTCCGTTCAGGTTTGGAGTACGGTTCTGTAGGGCTTGTTGAATGGTATTTAAAAGGTCATTTAAAGCCGTAAAGAACAATCCGATTTGCGGAGATTTGTTGTCGGGTATATCATTCATTGCTTTTTAGTTTCTCATGTAATCGCCCAATGTGGCGATGGTTGGCATATCTAATCTTTGGTAATAGGTAATCGAAGCTCGTTTACCATTGAGGTACGCAAAATAACCCTGTTCATCCTCCTGGATCTCATAAGTCGATGGGGCTTGCCTGTTTGGTGGTTTCATTCATAATAGATAATACTTAACTGGTAACTCTCACCGTTTCGGTGAACCATTATGGTAGGATTTCGGTTGATACTCTTCCGGTTCCCTCTTGCTTCATTTAGCGAAATGAGCCGAGCCATAGAGTGAGGCGGTTTCTGCTAAATGGGGAGTGGCGGCACTTCATCAGAGGGTAACATTACTCGCCTTGTTTTGCTTCGGTTTGCTTATCAAGTTGATTTCCCTTTTTGAACCGTTCATGGGTCTTACTATCGGTATTTTCTTGAATAAATGTCCGGATGTCGGCTGCACGATAATAGGTCTTATGGCTTATCGTAAAGTAAGGAAGTTTACCACTTGCCCGATTTCGGAGAGTTTCTTTGATAGCCGTTCCATCCACTTGTCGAAGTTTTCGTTGTCTATATACATTTTGCTTCATTATTAAATTCAACATTAAGATTACCAATCGATTGATAAAGCAACGTTCGGAAAAGGGATGCAAACAAGTTAGGGGTGTAGATATACTACACCCCTATTAATTCTTGATAAGTCACTGATTTATAGATAGCCTTTCTTCTTACTTTCTTCGGTTATGGCTTTGCGAAGCATATCTAAAAACTCGGTTCGTTTATTGGCTTTACGGCAAATTACATTCCCGTGTTTTTTGTGGATGTCACCCAATTTGATATTGAAAAGATATTCAAAAGCTCGTCCGATTTCGGTTAGTGGTGATTCTGTTCCGTTGTGGGTAACTACTCGTTTAGATAAGAACAGTCCACTCACCATTTCCATAATTTCAATAAGATGAGTTTTGTCAGCAAGATATAGTGGTGATTGCCATAAGGTTTCTATCTTAGTGAAATATCGTGGGAACTCCATTTGTTTATGGATTAACTCCAGTTCTTTTTGAACGAAAGATAATACCTTATCTGAATAAACAATTTTCAACACATCTTTTTTGCTCCATAAGAAACCTCCAAAGATTTAACTGTTTCAATTTCTATATGAATCAAATTGAGAGTGCGAATGCGCTTCATATTATCTGTTTCAGAATCTAAATAGAAGATTAATCTTTCCACAAACTCTCTATATGTATCTTTGATTTGCGGTTCAATGTCATTTTCTGTATCAGAAGCTGATAAGAACTTGAATAGCCTTGTTTCCAGAATATCCCACATAGATAAATCATTGTCAGGATTAGACACTCTTATTAAACCATCTGCCTTTTTTCATATATACATACGACATCAGTAATAACATCAACACGTATATTTGCTCGGAAGTCCAATATACTGCAAGTGGAATATTCGGAGAACGGGACAAAGCAAATAGATACGACAGATAGATAATAATATTAATTATCTGAAACACAAATACTACTTTCGTATTACCTGTGCCTATTACTGTATTGCAATATGTATAAGCCGGCACAGAGATAATAAACGTAGAAAGCATTACACAGAATGGGTAAAATGCTTTCTGAACAACTATTTCATCGTTAGTGAACAGCCCTAAAAGAGTTCCCGAAAAAGCAAAAGATAACAGAATCAATGGAATACCTATTACGTAAGTTAGCAATATGATGCGACGGGAAAGTGGCATTACATCTGAAATTTGATTTCCTCCGATAAGGTTACTAACCAACGAAATAGCAGTAGTCGCAAATGAATTGACAATCACAAAAAAGAGCATTGAGATACTTCTTATTACGTTTGCTGCTGCAAGTTCGTATTCTCCTAAATGTTCAATTGCTACAAAGAATAAAAACCAAGGAGCGATGCAAAAAAATGAACGTACCATCGTCCAAACAGAAATGTTTAAGAGATGAAGCGATAACCCTAAATCAAAACTGGCACGTAATCCATACCGTTTCCTGTCTACTCGCTTCCACATATATAGAATCAAGAATAATAATCCGACAAACTCTGCAAGTGATGAACCTATAGCAGCCCCGCTAATACCTAATTTAGGAAAACCTGCATTTCCAAATATTAACAAGTAGTTAAACATAACATTGCAGATTACCATAATGATAGAGTTCGCTGTAAGAATTTTGGTATGGGTCGTTCCAACGAAGAAAGCCCGAATTGCCAATAAAGGAAATGCAAACAGATAACTATAATCTCGCCATTCCATATATTTCATGGTAGCTTGATAGACATTATCGGACGAAATTGTCATGCGAAGTAATACCGAAGAAAACAGTTTGGATAGTATGAAAACGATAACGGCAAAAACAGATAAGAAAATCAATCCCTGATAAAAAACCTTGCCGACATCCATATACCGCCCTTCACCGTTCCGCCTTGCGATAACAACTTGTGCTCCAAGGCTGAACCCCAAACCGAGCATATAAATGGCTGTGTAATACATGGTAGCCAGTGCCGATGCTCCTAAATCGATCTGACTGACATGACCCAGAAAAATGGAATCTGTGAAATTAATCAATCGTTCCATGAGTAGGCTCACCATTATAGGCAAGTTGATGAGCCATATTTGTTTATATGTATAATTCATTATTCAACTTAATATAATATGACCATTGAGCACTACTTTTTGCAGTGCCATAAATCATAATCAGAAATGTAATTGAGAAAACTCTGTATTTAGAATAGGGCATAAAATATAGGCCGAAGACTTATTAACTCCCCGACCGCCCTGAAGCATTTAAGCTATATACAGAGTTGCCATTTCATAAGATGAACGATATATTAACTTGTTGAATACAAAGGTATATATTTTCAGGGGAATAGGAGTATGTAATTGGATTTTTATCACCTTTGCCGTGATTTAAAGAGTTATTTGAAGCGATGGAAAAACACCGCAGACTAAAGTAGTTCGTTCGTTTCTATCCCGTTACCCATTGTTTGAAAATACTTGTTGTAGAGTTGTTCTTCGATACGCAAATCACAGCCAATCAGCGCAATCGCACCCGAAATATACCTTTTTTACCAAAAAGAGTGCTCGGTTTAGACAGGCGGCGTCTCAGCAAAGCTCGAATAAATGCGGCTTTGCATTCGACTTGCACTGTCTTTCGCCTCCCTCTGCCCGAATATCGGAGATTCGGCTATATTTGCGGCCGGAACAAGACGAATAGAGCTTGTATTTCAGCGCTTTGAAATCCTGCTGAAACCGCCTTTGCCATTCGGAACAGAGTAACGGGATAGTAACGTAACTCCGGTTTCAATTGGCTTTTCGAGGGTTTTACTTGGCATCGCTCCGGCGGCTCATTTTCCGCTAAATCCCTTGTTTACAACCTTCTTGCTTCAATCCGCTCCCTTTCTCGTTTTTTATCCTTATCTTTACCTCAAACGGAAATGACTGTTTTCGCCGCTTTATACCAATACCGGAAATTCGGATCGGTTTGTAGCCTGAACAAAATGAATAGAGCTTGTAATTCCGCATTCTGAAAACTTTCCCTGTCGTTTAGAGTAACGGAATATAAACTAACGCCGGTTTCGGTTGGTTTTCCGGCAGCTTCGTTTCGCTTTTGCATCTCATTTTTCTCTGAACTCCTTGTTTGCAACTTTCTTGCGCTTATCTGCACACATTTTTATTTTTATCTTTATCTTTGTGATGGAATTTGAAATAAACGAAAAAATGGGAAAGAAAATAGGAATTTATTTTTTGTTTGGTTTTGTTAGTCTGATAGTTATAGGTTTGAGCGGATGTGAAAAAAAAGATGTGTTCCGTTCTCCGGAGGAGAAACCGAAGGGAGATTTTTTTGACTTTGCGACGACTAAACCGGTGACTGTAAATATAGATTATAATTTAAGCAGGCTGAAGAATTATCAGGTATTATTTGAAATTTACGGGGAGAATCCTCTTGAAACCGGGGCGGACGGAAGTTTGACCCGGAAAGGAATAGAGCCTCTTTTCCGGGGAGCAACAGATACCCAGGGAAAATATTCGGATGAGATTACACTTCCGATCTGGGCAGATGAAGTATACATATGTTCCGATTATCCCGGAGCAATTCCGGTTGTCAAATCTGAAGTGACAGGAAATGCGATTCGGGTGACAGTTCCTGCTGCCGTAAGTTCTCTGATTTCCTCACGGGCTGTCACATCAGGAGGGAAGGAATATCCGGACGATATAATGGTGCTGGGAGATTGGGATGAATGGGGATTGCCGGATTATTTACTGGCAGAACGGGCTACGCCTCCTGCTGACCTGTTATATGGAATTAAAAATGTACTTTGCGGTTGGATAGATATTCGTAAGAATTACCCGGATTTGGTACAACAGGGAGTACGCGTGGAAACTTCTATCAGAAAGGCAACCAAGATTAAACTCGTTTTCCTGAACAGTACTGCTACGAAGAAAAATGTAGTGGGGTATTACACTTACCCTACGGGAAATCCGCCAGCCTCTGTGGATGAAATTTCTCAGAAGATCCTGGCATTTCCCCATACTTCTGCTTATTACGGACGGGACGGGGTGAGCCAGGCAGGAGCCTTGAACTTCGGAGACCAGATTCAACTGAAGTATTGGGACGGAACAAAATTGGTGGAGGAGTTTCCGGCAGGAGTGAGCATCGGATGGTTTTTAATAGAATCCGGATTTGAAGTTCGCACAGGAAAAATTAATGGGAAAAAGAATTTCCGTTATTCCGATCCTTTTTTGAATACAGATCATTATCAAAGAACTATTGCTTTATATGATGATCAGGCAGAGGGGGATATGATCGCTTTAGGATTTGAAGATGCCTGGTCGGAAAACGGTGGCGGAAATTTCGGGGATGCTCTTTTCTATTTAGAGATGGATAAAGAATCGGTAGATTCAGATAAATTGCCTCCCGTAATTGACGGGGAAGGACCAAAGGATGAAGAGAATTATACTACTTATAGGGGAATCCTGGCTTTTGAGGATATGTGGCCCAAGCAGGGGGATTACGATATGAATGATGTTGTTGTCTCTTATGAAAGTAAGGTTTATAAGCATGTATTGGGAAACCGGGTTTACAAAATAGTAGACTGCTTTACCCCTTATCATGACGGAGCTTTGTTCCAAAATGCATTTGGTTATCAGTTACATCTGGTTGATAAATCAGAAGTCAAAAGTGTAACAATAGAAGGAAAATCTACTTCTGTTTTTATGAATGGGCAAACCATGGAGCCCAACCAGGAACATCCGACATTTATTTTGTATGATAATGCAAGGCAAGCTGTTAATCAAGGGCGTTTTACAGTTACGACGGAATTCAGGAACGATATAGATTTAAAGAGGTTGGTGCCTCCTTATAATCCTTTTATTATTGTTCAGTCCGGTGATGGAAGGGGAAGAGAAGTCCACCTGGTAAATTATCCGCCTACGGACTTGGCAGATTTGTCGTTGTTCGGGACTCATGACGATAAAAGCCGCCTGGAAGATGAACTTTATTATGTATCCGATAATTCCTTTCCGTTTGCTTTGAATTTATCGGGGGTAAGTTCATTTGATTGTCCTACCGAAGGAGTGAGGATTGATGCGGAATATCCGGAATTTTCAGGCTGGGTTTCTTCCGGTGGGAAACAGAATTCAAAATGGTATTTAAATAAAAATAAATAGAGATAAATAAAATATCCGGATAATTATTTCAGAAGGTAAAAGGCAATTTGAATCGAATGAAGAAAAGGAATCGGGAAACAAATTCCGTTAATCCGTTTTCAAATAAGTACTCAAATTCCTGAAAAATTTTCCGGATATTTTATTACATTTATTCCTGTTAAGCCTGTTGTTTCCAGCGTTTTAATTGCGGAAAGAATTTTTTCATTTCTTCCATTGCTTCGGCTTTTGTATAAGTTGTGCCGTTTCCTTTATTGAATTCTTCTGTAAATTGGGCGCAATGTTCGATCATTTCGTCCAGGGTGTAATTCTGAGTGAATTTCCCGTCTTGAAAACAATAACAGCAATAGTCTTCGTTTCTGCTGCCGTTTTCATTTTTCCCGAATTCTTCCGTAACTGTCATGGGCATACCACAACTCTGACAAAATTTTGTTTCCATATTTTATTTATTTTAAGGATTCGTTTTTCCCTTTCTTAAGGTTTTTTAGCTTATACACAATGTATTTTTTCGCTTTTGCTGATGTTATCTAATGTAAATATGGAAACAAAGATAGTTTTTCTCCTTCCTTTTTTCTCGTTTTTTATTCTATTTTGGAAAAGGAAAAATTAGATTTAGATATTCATCAGATCATTTGCAGGCGTATTTTTTGTGTAGGTGCCGGAAAATAGCGGTTTAGTTCTGATAAATCTTGTTCGGTTAACCGGATAGAAAGGCTTTTAGCGTTTTCTTCCAGATGCTCCAAAGACGAAGTTTGGGGAATTGCTATGACGTCCGGCTGGCGGCATACCCAGGCCAGGGCAATCTGGGAAGGAGTGGCAGAATGCCGGTCGGCTATGGCTTTTAAGCCGCTGTGATTGAGTAAACGGCCCTGTTCTATAGGAGAATATGCAATGAGGGGTAATTGGTTTTTCTGACACCAGGGAAGTAAATCGTATTCGATACCTCTGCGGGTTAAATTGTACAAAATTTCGTTGGTGGCGCAGTTATTCCCCTCCGGAAGGGCATAAATTTCTTCCATATCTGCTATATCCATATTGCTAACCCCCCATTGCTTAATTTTACCTTCTTTTTGTAATTCCTGTAAAGCGCAGATTGTTTCTTCCAAAGGAACACGTCCCCGCCAATGTAAAAGATACAGGTCCAGGTAATCGGTCTTTAATCGTTTCAAACTGTTTTCGCAGGCTGTATGTGTTCCTCTTTGGGTGGCGTGGGAAGGAGCAACTTTACTGATCAAAAACACGTCTTCCCGTATACCTTTAACGGCTTCACCGACTAGTATTTCTGATCCCCCTTCCCCGTATATCTCTGCAGTGTCGATAACAGTCAGTCCCAATTCAATACCTCTTCTTATTACTTTCAGTTCTTCGGCTTTTTTGGAAGCTTTTTCCCCCATGTTCCAGGTACCTTGTCCCAGAACCGGCACTTTTACTTTATTTCGGAAAGTTATTTCTTTTTTCATCTGGATTCGGATCAATTTTATTTAAATAGAAGTTGATATTCTCTGTATGTCTGAAAAGACATTTCTATACGAATGAAGTGATTTTATAAGGGATTCTACGGAATTTCCACGAGGACAGTTTCAATAAGAGCTTTCCGGAATAAAAAGAGGAAGGGAGAAAAAAATGAAAATCGTTTGTTGAGAGACTTCATCTGAGTTTTAAAATTAAGTTAAATTCACCAAAAGGGCAGAGAAATGCTTTTCTTAAGGGTACCGGTTTACAAATCAAAATTGTATTTTTGTCCGGATTGTTTTAAAACGGCATGAAAGGATTACAAACTCCAGTCATCACTTCGGATGAGACGGACGGTTTACCAAATCCCCGGCGGATATGGGCGGTTATTGCTGCTTCTTTAGCCTTGGTAATGTCCGTATTGGATGCCAATATTGTCAATATTGTATTGCCGACACTTTCCCGGGAATTCGGAACCACTCCTTCGACAACAATATGGGTGATGAATGCCTATCAGTTGGCTATAACGGTCTCTCTGCTTTCTTTTTCTTCTTTAGGAGACATTTATGGTTATCGCCGGGTATTCCTTTCCGGAGTAGCGGTGTTTTGTGTGACTTCTTTTATTTGTGCCCTTTCCGGTTCTTTTTGGATGCTGACGACGGCCCGTGTATTGCAAGGTTTCGGAGCAGCGGCTATTACGAGTGTAAATACGGCTCAGTTGCGGACGATTTATCCCCGGAAGTATCTGGGGCGGGGCATGGGTATCAATGCTATGGTGGTGGCCGTTTCGGCTGTAGCCGGACCTTCCGTTGCCAGCGCCATTCTTTCTTTAGGGAGCTGGCAATGGCTGTTTGCTATCAATATTCCGCTGGGTATTTTTGCCTGGGGCATGGGTATACGGTTTTTGCCCAAACGGGAAGTACGTCAAAACCATAAATTCGATAAAATCAGTGCTGTCGCCAATGCTTTTACTTTTGGTTTGCTGATTTATTCCATGGAAGGGTTTGCTCACCATGAACGTATGGATTTCTTAATTATTCAATTGCTTTTACTGGTGATTGTCGGTACGTTTTTTCTCCGGCGGCAGTTAAAGCAGAAAGCTCCTTTACTTCCCGTAGATTTGATGCGGATCCCTATTTTTGCCCTTTCGGTAGGAACGTCTATATGCTCTTTTACGGCTCAGATGCTGGCTTTGGTTTCTTTGCCTTTTTTATTACAGAATACTTTGGGACGAAGTGAGATTGCTACAGGATTATTGCTAACCCCTTGGCCGGTAGCAACTCTTTTTACAGCTCCTTTAGCCGGTTATCTGGTAGAAAAGGTGCATGCCGGTTTACTGGGATGCCTGGGAATGTTGGTTTTTGCGGCAGGACTATATGCCCTGACGGCTTTACCGCCCGAGCCTGCGGATGCTGATATTGTCTGGCGTATGTTGATATGCGGGGCAGGCTTTGGTTTATTCCAGACCCCGAATAATAGTACGATTATTTCTTCCGCCCCTACAAACCGGAGCGGAGGGGCCAGTGGCATGATCGGGACAGCACGGTTGTTGGGACAGACTTTAGGGGCGACTTTAGTAGCTCTTTTATTCAGTCTGTCAAATCAGCAGCATAATACTTTCTCCAGTTTATTTGTCGGAATCGGATTCGCATTAGTGGCGGCAGCTGTGAGTTGTTTGCGTTTATCCCAACAGATGCCTTTAAAAACGGGGACAATAAAAGATAAGGGCGAGAGAGGAATTATTTCGGGGAAAGGGAGGGATGTTTAGTTGTTCGGCTGTTCCGATGTTTGAATATTCATTAGTTGGGAAGGGAGAAGCTTAGGTCATTTAGCGGAATGAAGAAGGGAGGCGGGAACAAAATGCCATTCTTTAGAAAGAAATCAGAACTTTAAAAGGATGCCTTCTGTTTGTAAAAGTTTTATTTTTATATCCAGACCTCCTGTATAGCCTGTCAGTTTATTCCCGCTTCCAATGACCCTGTGGCAGGGAATGAAGATCGGCAACGGATTGCGTCCGTTTGCCCTGCCGACAGCCCGGCAGGCTTGCGGAGCACCGGCAAGCGTTGCTATTTCTCCGTAAGTGGTGGTCTGTCCGTAAGGAATTTGCTGAAGCAGTTCCCAGACTTTTAATTGGAAATCTGTTCCCTGAGGGGCTAAGGGTAAACTGAATTTTTGCAGTTTTTTTCCGAAATAAGCATCCAATTGTGCCTTTGCTTCTATAAGTAAAGGAGTTTCTTTTATTTCCGGTTCTGAGGGGGCAAAAGCAATACGGTCCCCTAACCACAAGCGGGTCAGTTGTCCGTTTGTTTCCTGTATGCCGTAACGGCCGATAGCTCCTTCATAAAAATAAATAGCCTGCATATTGCTGATTTTTGCGAAAGGTAAAAAAAAGAAATAATATTTGAGTGTTTTATCGGTCCAATCTGTGGATCTTATCGTATTTTTAGCTGCTGTTCCGGTCGGATTATATCCTTTTCCTAAATAAAATCGGTACAGGAAGTAGAGAAAGCAGGATGTAAAAAGCATAAGGATTATAAAAAAGAAGGAATAAGTTACAGAAGATTTTTTAATTTTGTAAAAACTGTTTGAAAGATGACCGAAGATCAGGAGGCATTTTATGCTGAGGTTTACAGTATTGTCCGGCAAATCCCTTCTGGTAAGGTGTGTACTTATGGTTGGATTGCCCGTTTGCTGGGGAAACCTCAATATGCGCGCCGGGTGGGAAAAGCATTATCGGAAGCTCCTCCTTTTCTGCACCTTCCCTGTCACCGCGTTGTCGGCAGTCAGGGCCGTATGGTGCCCCATTGGCCGGAGCAACGGGAACTTTTACTCCAGGAGGGGGTTCTCTTTAAAAAGAATGGCTGTGTAGATCTCCGGACAGATTTGTGGGAAGAACTTCTTCCTTAAGGTATCTTGTTTTCTGTTTCTGACTTTTTACTTTTTAGGGGAGGATGTTTTAAAACAAGGTGTTCGAGCAGGAGTACGAAGATCACTCCCATAACGAATCCGTTTCCAATGATAGGGCGGATAAAAGCGGGGATTTGGTTGATAACTTCATGGGGAACAAAGGCCAATGCCAAGGCTACCATAAGCGGAAACCCAATGATGATACCACTGTTAAAGTCAGCTACTGCCTTGTTACGGGCAAGCATTTGCAGGCCGGCGGAAAGTTGGGAGGACATGAGATAAAGCAGTACACTCCCCATCACAACTCCGGGAATACAATTCAAAACCTGGATAAAACCGGGAAAGAACGCACAGGCCAGAAGCCCGAGACCTGCAGGAACGAGAGTGAAGCGGGAAGCACAACCCGTGGCGGCAATAATTCCCGGGCTCATAGAATAGTCTACAGGACCGATGATACCGCAAGCTCCGGCCAGGATATTGGATAAACCGATAAATCCGACTCCCCGGGTGGTGCGTTTTTCCATTTTATCTGCTCCGATCATTTGTCCTACCGCTTGAATAGAACCCAGTTCATTCACGATTAATGCAATAAAACAGAAGAAAAAAGAAAGGATAACTCCCCAGTCAAAATCCAGTGGCCACAGCCACAGGCTATTTTCGCCGGAAGAAATAGCTGAAAGGGAAGAGAGAACGGGAAATCCTTGTATACTGTAATAAATAAGACTACCGACGATAATTCCGCAAAGGACTACAATTGATTTCCAGATCCCCTGAAGTAAATGATTTCCTATAAGCATGCTAAAAGCCAGTAAAAGGGCAAAAAATAAATGGAATAAAGTAGAATCTCCATTGGTAAATATCAGTTGAAGGATGACAGGAGCTAAGGTGAAAGCAATCAGACAAAGAATAACAATGATAATGCGGGGAGTAAAAATCGCTTGTAAACGGGACAAAAAGCCACAAAAAGCTAAGAGCGCAACAAAGATTCCGCATACGAGGATAGCTGTGTAGATAGCCGTCGTTCCTACCGAAATAGCTGCTAGAATTCCGATTAAAAGAACCGAAGCCGGTCCAATGATGATGGGGAGGCGGTGCCCTCCTAACACCTGGGCCGTCATGGCGATCCCCATTATCCCGAATAGCTTTTGCATATAGAAAATTTGTCCGTTTGCATCTGCCGAATGCAACTGAGCGACAATTATACCCATAATAACCACACAGGGAATGGATACAATCCACCATTGTAATCCGTACATAAACATTGGAAAAATACCGGGTTTGTCATTCAGATTGTATTTCATTTTTACAACAGATTTGATTTTGTTCGGATGTCGGATTATCGGATGAAAGCTTCCCTGCAGAAACGGGTTAACGTTTCGCTGATTGAGGGAACAGATGTTCCTGATTGTTCTTAACAGAAGGGCATTTCGGTCGTCAGCGCATTTGCGGACAAGCTTTAAACAGCCCCGGAATGCTATTCATCCCTTTTTCCTTTTCAGTCTGTAAACTTACAATATAAAAACGGGAGAATCAATAAACCGGGGAAATTATGAAACGTCAGTACGCAGAAATGATTAAAATAGTTTATCTTTGTTTTATGTATGTTATAAATGAAAGTCAATATGAGAAAAGGAATATTTATGCTGTTGCTGATTCTGATAAATATAAGTCTGTCTGCCCAAAAAGCAGAAACATTGGTAAAACCCGGTATGGAAGTTCCGGATTTTGAAGTAAAGATGTTTGACGGACAGACCGTACAGATAAAAGATTTAAAGGGGAAAGTTGTCTTATTGAATTTTTGGGCGACCTGGTGTCCCGATTGTATACGTGAAATGGCCCGTGTACAAACCGACATTATCGACCGTTTTCAGGGAAAAGAATTTGTTTTTTTGCCTATATCCCGTCAGGACAGTTATGAAAAAATTAAAACTTTCAGGGAAAAAAGGGGGTATACATTTCCCATGGGAATGGATCCGGACCGGAAAATTTACGCTCAGTTTGCAACGGCTGTCATCCCCCGGAATTTTGTTATAGACAGGAACGGTAAAATCTGCTATGCAGAAGAAGGATATGATGAAGCGTCTTTTCAGAAACTGATTGCAGAAATAGAAAAAGCATTGAAGTAGGATATAAGGAGAGACTTTTGAAAACGGCCCCTTCAAGTGATGTTTAACTTTAAGGGGCCGTTTAATTTTTGCTGAACCTGTAATTTCCCTTATTGAATTTCTTCCAGTTGGGCTTCTATTGCTTTAATCTTAGCTTCGGCGTCAGCTTGCTTTTTACGTTCGTTGGCAACGACCTGTGCCGGAGCTCCGTTGACAAAGCGTTCATTATTGAGTTTGGCAACGACGGATTTTAAAAAGCCTTGGGTGTATTTCAGTTCTTCCTGTAATTTTGCTTTCAGTTCTGCTGTGTTTACCTGAGTTGTAGCAGGGATAAAATATTCTACTGTATCGACGATGAGGCTCCAGGCGCCTTTCAAGGATTCAGTTATTATTTCCGTATCGCTGATATTGCCCATTTTACAGATAATACTTTCAAAAGCAACCGGATAGCGGTCGTTTTTCTTTATTTTTAATTTTAAGCTATCCTTGAAAGCCACGTTATTTTGTTTCCGGATGTTTCGGATCCCTACGATGACATCTTTTACATATTCAAAATCTTTTAATAAAGTCACATCGTATTTTGTGTCCCGGGGCAGAAGAGAAACCATGATACTTTCTCCTGCATTCCGTTTACGAAGATTTTGCCAGATTTCTTCCGTGATAAATGGCATAAAGGGATGTAATAATTGCAATAATTCTTCGAACAATTGAACGGTTTTTTCATAACTCATCCGGTCGATGGGTTGCTCATAGCCGGGTTTGATGATTTCCAGAAGCCAGGAAGAAAATTCATCCCGGAAGCCTGTATAAATTGTCATCAGTGCCTCAGATATCCGGTATTGCTCAAATTGCGTATTCAGGGTTTCTTTGAGTTTATGTAAAGTATTTTCAAACCATGTCAATGCCAGCTTTGAATGAAGAGGTTGTGGTATATCAGCCGTTTCCCAAGATTTTACCAAACGGAAAGCATTCCAGATTTTAGTGGTGAAATTCCTTCCCTGTTCCGGTAAACTTTCGTCAAACAACAGGTCTCCGCCGGCAGGAGAGCAGAGCAACATCCCTACCCGTACACCGTCAGCTCCGTATTTGTCGATGAGTTCCAGGGGGTCCGGAGAGTTACCAAGGGATTTCGACATTTTCCGGTGTAATTTATCCCGTACAATACCGGTCAGATAAACATTGGAAAAGGGCTTTTGTTTCCGGTATTCATAACCGGCAATAATCATACGGGCGATCCAGAAGAACAGAATATCGGGAGCGGAGACCAGATCGTTGGTGGGATAATAATATTTGATCTCCTCATTGTCCGGATAGTTGATGCCGTCGAAAACAGAAATCGGCCATAACCAGGAAGAAAACCAGGTATCCAGACAGTCTTCGTCTTGACGTAATTGGTCGGCAGATATTTCCTTCCCGAATTTTTCTTTGACTAATTTAACGGCTTCTGCTTTGTTTTCGGCTACAACATAATCATGGCTATTAGGAAGATAATATACCGGGATCTGATGTCCCCACCAAAGTTGGCGACTGATACACCAATCTTTGACATTCTCCATCCAGTAGCGGTAAGTATTTTTATATTTGGCCGGAATCAGGTTTACCTCATCGTTCATTACAGCTTCCAGGGCAGGTTGCGCCAAAGCTTTCATTTTGACGAACCACTGCATCGAAAGCTTAGGTTCAATAACGACGTTAGTACGTTCGGAATAACCCACTTTATTGTCGTAATCTTCAATTTTTACGAGATTTCCTGCTTTTTCCAATTCCGGAATAATTTCTTTCCGTACTTCGAAACGGTCGTGTCCGATAAAGAATTGGGCGGCCTTACTCATCGTGCCGTCATCGTTGAATATATCAATTGTCTCCAAATGATGTTTATATCCGATTTCATAGTCGTTGATATCGTGAGCCGGTGTGATTTTTAATGCTCCGGTTCCGAATTCCATATCGACGTATTCGTCCTGTATAATCGGGATTTCCCGGTTTACCAAAGGGACAATACATTTTTTTCCAGCCAGATGAGTGAAACGGGGATCATTGGGATTTACACATACGGCGGAATCACCTAATATGGTTTCCGGCCGGGTCGTAGCTATTGTAATATAATTTTCTTCGCCGGCAATTTTATACCTCAGGTAATAAAGTTTGCTTTTTTCTTCTTTGTAAATAACTTCTTCATCGGATATGGCGGTTTGGGCAGAAGGGTCCCAGTTTACCATTCTTACTCCTTTGTAAATATATCCTTTATTATACAAATCGACAAAAACCTTGATAACACTTTTGGAACGGGGTTCGTCCATGGTAAAACAAGTGCGGTCCCAGTCGCAGGAAGCTCCCAGCCGTTTTAATTGCTGGAGGATAATTCCTCCGTATTTATGCGTCCATTCCCAAGCGTATTTTAAAAATTCTTCCCGGCTGATGTCCCGTTTGTTAATCCCTTCGCTTTTCAGTTTGGCGACGACTTTTGCTTCCGTAGAAATTGAGGCATGGTCAGTGCCCGGAACCCAGCAGGCATTTTTGCCTTGTAAACGGGCCCGGCGGATCAATGCGTCCTGAATGGTATTATTCAGCATATGTCCCATGTGGAGTACACCGGTGACGTTGGGAGGCGGAATGACAATGCAGTAAGGTTCTCTGCTGTTATCTACCTCCGAATGGAAAAATTGATGCTCCATCCAGTACTGATACCATTTTTCTTCGCTTTCTTTTGGATTGTAATTCGTCGCAATCATGGTGTGAATATAAAAATTTGATAGTTAAAAAATTGGAAAACAAGACGACAGGATTCCTCTTTTTGCTCTTCCCTTTTCAAGTTTTCTCATTAAAAAAAGCTGCCTGAGCAGCCTTTTTTTATTCATCGGATTTTTTAATTCTCCTTCCTTTTTTCTTTTGGGCTTCTAAGGCTGTTTCCAGGTCTGCTTTTTGCATACTTCCGTCGTAATCACAGATATATTTGTCAATGAGGATACGACCGCAATATTCGCAGACGATGATCTTTTTACGGGAACGAATATCCAATTGCCGCTGGGGAGGAATGTTGTTGAAACAACCTCCGCAGGCATCCCTGTCAACTGTTACGACAGCCAGGCCGTTGCGAGCATTGGAGCGGATCCGTTTGTAAGCCGTCAGCAGACGTTCTTCTATATTTTCAGATAGCTGTTCCGATTTTTTGATCAGGTCCTCCTCGTCTTTATGAGTTTCAGCAATGATGTCATCCAATTCTGCCTTTTTTGCTTCCAGGTCCGCTTTCTTTTCTTCGTATTGCTGGGTAGAAATTTCCAGTGCTTCTTCTTTTTCTGATTTCGTTTTTAAAGCTTCCCGGATTCTTTTCTGTTGTAATTCGATTTCCAGCTTCTGGAATTCAATTTCTTTACTTAAAGCATCGTATTCCCGGTTGTTCCGGACATTATCCAACTGTTCACTATATTTTTTTATCAGTTCCTCTGATTTAGAGATTTCCAGTTTTTTTTGACTGACACTTTTTTCTGATTCGTTAATTTCTGTCTTCAGATTTTCGAGGCGGGTTTCCAATCCGGCAAGCTCGTCTTCCAGATCCTGTACTTCCAAAGGAAGTTCCCCCCTTAATGTACGGATTTTATCAATTTCTGTATCGATACGTTGTAATTCGTACAGGTGCTGCAATTTTTCCTCAATTGTTAATTCTTGCAGTTTTTCGTTGTTGTTTGCCATATATTATAAATAATTTATCGGATTTGTATTGATCTTAGAAAACTGGACTGCAAATTTAGATATTTTTTTTGTAACTAACTCATAAAAAATTTCTTTTGTATATTGTTCACTTTCATAATGCCCGATATCAGCTAAAATGATACGGTTTTCTGTGGTAAAAAAGTCATGGTATTTAAAATCCCCTGAGATATAAATGTCAGCTCCTGCCTGTAACGCCTTTGAGGCAAGAAATGCTCCGGACCCTCCGCACAAGGCGACTCTTTTTACTTCAGGCTTGCAGATTGGACTGTGCCGGATAAGGCCGCAATGAAAAATACTTTTTACTCTTTGCAGAAATTCATGTGTATTTACAGCTTGTTCCAGTTCCCCGATTATTCCAAAACCGGTTACCGGATTTTTATTTTCCAGAGGGAGGATGTTGCATACCGGTTCTTCATACGGATGGACTTCATTCAATATACGGATACAAGAGGAAAGCAGGTGTTCCGGAACCGTTATTTCCGTTTTGATTTCCGATTCTGTGTGTAGTTCTCCTTTTTCCCCACAGAAAGGATGCGTATTTTCGCCGGGTAAAAAAGTGCCTGCTCCCTGTATGTTGAAAGAGCAGTGACTGTAATTGCCGATTGCTCCGGCTCCTGCCTCCAGTAAAGCCATTCTCACTTTTTCAGCTTCTGCGACAGGCGTATAGAAACAAAAACTGTACAGTTTTTCTGCAGGTTGAAGGACCTCCCGCTCTGTCAGTTCCAGTTTGTCTGCCATTTTACCGCTCACTCCGTTCATAACGGCATCCATATTCGTATGAGCAGCGTAAATGTTAATGTCGTTTTTAATTGCCCGGATAAAACAACGCTTGATCCAATTATCAGGAACCATATTTTTCAGCGCCTTGATACTGAGAGGATGATGGCTGATGATCAGATTGTGATTGCCGGCGATGGCCTCTTCCAGGACGGCCTCGGTGACATCGGTACAAAGTAATACCGAAGATACTTCGTTTTCGGGATGTCCGCAAATGAGCCCCGCATTGTCGTAATCTTCCTGAAGACTCAGAGGGGCATATTCTTCAATGATTGAAGTCAGATCTTTTACTTGCATAAGAAACGATTCGTAGAGAACAACTGATAAAGATACAAAATATAAGGTACTTAATCCTTTGCCGAAAGTTGCTCTTTGATTTGAATTAATTCTTCTTTAATGGCTTTCAGGCGTTTGACTACTTCAAAATTGGCTTCTGTTTCGGCTTTGCTTTCACTGAGTTTCATCTGCGCTCCTTTGAGGGTCATCCCTTTTTCCTTGACCAGATAATAGATAAGGTGGAAATTATCAATATCCATCCGGGTAAATTGCCGGTTTCCCTTTTTGTTTTTGTGTGGTTTTATGATATCGAATTCCTTTTCCCAAAAGCGGATTAGAGAAGTGTTTACGTTGAACATTTTTGCTACTTCTCCGATAGAGTAATATACCTTTAATATTGATTTCTCTGAATCCATCTGAAAAAATTATCTTTTTAAATAATTGAAATTCCCGGGGATTAGTCCATTGTCTGTCCCGTGTTGTTTGCCTTGGCTACGAGTTCTTCGTATTCATCGGGAGTCAGGTCGTTGAAGTAGTAGTTTATCGGATCTACAGGCCGGTCGTTCTTTCTTACTTCATAGTGAACGTGAGGTCCGAAAGACATGCCGGTATTTCCCATATAAGCAATAATATCTCCTCTCTTTACTTTTTGACCTACTTTTACGTTGTATTTGCTCAAATGTCCGTAAAGCGTTTTATAGCTGAAGCCGTGATCTATAATGATACATTTTCCATATCCCCTTTGTACTTCGACAGCTATGACTTTTCCGTCTCCCGTAGCATGAATCGGAGTCCCCATAGCTCCGGAAAAATCCATACCGGCATGCAGTTTTACTGTTTTATAAAAAGGATGCATGCGGTAACCGAAAGCCGAAGAGACGTGATTCCGCGGATCTTTTAAAGAAATCGGAATAATGGCCGGAATAGAAGCCATCATTTTCAGTTTATCTTTTGCTAAAGTTTCTACTTCGTCGTAAGATTTACTTTGAATGTATAACGCTTTCGATAATTCATCGAGTTTTTTACTGGTACTGATGATGAGATCAGCATCTTTTAAATCTTTTAAATGCTCGTATTTGTTTACTCCTCCTGAACCGGCTCTGCGGATAGAGGCGTCGATCGGCTCCGTTTCAAAAATAACCCGGTAAATATTATCGTCTCTGGATTCCAGGTTTTTTAGTATGCCGTCCAGCTTTTCTACTTCTTTGCTTAAAAGTCGGTATTGGGCCAGGATTTCTTCGTTTTCCCGTTTTAATGCTTTTTCTTTAGGGGAGTCGACAAATGCAGCAAAAATAAAAAAGATGATGACAGCTAAAGAGAGAGTTGAGAATAACTTTTGGGTCAGCACCCATAATTTTTTACGCCATGTAGTCTCTATTTTATCGTACGACAGTGTTTCGGGGTTAAATCGATATCCTGTTTTTCGCATTCGCTTTAAAAATTAATGATTTCCGATGCAAAGTTAAAGAAATAAACTAATTTTGCAACCTTGTTGGGAAGGCATTGTGCTGAAAATAAAGTATATTTAAAAAATATAAACACAAAATATATAATAAAGATGAAATCTGCAGAAATCAGACAGAAGTTTCTCGATTTTTTTAGAAGTAAATCGCATACCATTGTACCTTCGGCTCCAATGGTGATAAAAGACGACCCTACTTTGATGTTTACCAATGCAGGGATGAATCAGTTTAAAGATATCATATTAGGGAATGTAAATGCCAAATACAAACGGGTTGCCGATTCTCAAAAATGTCTGAGGGTATCGGGAAAGCACAACGATTTGGAAGAGGTCGGGCACGATACTTATCATCATACGATGTTCGAAATGCTGGGGAACTGGTCTTTCGGGGATTATTTTAAGGAAGAAGCCATTGCGTATGCCTGGGAATTTCTTACGGAAGTGATGCACCTGGAAAAGGACCGGTTGTATGCTACTGTTTTTGAGGGAGATAAAGAGGATGGTCTGGAAGCAGATGAGGATGCCCGTAGATTTTGGTTGCGTTATTTGCCGGAAGAACGCGTTTTATATGGGAATAAAAAAGATAATTTCTGGGAAATGGGAGATATGGGGCCTTGTGGGCCTTGTTCGGAGTTGCATATTGATTTACGGCCGGAAGAAGAACGCAAATTAAAACCGGGGCGGGAATTGGTCAATAAAGATAATCCTTTGGTAATTGAGATCTGGAATCTGGTATTTATGCAATTCAACCGGAAAGCGGACGGAAGTTTGGAAAATTTGCCCCATACTAACGTAGATACGGGTATGGGATTCGAACGTCTGTGTATGGCAGTACAGGGTAAAACTTCCAATTACGATACAGATGTGTTTAGTCCGATTATCGGTAAGATTGCAGAATTGAGTGGTATAAAGTACGGAGAGAAAGAAGATACGGATGTAGCCATGCGGGTTGTAGCCGACCATTTGCGGACCATTGCTTTTTCCATTACAGACGGACAGTTGCCTTCCAATGTCAAGGCGGGCTATGTCATTCGCCGTATTTTACGGAGGGCAGTCCGGTATGCTTATACTTATCTGGATCAGAAAGACGCTTTTATGTATCGTTTGGTGCCCGTATTGATAGAGGGGATGGGAAAACATTATCCGGAATTATGCGCCCAGCAGGAATTGATTGAAAAGGTAATCCGGGAAGAAGAAAATGCTTTCCTGAGAACACTGGATAAGGGGATTAAACTTTTGGACCGTATTATCGACACCACAAAGTCGGAGGATTTCCTGACCGTTCCGGGTAATATTGCTTTCGAATTGTATGATACATATGGTTTCCCGCTGGATTTGACAGAATTGATTCTGAGGGAACACGGTTTGGTGGTAAACCGCCGGGAATTTAAGGCAGAACTGGAAGCTCAGAAAGCCCGTTCCCGTTCAGCAGCTACTGTAAATACGGATGACTGGATCGAATTGCTGAACGATGATGAACAGGAATTCGTAGGGTACGATTACATTGAGATGGAAGTCAAAATCGCCCGTTACCGGAAGGTAATGAGCAAGGGGAAACAGCTTTTTCACATGGTGTTCAATATCACGCCTTTTTATGGAGAAGGGGGAGGACAGATAGGAGATACAGGTTGGTTGTCCGGAGGAGAAGAAAGGATCCGGATTATAGATACCAAAAAAGAAAATGGATTGACAATTCATGTAAGCGAACAATTGCCTTCTGATTTGACGCGGAGTTTTGTCGCTACAGTGGATGCTCACAGGAGGGAATTGATAGCAAACAATCATACGGCCACCCATTTGTTGGATCATGCTTTGAGAGAAGTGTTGGGAAATCATGTGGAGCAAAAAGGATCCTATGTGGGAGAGGAACGCCTGCGGTTTGACTTTTCTCACTTCCAGAAAGTGACCGATGAAGAACTCCATAAAGTAGCAGCTATTGTCAATCGCCTGATCCGGCAAAATCTTATATTGGAAGAATTTCGGGCTATCCCCATGACAGAGGCACAAAAAATGGGAGCCATCGCTATTTTTGGAGAAAAATACGGGGATTTGGTCCGGGTGATAAAATATGGGGATTCTATTGAGCTTTGCGGAGGTACTCATGTGCGGGCTACCGGTCAGATCGGTTTTTTTAAGATTCTGAATGAGAGTTCTGTGTCGGCAGGAGTGAGGAGAATCGAAGCCATTACTGCGGACAAGGCCGAAGAGTATATTGTCAATAGTTTCAGTTTGGTCGCAGAAATTGAAAAGATGTTTAAATCCAACCGGAATGTCATAGAGAATATTACTTCTTTGTTACAGGAAAATGAAGGATTGAAAAAAGATTTGGAGAAATTTGAAGGCGAAAGCCTGAGAATCATGAAAGAAGGGGTGAAAAATGAAATTGCAGTGGAAAAAGGAATAAATATGATCTACAAAGTTATGTCTTTGCCACAACCCCGGGTAAAAGATCTGGCCTTTCAGTTGAAAGGAGAATTTGAAAAAATCATTTTAGTGGTAGGAGGAGTGACGAATGGCAAACCCCATTTAACGGTAATGATAAGCGACTCTCTGGTAAAAGAAGTGGGTTTGCATGCCGGACAAATTGTCAAAGAAGCTGCTCAGGAAATTAAAGGCGGCGGAGGCGGCCAGCCCTTTTTTGCCACAGCAGGCGGTTCCGAGCCCGCAGGAATTGAGAGAGCTGTAGCGAAGGCTGAGAAATTGATTAAATTTAAACTGGGGATAAATGAGGTGGTGTAAATCTTTAATTGTTTAAACGTTTAAAACGTTTAAGGATGTAAAGGGTTTCAGCAGGAGGAAGAATAATTTGACAGAGGGATAATCCCTGTTTCAATAAGGAATGGATAAAACGGGAATTTTGGAGGGTTTCCTTCAGCAGTACAAAAACTTATTTACCGGATGGGAAATAGTCCGAATACTTAGACATTCACAGGTTTATACATTTGGACGTTTAAACATTTAAACAATTGAACAATTGAGCTTTTTGAACATTTAAACCGAGATCGGAATAATTGTATAATATTTTTTATTGAAAGTAGTTTTTTTGATATTTTTTCATACATTTGCTTTGCCAAAAGGTGACTAATTTAAATTTTTTTAAGTATAAATTTTTGAACAATTATGAAAAGGACATTTAGAACAATTGCAACTTTATCGTTGGCGAGCCTTGTCATTGCATCTTGTTCTCCATTGAATAAAATGAAGAAGAGAGCAGGGGAAATGGGGTATAAAGTAACTCCGGAGGTTCTGGAAGAAAAAGGGGAAATGGTTGATGTGAAGATCGACGTCACTATTCCTGCTAAATTTTTCAATAAAAATGTGACAGTTGTAGCTACTCCCGTATTGAAATACCAGGGTGGAGAAAAAGCTTTTGAACCGACTACTCTTCAAGGGGAAAATGTTCAGGGAAATAATATAGTGGTGCCTTATGAAACGGGTAAGACGATTACCTATACAGGTCAGGTACCTTTTGATGATGCGATGAGGATTTCAGATCTGGTTGTAGAAATCAAAGCTTCTAAGGGAGCTAAGGCTGTCAATTTTGAAGGGACTAAAATAGCTGATGGTATTATTGCTACGGCTACTTTAGTGAATAATAATCCTGCTCTTGCTTTGGGAAATGACAATTTCCAACGGATTACTCCGGAACAAAACGAAGCTGCGATTTATTATCTGATCAATTCTTCACAGATTCGGAATAATCAGGTGAAATCGGAAGAAATCAAAGCAATGGAACAATTCCTGAAAGATGCAAAGGCAGATGAAAATGTAAATTTGAAAAACATTGAAATTCAGTCGTATGCTTCTCCGGACGGAACGTATGATTGGAATGAAAAATTAGCAAACAAACGGGAAGGATCTTCTGATAATTTCTTGAAAAAGAATATGAAGAAGAACAAGATGGAAGAATATAAAGATTTGGATTTCTTCAAAAAATATGTTGTAGCAGAAGACTGGGAAGGATTCAAAAAGGCAATGGAAGCTTCTAGTATCCGGGATAAAGAACTGATTCTCCGGGTATTGGCTATGCATTCCGATCCGGAAGTAAGAGAAAGAGAAATTAAGAATATTGCCTCTGCTTATTCTACAATTGCAGATCAGATTTTACCGAAATTGAGACGTTCAAAATTTGTGGTAAATGCTGAACGTGTAGGTAAATCTGACGAAGAAATCAGAAGTTTAGCAAAATCCGATCCTTCCGCATTGAATGTAGAAGAGTTATTATATGCCGCAACTTTATTTGATAATAACGCAGATAAACTGGCCGTTTATCAGTCTGCTATGTCTTTGTATCCGAATGACTGGAGAGGTTTCAATGATGCCGGTATGACTTTATTTGAAATGGGTAAAGTGGCAGAAGCAAAAACGGACTTCCAGAAAGCCGATGCTTTGTCAGCTAATAATAAAGTAGTAAAAAATAATCTGGGTGCCGTTGAGTTGAAGAATGGAAATGTAAATGATGCTGAGGTTTTGTTCGGAGCTGCTACCGGCGTTGGAAATGAAGTAAACTATAATAAAGGTATTGTAGCTATTAAGAAAGGTAACTATAAGGCTGCTGTGGATTATTTCGGGAATTGCAATTGTGTAAACGCTGCTTTAGCTAATATACTGAACGGTAATAATAACGAGGCTTTGAAGAAATTGAATGAAGGAAAAGACAATTCTGCTTTGGCTTCTTATTTGAAAGCCGTTATCGGTGCCAGAAATAATGATGCTACTATGGTATTTACTAATCTGAAAGAGGCATGCGGTAAAGACGTTGCTATGAAAGATTTGGCAAAGACCGATGCAGAATTTGCCAAATATTTTGACAATAGCGAGTTCAAAACCATTGTACAGTAATTCGTTCAGAGAATATTAAAAAGATAATCCTCACTTGGCTTATCTTTTTATGCCCCCCTTCCGGACATGACCGAAAGGGGGGTAACATTTTACCACTGTTTGCCTGAAAAAGCCAAAAAGACTCTTTACCCGGATCAGGCAGATGAATTTTCTAATGCTTCAGAACTAAAAACATGGAATCAGAGAATCTTTCCTGCATCATTTTCAACAGTCATGATGATTTCGAGACCGGAACCTGTATCACTGCAGAATTTACCGAGGAGGGCCTGCTGCTGAGACAGGACGATTGGAATTATAATTCCCCCGAAAGGGAAAAGCATCGTGGCGTTCTGTTTGACAGGGATGCTACATGGATATTGGCACGGAAGTTGGGCTGCCGTCTTATTGAAGTGCCCAGGGAATTGGCCAGACGGTTCGGAAGTGAGGATGAGTTTTCGGATGTCGGAAAATATGCCTTTTATAATATTCTCGACTATGCCAGGTGTCACGGTATCGTATATAAAAAAGAATGATCATTTTAAAGGGACGGCCTTTTATTATGTTTTTTTTAACATGAAATACTTCTCTCTTTTTTTATATTTGTTCATATAAAAACGGGGAAAATTGATGAAATATTTATTTGGGATAGTTATTATCTTGCTATTGTCCTTTTCATGTGGCCGCAAAGATTTTGTTTATGTGAACGGTAGAATAGAAAACGGTGATTCTATTGTAACCGTATGGGTGGAAGATAGTATTTACACTTTTCCTTTAGATGAAAATGGTTTCTTTGCCGGAAAAATCAGTTTGAAAAAAAGTGCATTTGCTTCTTTCGGATCCAATATCTGGGATATTTACCTCAGACCGGGAGAGGACTTGACAGTCAATATGAATTTATTAAATATTTCCGGTTCTCTTAATTTTAGCGGGAGTTTAGGGGGAATTAATAATTACCTGAAAGAACAGGAAATGGCCGTTTATTTTGACAAGAACTATTATGCCCTGGATGAAAAAGCATTTGTGGATAAGTTAAAAGCTTTGATTGATGAAAAAACAGAATTGCTGAAGGCGAAGAATTTTGACAGTGATTTTACAGAATTGGAAATGCAAAGAATCCGTTATTCCGTAGGGGAACGGTTATTGGTGTATCCGATTTACAAACAACAGTACTCAGCTGATTATAAGCCTGGAAAAATTTTTAAAGCGTATCTGTCTACTTTTTCTCTCGATCATCATCAGTTATTTGTGACCAAAGATTACAGAAAATTTTTGCTGGACTATACCTATTCGCAGGGAGGAAATAATTATTCCACAGATCAAAATTACACCAGTGGGCTGGCTGAATATATTATGGCTAATTTTGAGCGTCCGGATATCCGCAATTTCTTGTTAAAAGAAACAGTTGACCGGTATATCTGGGAAAATAATGGTATAGAAGGGGCAGAGCATTTATTGGAAATCTTTCGTCAGGAATGTACGGATTCTGTGAACCGGAAATATATTGAAGAAGTGGTCGGCCATTTTGAGAATTTATTGCCTGGTAAACCGGCTCCTGATTTTGAAGTGATAAGTCCCCGGAAAAGGAAAATACGGCTTTCCGACTTCAGAGGATCTTATTTGTATATCAGTGTATGGGCAAGCTGGTGTCAGCCTTGTAAAAATGAGTTGCCTTATATCAGTTTGTTGCAGGGGGAATACAAGGGAAAAAATATAAAATTTTTATCCGTATCCATTGATGAAGAATCCCGCAGAAAAGAATGGATTAAACTTCTCGAAAAAAATCATTATGGTGGAATTCAGGCGATTGTGGGAAATGAAAAGGCATTTAATGAAGAGTATATGATCATCAGCGTACCCCGTTTTATCCTGATCGGGCCTGACGGAAATATCATAGATTCAAGTGCTCCCCGTCCTTCCGGAGAAATCAGGACGCTTTTGAATAAATTTATTTGATAATTTTTTAGCTTTTACTTTTTATTTTTTTAAAACTTTTATATATTTGTCTGAAAATTCTCTTAAAAAAGAAAATTTGTAGTATAAAAGCAAGAATTAATGAAAAGCTTTGGGTTACTGATTGCGTTCTTTATGTTTTTTTTGAATGCTTGTAACTCAAATGAAGTAAGGATTGTAGGAGAAGTAGGAGAAGAAAAGGGGGATACCGTTGCTTTATATGGTTTGTCTGTAGAAAGTGGTGATACAATCTTATTGGCTGTGCAAGGTATAGAAAAGGGAAGGGTAGATCTGAGAACAGATAAGTTGCAGTTGCCGGCTAAAGTAGGATTGGAAATAGGAGGAGAGAAGATTTTTTTTATCATAGCACCGGAAGAGACCGTCCGGATAGAATGGAAAACGGAGGATAGCTGTAAAATCTGTGTGAGAGGGGGGGCTTTGGAAAGGGAGTTCGAGGCAATATACGAAGTATTGAATGAAAAATATGAGGTACCGGCACAGAAATTACAAACAATGATTCAAGTTTTGGAACAAAGACAAGAAAAGACTGAATCAGAGAAAAAAGAGCTTGAAATTTTATATCGGAATTTAGAGCGGTGCAAACGATACCGGAAAGAGTATATAAAAAGGACGATAGAAGCAAATCCTGAACACGAATTATCTTTGTTTCTACTGTGGGATGAATTGAGGGATGAAGTTGAATTACAAGACAATTTGTTTAAGGAAATGAAAATAATGAATAAAAAGAGCAATATTTATAGGTTATTGGCCCAAAAATTGCTGTAGATATAAACCACGTGAGTGGTTTTGTTTTCCCGTTTTTATTACTTAGTTGTTTTTAGGGGTACCTGCCCGGGTACCCCGTTTTTGTGGTTTGAATTTTGGTCAAATAATATTACTTTTACAAAATCAAGCGAAAGCTGGCGGCAGAATAAGCTTTAAATTTATCCTTTTCTGTATTCAGGTGTTGAAACATGATAAAAAAGTTAATTATCCGGATATTGCTGATTTTCATGATAACGGCTTTTTCTGCTGTTGTAGTGGTACAATGGATATGGATAAAATATGCTATACGGGAGCGGCAATATAAGTTTTCGTCCAGGGTGTATGATGTATTAAACCGGGTCGTAAACCGGGTGGAAGAGATTAATTATATGAAATACCTGTTAGAGGTACAGCAACAACTGGGGGAAATACAGAATTATAATGAGATGATTTCCTCTTCAGGAGTGAAAAATAACTGGCCTTCGACCTACCTGTTCGATTTTTTGGATAATAATGTAAACCGTTTTAAAGAAGACCGTTCTTTTTTGTCGGAACATTGGAAAGCCTTACCGCAATCGGGGGCCAGGAAAATGAGCAGTCAGGAACTTATTGTACAAGCCATAAAATCGACAGGATTTACCCCGGGAGATTCCGTTTCTTCTGTTAATTTTTACGCTTTGCTCAATGAAAAACTGAAGGAATTTATGATTCGCCTGGTTAAAGAAAAGGATCCTCAAAATGTCTCTATACAGAAAAGATTGGCTAGTATTGATCTCCAGAGTTTAATGAATGGTTATTTCCGGGGATATAATATTCGTTTGCCTTTTACCTATGAGATACTGACTAAAAAAGATATTTTAAATAAGGTCCGGAATAAGGACTTACAGAATTTTTATTATGTTGATTTATTCCCTTATGATTATGTGAAGAAAGATTATTATCTGGGAGTAAGTTTTGCATCTGTACAGCCGGTTATTCTGGAGAATATGAGTTGGCTGTTTTTAGCTTCCGGTTTTTGTATTTTTGGTTTATTATTTGTATTTATCGTTACGATTTGGATTATTGTGCGGCAACAGAAATTATCCGTGATAAAAAATGATTTCATCAATAATATGACGCATGAGTTTAAAACTCCTATTGCCACAATATCTTTAGCTACATCGGCAATCACGAAAGAAAAGGTATTCAATGACAAAAAACAATTACTGCATTTTAATGCCATGATTAAAAGTGAGAACGAGCGGATGAACAAATATGTGGAACGGATTCTGGAACAGGCAAAAATGGACCGGCATGAATTGCATTTGTGTAAGGAAGAAACGGATATGAATAAGTTAATTCAGGAAGCTGTGGGGCATTTTATGCTGCAGGTACAGAATGCCGGGGGAAAACTGGAGTGCCGTTTGGAAGTAGCGCATTTTATGCTGTATGTGGATCAGGTACACATGCAGAACGTCATTTCGAATCTCCTGGATAATGCTGTCAAATATTCTTTAGGTGCTCCTGAAATAGAGGTTTATACCCGGAAAGAAGGAGAGCATCTGATTATCGGGGTAAGCGATAAAGGAATCGGTATTTCAAAGGAAGCTCAGCGAAAGGTTTTTAAACGTTTTTACCGGGTACCGAATGGAAATTTACACAATGTAAAAGGCTTCGGATTGGGCCTGAGTTATGTGAAGTCAATTGTGGAGTTGCACAACGGGCAGGTGCGGTTAAACTCTAAAAAAGGAAAAGGTACTCTGGTGGAAATTGTTTTTGGGATAGAATAGATATAATCGTAACAGGCTTGAAAAAGTATAAATTAAAAATTCAAATATAAATTAGGTATGACACAAAAAATATTATTGGTAGAAGATGATCCTTGTTTTGGTTCTGTTTTACAATCTTACCTTCAGTTGTCCGATTATGAAGTCACTTTATGTGTAAACGGAAATGAAGGATTAAATGCTTTTCGGAAAGAAAAATTCGATATCTGCCTTTTAGATGTGATGATGCCGGAAATGGATGGTTTTACACTGGGAAAGAAAATCCGGGAAATAGATTCTTCCGTACCTTTTGTCTATATTACGGCTAAGAGCCTGAAAGAAGATATGAAATTAGGTTATGAAATCGGAGCTGACGATTATATCGTGAAACCATTTGATTCCGAATTATTAATTTTAAAGATTAAAGCGATACTGAGCCGTTGCGAACACGACGGAAATGAAGGAAAATCGAAACTAATCCGTATCGGCGAGTACGAATTTAATACAGAATTGCGTACAATTTCGAAAGGGAAAGAAGTGATAAAACTGACTCCCAAGGAAGCCCATCTGTTGATTTTGTTGTACGAACATCAGGACGGCCTGCTGATGCGGGATAAAGCTTTGAATGAAATATGGGGAGCGAATGATTATTTTACAGCCCGTAGCATGGATGTTTATATCACGAAATTGCGTAAATATTTCAAAGATGATTCCAATATCCGGATCGAAAATATACATGGGTCCGGATTTCGTTTAGTCATAAAATCATAGAAAGAGCCGGCTAGGATAAAAAAAGAATCGTATTGCCGCCTGCTAAAGGTACAATTGACGCTTCGCTGATCGGAGAAGAGAAAGTTGCTGATTTTTAATCAGGCCTGTATTTCAATCAGAGAAGCGTCAATTGGCTTCCGGAGAACTTGAATGCCTCATTTAAGAACAAACTGTCCGTCTGGTAAACCCGTTTATTGGACTTCAATTTGTTGTGTAAGGCTATGGGAAACAAATTCGGGGGCGTATACCGACTGAATGGTGGCTATGCCATCCTGATAAACTCCTGCCTGATTTACCCATACCGGATATTCAAATACATAGGTTCCTTTGGGTAAGTAACGGATAAAGAAATTAGTTACCCCGTCTTTTATTTCTTGATAATAAAACGTTCCGTATTTCCATTGATTACCTGAAATTTGTTGAACCGGTTCGAAACAGGCTGCACGGGAATCTTTTAGATGTATATATTCCATATCCCGGTCTACGCTAATCGTGAGGCGCACGACAATTTTATCCCCGATATTCACAGAGGATTGGAAAGGAATTAATTGAACTCCGGACTCAGCCGTTTTCTCGATAAAAAGTTTTTTCTCTATGTTTAAAGTATTTTTCTTCTTTTTCTGCACCTGTTTGAGCTGAGCGAAATATTGTAAATAAAGGCCACCCCAGCTTGGGACATCCTGTTCTTTTGTAATCGTTAACCGGGACAAATCCGGTGTAATTGCCGATGCGGGATAAACGGTTTTTATATAACCCAACATCTGGTCTGCTTTATTCATATCTATTTTTTGTTTTCCTAAAGCTACAGTTAATTGTTCTTTTATATCCAATTGTGTTGTGCCGGTCAGAAGTAAGGCATAAATAGCATTGACCGTACTGGGTGTATTGCCCCAATTTTGTGTTTGTTTCTGGCGCAGTAACCATTGTTTCATTAAATTTGTCTGAGCCGTATTCCCTTCTATTTCATGAAAGGCTTCCATAATGGCCGTATGAACCTGTATGGCAGAATTCATATAATAACTGGAGGAATGATTGTTAGCCCAAAACATACCTAAATCTGCATTTGTGGTCGCATATTCCTGTAAAGAATTCAAAATTTTCCGGGCTGTTTCTGTCTTCCCGTAACGGAATAAAGTTGTTGCCGTTAAGGCTTTTTCGTAAAGAGAGAGCTGTTTCCATTCCTTTTCAACTAATCCCGTGAAATATTTATGGGCTTCCAAAGCATCTCCTAAGGGAATATCCCGGTAAAAACTGCGGGTATAGAGGTAGAGGATTTGGGAATATGTTATTTTTTTATTTTTCTTTTTATAGTCTTTGATAATTTCGTTGTCCAGATAATGCAGGGCTTTAATTTGCATTGTTTTTTCATTTTCTCTCCATTCAATCTGTCCCGTTAAACTGGCAACGGCTAACATATTCAATACGTTACAAGTTATAAAACGGTCCGAAGGCATACCTTTAAACCAGCTCCATCCCCCCTCTGTTTCCTGCAGCACTATTATTTTCTGTAAGGCTGTTTGTTGGAGTTGATTCAAACGGTTCAAATCGAAAAGCCGGGAAAGGGATTGAATCCGCTCTGTCTCATTTTGTGCGTCTAACGCCCAGGGGGAGTTTTCCAGAAGAATGGATTTGAGTTCCGGATTTTTTTCCAGCTGCGAAAGAGAAGTCGTTGTGTTCCCGGCTGCTGTTTTTAAAGAATTGATGGCAGCCAGAATGCGCGGATTCGCTTTAGCGATGTAACTTCCGACTGTATTTACATAAAAAGCGGCGGCAATATTGGTGATATTTTCTGTCTGGGGTTGTTGGAGACTAGGAAGTGCTAGTACGGCATACCAAATGGGATTTGCCGTCACTTCCAGTGTAAGCCGGTAATCTTCTCTGGTAGGGGATTCGGCTTCCATATAAAAAGTATGTGTCCCTTTCTCATTCATAAAGAAGGGAAGGGATTCCGTCAGCATGACTTTATCCGGAACTACGGCAATCAAGTGTTGTTCCCCATCACTAAAACCGGGGGTTGAAGCTATGATGCGGCAACCCATCACAGATATTTGCTGAGGGACAATAAAGCCTTGTGCAACTGTAGTGTTTTGTCCCGGACCGGCAGAAAACCCGCTCGTTTGTTTCAACCATACCTGGTTGGTAAAAGGATCAAAAAGCTCTAATATAACTTCTCCCGCCTGAAGGGTTTCGCTTTTGTTGCTAATCCTTGTCTTTATTATTGTACTATCTCCGCTTCTGAAATAACGGGGCAGGTTAGGCATAACCATTAATTTCTTGGAAGTAGTGATTTCTTTTTCTATCCATCCGTGACGTAAAGAATGTGTATGGGCCAGTGCCATAAACTTCCAGCGGGTGGTTGCATCCGGCATGGTAAATTGAAGCCGGACAATGCCACTGTCATTGCTGACGAGATGGGGATAGAAAAAAACAGTTTCCTGAAAATTTTCCCGAAGGACCATATTTGTATGGAGAGTTGTATTTGCAGTTTGCGGACCTTGGGTGTCCCGTGCATATTTTTTAGCGATAAAACTTTCATCTGCGCTGGAGGGCACGGCAAATTCTGCTTCTTCTAACCTACCGGAAAGATTTCGGACTTCAGGATAGCCGTATTGTTGTTTGTATAAATTCAATTCATCAAACCGGAAAGGTGGGACGGTCTTATAAGAGGCCGGAAAAGAAAAGAACATCTCGGGTGTGGAGGAATACATATCTGTTCTCCAAAGGGGATAACTGATACGCCATCCGGGGAAAGGATTAAAATACCAGTTATTTTCCCGAAATTGGTCCAGGGATTGATCGTACATGACAGCCAGTACTTCTGCCGTTACGGGACGTCCGCGGTAGTCCCGGATAACGAATTCCCAGTTTTCTTTTTGCCCGGGTTGCAGCCGGTCCCGGAAAACTTTTGTTTGTATGGTCAATTCTTTGTTTTCTTGTGATTTATGAATTTCTATCTGATTGTTAAAGAATTTCCCGTCTTTTACAAAAGAGAGCATAAGGCAAAGGGTATTCCCGTATTTTTCGGAATAAGGGATACTGAATCGTTTCACCTGATTGGAAAGTTGAAGATGCTCCCGTTTTAAAAGCCGGTAACCGTCATATAACTCATATAATACATATACATTTTCGGCTGAACTTCCGAATAATATTTCTGCATTTTCTCCGGGTTTACAATCTGTTTTTTCTTGAATCAGCCAGTTGTAGGTTTGTATCGGAGGTTGTTTATCCTGGGGAGAATAAAGGTAAAAGATGGTTTTTTGTTCACTATTTTTCCCTTTTACAATTACCATATAAGCTCCCGATGCCCATCCTTTTAAATTTAATTGTAAGGAGTCGGCAGAGGTGAGGATCTGGCCTTCTGTTATCTTTTTTTCGATCTTAACACTGTCCGGCTGATAAGTTTGTGCCGGTGAATGTAAAGGCATTAATTTGTAAAATGTGTAGTTTACATTTTCAAAAACTTCATAATCCGAAGAATTGCGTGCCTGAATGGATAAAGTCTGGGGAATTTCTTTATTGACATATTCCGGGAAGCGGATTTCTATTGAATAAGGAGAAATGCTCATCGGGATATTGACCGACGTCTCCTGCGTTTCCCCTTTGGAGTCTGTAGCTGAAAGGAGTATTTCGTAATAATAACTTTGCGGGAAAGCGGGATGGGGCGTTGCGGGCACTTTTGTCGGCACTTTTATTTGGAATGTTCCGTTTATATCCGTATTTAACTGTCCTTTTACAGGAGATTGTTCGGGTGCTTGCCAGCGGTAAACCTGTTTTAAGCAGATTTGATAGTTTAGTTTTGTATCTTCCAAGGTGATGCCTGAATAGGTTTTTATAGAACCGTTTATTTCGAGGGTATCTCCAAAAGCATACGGTTTTTTTAAAGGATCGACCAGAATTTCTATTTCAGGTCGCTTGTACTCGGCAACTTCAATTTGAGTTTGTCCGTTTGTGGTGGTGAGGAGGTAAGTACCATTGAGGCTTTCTTCCGGTATGACAAAGCTCCCGCTGAAAGAGCCCCATTCATTGGTTTTTACCGTTAATTCCTTCCGGTTTTGTCTGTTGGAGAGATTGTAAAACTGGATGTTGTATGTTTTTCCCATATTGAGTACGGCGGTATCTTGGGAAGAAGTCCAGGCTATGCCGCTGAACAATACTGTTTGTCCCGGACGATAAATCTTGCGGTCTGTAAAAAAAGTTACATTTTGAACTTCCGGATTTCTTTTATTAAAGAAATAGGGGTTATAATAGTAAGAGTGAATATAATTATTGGGGTTTTGTTCATTTGTCACCTCGTAATAAAATTGTTTGTATTTTTTATTATTATAAACGAGTTTTAAAGTGGCCATCCCATATTTATCTGTTTTCAATTGAGTAAGAGAAGTCAGATGGGCTAAAGGCGGATATTGCTTTTCTGTTGCCTGATAAATGCGAATGGTCGCGTTCGGGATAGGTTGCCCGCTTTGTTTGTCCCGGATCATAAACCGGACCCGGTGGTCGTTTTCAATTTGAGTAACGGTGAAAAGATCATTGACGATAAACATCATTTGATTTGTTTTCTTTCCATTCGCTTCCGTTGTGATTTCATACATTCCGCTTTTCAGAGCCGGTAGAGAAAAAGACGTGTCGTGTTCAATCAGCTGGGAAGATAATGCGTACGTTTTTGTATAAATATCCCGGGTGTTAAAAGGAGTTTTACTGTTTTTTTTCTGTTCATAGTTCTGAGTCGACTCCAAAATTTGTGAAATATGGAGTTTTATTTGAGTAATGTTTTTATATTCAGCTTTTAAGGGAAAGGAAACGTCCGGATAAATAGTTTCGGGAAGCGAAATACGCAGTTCCGGGGTTTCAATTTGTTTTTTCAGATTTTTCAATAAACCTATTCTTTCATAATCAGGATATTCTTTTATACCTTTTTCGCAATAACAGAGAGCTTTTTTTATATCACTGAGGGTAGGCCCGGGGTAAGGCCTTTTCCAATAATAAAATTGAGCTTCTTCATAAAGCACTTCTACACTATAAGGAATACCGGAGAAATCTTTTTCCAGTTCTTGCAAACGGGAAAGGTAAAGGGAGTCGTTTGGCAGAATTTCTTGTCCATACATTAAACGGTCCAGATCCGCTATTAAAAAGGCCGGACGATTCGGAACAGATAATCTGAATTTCAATAAATTTTGGTAAATCTCAATAATATGGGAAGCAATATCGTAGGGTTTTGCCTTCCAAGGCATAGAGATAAATTGGGACGCTGTTGATAAAATATCCGGATTAGAGACAGATTGCTGGGGGAAAAAGCGGTTAATTGGAAAGGACTCGCAACTCCGGAGTTGTTGAATACTCCTGTAACATAAAAAATCGTATAAGGTAGGCCGCAATAATGGAGAGTCCGGACCGGTTTTCAAAATTAAGTTATACGTGCTGACGGGTATTTTTTCCAGATCGGTTCGGGGTTCCAATGCTAATAATGCATGATTGAAGATTTTTTCAATGAAGAGATTACCGCTCCATTCTTTTATGTCTTCGGGTACAAAATTGGTTAAGGGAGTACGTTGATTGATTTGATATGCATGCTGGCTATAATAGCCCTGGTAATATTCCGCTAATATACTGTGTAAAATGCTTTTCTCTGCCGGATTTTTTAAATTTATTATCAGTTCTTCTATTTGCTGAAAGAAAGGAACAATGGATTCCGGATCGATTAGAGAGTTACAGTAAACTTTAATGGTGAGTGCTTGTATCAGTTTCGGCCCATTATTTTCTTGTAAAGCCTCATTATACATTTTTTCCGCTTTGGCTAAAGCCGTTTTAGGTTTTTCATCGCATAGTTTTTTCCAGTCGGTTTGAGAAAAACCTGAATACGAAATACATAATAAAATGCAGAGGAATACTGTTTTCATGATATTTATGCTTTGTCGTTTATGTTGTTTACAGTTGTCTTTAACTTGTCTTTACGGACCTTGTATTTTAAAGATAGTGTAAAAACAATAATTCCATAAAAATAAAGAAATATTTTAAGAATATTTTTTCCGGATATAAATAATAACGGAATTTTAAGGGGAGAAAAGATTTAAGCGTTCTGATGTTTAAAAAGTATAATTGTTCAAATGTTCAAGTGTCTGAAGAGAACAGAAAAAGACAGGGTTTAGGCTGTTGGGGATAAAGCGTTGTTTGTTATTGAAATATTCTGCCCGGATTCTGTTTAAAGCAGTATTGAATTTTGTTGAATCCGGGCAGAATTAAAAATTAAAAGTTTATTTATTCCCGCCGAAATCTCCGGCCTGTAAAAATTCGGTTGCTGTATCGATATCTTTATACATGACGCGGTCTTCTGCATTAAAAGGGACTGCGGTTCTGAATTCTCTCAGAAAATCTTCCAGGTAAGGGGAAGTCTGAGTCGGACGTTGCAAGTCAATGGCTTGGGCTGCGTTTAAAAGTTCAATGGCTAAGATCCGTTCTACATTTTCGGAAACTTTTATTGTTTTAGTGGCAGCATTTCCTCCCATGCTGACATGATCTTCCTGTTCGTTGGAAGAAGGTATGGAATCGACACTGCAGGGAGTACACAATTGTTTGTTTTTGCTGACGATAGCGGCAGCGGCGTACTGAGGGATCATAAATCCGGAATTTAATCCCGGATTAGCGACGAGAAATTCGGGTAAATTGCCCCGGTCTCCGGAGATTAACCGGTAAGTACGTCTTTCAGATATGCTTCCCAATTCTGCTAAAGCGATACTTAAAAAATCTAATATTAAAGCCAGAGGTTCACCGTGAAAGTTCCCGCCGGAGATAATCATATCCTCTTCTGTAAAAATTGTCGGATTGTCGGTAACAGAATTGATTTCCCGTTCGACAACGGAAGCTACATACATTACCGTATCTTTACAAGCTCCATGTACCTGGGGCATACAGCGGAAAGAGTAGGGATCTTGTACCCGTACTTTTTCCTTTTTCTGAAATTCGGACCCTTCCAGTAAGGTGCGGATATTGCGGGCCGTTTCTATCTGTCCCGGATGAGGACGGGCTGCTTGTATCTGAGGTAAAAACGGATCAATACGTCCGTCGTATGCATCTAAGGAAATGGCTCCGATAATATCTGCGTATTTTACAATTTTGAAAGCTTTCAGCAGTGCATAGACAGCGTGAGCACTCATAAACTGGGTTCCGTTTAATAAAGCCAATCCTTCTTTTGCACCTAAAGCAATGGGTTCCCAGCCTAATTCAGCGTTTACGTCTTTGGCTTCCCGGATTTTGTCTTTATAATATACATTTCCTTCATTGATCAGGGGAAGAAAAAGATTAGCCAATGGTGCCAGGTCGCCGGAAGCCCCTAAAGAACCCAATTCCCGTACGACAGGGATAACATCGTGATTATACATATCTATAATTCGTTCCACTGTCGCCAATTGTACACCGGATTTTCCCAGCGATAACGCATGCGCTTTTAAGAGAAGCATCAGGCGAATGATATCTTTCGCTATCGGCTCTCCTATACTGCAAGCATGCGACATCACCAAATTGGCTTGTAATTGACTTAAATCTTCCGTGGAAATACTGATTTTGCAAAGAGAGCCAAAACCCGTTGTGATTCCGTAAAGCGGCTTTTCTGAAGTTGCAATTTTATGGTCCAGGTAGGCCTTACAGTCACAGATTAATTTTTTGCTTTCTTCCGAAAGAGCTAATTTATACCCTTTACGTAAAATATTATCGATTATTTCAAACGTTAGCGGTGCTGGGGAAATATAATGTTTCATGATGATGGAATTAGAATAAAATTAAATGTATAGGTGTTTCCGGAACATACCGGATTCAGATTGCTGCGTATATAAACAGAAATCAAGGACATCGGGTATCAAACCCATGACTTTTTAAAGGCCGGTGTTCTTTTTTATATATCAGCATAAGATTGTCCCGTTAGCTATAAATCGTTTATTTTTTTAATTCCGCTGCTAATTCGTTCAACTTAATATTTTTTTGTTCCCCGCTCAGCATGTTTTTCAAAGAGACAATCCCGGAATTGATCTCATTTTCTCCAATCAGGGCGACGAAAGGAATTCCTTTCTTATCAGCATAAGCCATTTGTTTTTTCATTTTAGCTACGTCCGGATACAGCTCGGCATTGATACCTCGGTGGCGCAATTCTTGCAGGTAAGGTAAACAGAACCGTTCTTCCCGGGGACCGAAATTTACAAATAGAATCTGTGTGGTGGTGTTGGAATCCGACGGAAATAAGTTCAGTTGATTCATAACATCGTAAATACGGTCTGCTCCGAACGAAATACCTACTCCTGATACATTTTTCAGGCCAAAAATACCTGTCAGGTCATCATAGCGTCCTCCTCCTGTGATGCTGCCGATTGCTGCATCCAGGGCTTTTACTTCAAAAATTGCTCCGGTATAGTAGCTCAACCCCCGGGCAAGGGTAAGATCAAGCTGAATATCGATAGAAATTTTTAAAGTTTTCAAATATTGGAAAACCTGACTGAGTTCCTCTACTCCCTTTAAGCCGGTTGCACTTTGAGCGAGAACCTCCTGTAATTGTATTAATTTTTCTTCATTGCTCCCTTTCAGGTCTAAAATGGGTTGCAGTTTGGAAATTCCTTCTTCGGAAACCCCTCTTTCATGTAATTCCTGATGGACAGCTTCCCGGCCGATTTTCTCCATTTTGTCGATTGCCACCGTAATATCAGTTAATTTTTCAGGATAACCAATAATTTCTGCAATCCCCGCTAATATTTTCCGGTTGTTAATCAGTAAACGGACATTGATTTTTAATCTTTGGTAAACTTCATTTACAATTTGAATCAATTCTACTTCATTAAGCAGTGAATCGCTTCCGATAACGTCGACATCACATTGATAAAACTCGCGGTAACGGCCTTTTTGTGGACGGTCGGCCCTCCAAACGGGTTGTATTTGATAACGTTTAAACGGAAAACTGATTTCGGATTGATGCTGAACAACAAAACGGGCAAAGGGAACAGTTAAATCGTAACGAAGTCCTTTCTCTGAAATTTTGTTAGTCAGTTTAGAAATATTCTTCTCCTGTAATTCCGTACCGGAAACGTCGGAAAGGAAGTTACCGGAATTGAGGATCTTAAATAGTAATTTATCTCCCTCGTCTCCGTATTTTCCCAAGAGAGTGGTGAGATTTTCCATCGCCGGCGTTTCCAGAGGCATATAACCGTATAGCCGGAAAACATTTTTGATTGTATCAAATATATAATTTCTTTTCACCATAATTTCCGGTGAATAATCTCTTGTTCCTTTGGGAATGGAAGGTATTTGTGCCATTTATTTCCAGATTTAATTGACTATTTGTGAAAATTGCGGGCTGAAAATTCTGATAGCACGCAATACTGAGCGGACAAATATACGAAAAGTAAGAATAATTTACCAGCATCTTTTTTAAAAGAAATGAGAAGGTTCACTTCTTATAGGAAGTCGATAAACGGGAGGAAGAAGAATTTTCTTGTTGAGAATTTCTATATTTATTATGTTTATTATCAATCTCTTAAAATAATCAGTATTTTATTTATCAAAAAAAATCGGAAA